>JANNDY010000083.1:0-2235 GCA_031378345.1 Emticicia sp. | reverse complement strand
TTGGCAAACCCCATGTTGTAGGAAGCCCTTCCTTTCATGATGCTCTTAGAATAAACGGGTCTGTTCTCCAGCTTCAATTAGAGATTCTGATTTGCCGTCCAACACTTCCAAAGTTTCTTTTATTTTTAATGCAATTCTTTTTGCAAATAAAACTGGTACTGCATTTCCAATTTGTAGCTGCAACTCTCTTTTGTTGTTACCATAAAATACCCAGTCGTCGGGAAAGGTTTGTATTCTTGCATATTCTCTTGCAGTAAAGGCTCTGATTTTGCTTGCCTTGATACGCCATAGTTTTGCTTCACTTTCAGGATTTCTAACAAACATTGCTCCGTCAGTTCTATCCTTCACTATTCTTTCTGCTTGTACATTTCCTTTTGCCCAACCCCAAACGGTCGCTGTGTCAATTGCTGGAAATGGTGAATTAAAATCTCTTACGGGATTACCTTCTGATGCAGTTCTACTTAATCTTACTGGGATAGAAATTTCGCTTTCATCAAATGCTTCACCAGTTTCAGTATGAGCATAACTTTTAAAGCCCCACTTAGGATTGTGATTAGGCAATTTTATTGATAAATCCTGTCCTAATTCGTAAATAAAATTCTTAATGGTTGTGTCCTTTAACGGTTTTGGAAATCTGAAAGTGTTTAGAACATCTCCTTTAAAAGCAACAAAAATAAAACGCCTTCTTGTTTGAGGTACTCCGTGTTCTGATACTCTGAAAAAGTCAAACGTAGTTGAGTAGCCAATAGCCGAAAGTTCATCAGAAATTTGTTGTGAAAAAGATTTACCAGTTTCAGGATGGGTCATAGTCCTAAGATTTAGAACATTTTCCATAACAATCATTCTTGGCTGCATATATTTTGCAATCCTTATTACTTCACGGTAAAGTGTATTTCTTTCATCGTCTTCATTGCGATTGCCGCCAAGTGAAAATCCCTGACATGGAAAACCTGCCAAGAGTACATCAAGTCCCTTTTTGAAAGTTGGTGTGTATTCTCTTACATCTCCACAAATGATATTCCAATCAGGTCTATTATTTTTCAAAGTGGTTGCAGCATAATCTAAAATCTCATTTGATTCTGTATGTTGAAAACCTGCAAGGTCAAAGCCAAGGTCAAGTCCACCTGCACCAGAAAAAAGTCCAAGGTATGTGTAGTCTGTTTTTTCCTCCTCTTTAATCTTAAACATTGGTGGTCGGTTTTGAGGGTGGTAAAAGAGGTATTGACGGAATTGCACCAGATGTTCTTACTTTAGGAATTCTTGACTTACAAAGGTCAAATATGCCAGTTAAAGTTTTAAGTGTTTTAAGTGTAGTCTTTGCATTACTTGTTTCGTCCTTCAAATAATAATAAAACGAATTATCATACTTGTCTGTCCTGATAATTTGTTCTGTAATGCTTTTGGTGTCTTTTATTTTTTCAAAATCAGCTTTCTTAGCAACAAGAATTTGTCGCATATGGAACTCGCTAATTTTTGAATTTAGTGGATTTGGATAAGTATACATTTTCCTATGCCTGATAGAACCTTCGCCATAAGGGCCATGATTGTATTCTGTATAGTTAGAAAATTTTGCTTCTTTATGAAGGTCAAAGTCGTAGTTGAGGAAATCCCCATCCATAAGAATTAGGGTTACAATATTTAAGCTGGATAGGTCAAGTAATGCGAACAAATAAAAGCAAGGAATTACAATTGTTTCAGCTCCAACTTTAATCAATGTTGAGCCGCACGGAAGTGAACTATTGTAATCAATTGTCAACCCTCTTGAGTCGCTGCCATTTGATTTTTGAATGAGTTTTTTTATCTCTAAACCAACTATAGTTCCATTTTGCTTATCTCTAATGATAATATCGGGTGTTGTCAATGTACCAGAATGGAAAACCTCAAAATTTGAAGGAAGAGCAGTTCTTATTTCGGCTTCAATCCAATTATCAAACGGGTCATCCTGAACGGTTCCAACAAGTGACTTAACCCGCATGTTTACAGGGATGCCCTTTTTGCCAATTTTTGAAAGCAATTCCCGATATATTCTAACAATTATTTCCAGTTCTCTCATTAATGTTCGCTTTCAACAAAGATAAACGAAAGTGTTCTTAAAAGGTGTCTTAGGTCGCTGGCATTTTCTGAGTGCTTGAGATAAACTTAGTGTCTTGTCAAGTCTGCCCAAAGTATGAAAGAGGTTCATGGAAGGGTTTCCTACAACGTCAACGTATTTATGAAGTTGGGGATTTGAAAAAC
>JANNDY010000025.1:0-100183 GCA_031378345.1 Emticicia sp. | reverse complement strand
TTGGCAATATTGTCTGTTTTATAACACTTAAATAAGCTTCCAAAGCCTTTCAGATACTCATTAATTTTTTTTCATCAAATATTTTCATGCTCAAATTTAGTTATAAATATATTCTAAGTTCAGAGTGCCAAAGTAGAAGTAATCATAAAAATAAGATAAAATTTAAAATCAACGCCCAAGATTATTTACCTTTGTCCCCTCAAAATACAATAACGAATATGTCTTGGTTTAAGAGAAAAGATAAAGGAATTCAGACTCCGACGGAAATGAAACGTGAAGCTCCCGATGGGCTTTGGTATCAGTGTCCAAATTGTAAGAAAGCAATGCACACCCGTGAGCATAAACTCAATGCTTTCACATGTAGCAATTGCAATTACCACGAAAAAATAGGTTCAGAAGCATATTTTCAAATACTTTTCGACGAAGGCGAATATACAGAGCTTGATGCTAATCTTCATTCGGGCGACCCTTTGAAATTTACCGACACAAAATCTTATGTGGACAGAGTAAGAGCAACCGAAAAAAAATCGGGTTTAAAAGATGCAGCTCGAACAGCCTACGGAAAAATGTCAGAAAATGATATTGTTATCACTTGCATGGATTTTAGTTTTATAGGTGGTTCGATGGGTTCGGTAGTTGGTGAAAAAATTGCTCGTGGAGTAGAATATGCTTTGAAACACAAAATACCTTTTTTGATGATTTCAAAATCGGGTGGAGCAAGAATGATGGAAGCTGGTTTTTCATTAATGCAAATGGCAAAAACTTCGGCAAGATTAGCACAGTTGGCAGAAGCGAAAATTCCTTATGTTTCCTTATTGACAGACCCAACAACAGGCGGAGTAACAGCTTCGTATGCCATGCTTGGTGATTTTAATATATCTGAGCCAGAAGCCTTAATTGGTTTTGCGGGACCACGAGTTATCAAAGAAACAATCGGAAAGGAATTACCAAAAGGATTCCAAACGGCAGAATTTGTTTTAGACCACGGCTTCCTTGATTTTATAGTTGATAGAAAAGATTTGAAAGATAAGTTAGCAAGTTTGTTGGGGATGCTACAATAAAGCAGACAAGAGATAAAAGACAAGAGACAAAAGATTTTTTCATTTTTGAAGTAAAATTATCTTTTGTTTCTTGTCTTTTGTCTAAATTCTTTATCAAAAAAATGCGACTCATTTCTCATCCAATACTCTGCAATTACTACGTAACTTATCGCTGCAATGCAACGTGTAGTTTCTGTGATATTTGGGAAAAACCTTCACCTTACATAACCCTCGAAAACTTTCGAGAAAACCTTCAAGACCTCAAAAAATTAGGTGTTAAAGTCATTGATTTTACTGGTGGAGAACCATTGCTTCACCGTGAATTAGACTTGCTTTTAGACGAAACAAAAAAGGCAGGATTACTCACAACCGTTACTACAAATACCCTACTTTACCCCAAGTACGCCGAGCTACTAAAAGGCAAAATAGATATGCTTCATTTCTCCTTGGACTCGCCCGATGAAGATGAACATAATAAATCAAGAGGTGTAAAATGTTTCGATAAATTATTAGATTCAGTGCAAATTGCGAAAAAATTGGGCGAAAGACCAGATATTCTGTTCACAGTTTTTGAACAAAATGTGGATAAGATAGAAAGGGTTTGGAAGGAAATTTCACAGCCAAATAATTTGATCTTAATTCTAAATCCAGTTTTCAACTATAACCAAGTAGAAACTGGGGATAACCTTTCTGAAGCGAGTTTGAAGAAACTTTTATGGTGGGGAAAACAGAAAAATGTCTATTTGAATGAAGCCTTCATTGACCTCCGAAAAAATGGAGGAAATCATGTGGAAAACCCCATCTGTAAAGCAGCTTCGACAACGATTGTTATCTCACCAGAAAACAAATTAGTGCTTCCGTGCTATCATTTGGGAACGAAAGATTTTGAAATAAAAAGGAATCTTTTTGACTTGTATTACTCGAAGGAAGTGCAAGAAATTGTTGCCTTAGAAGGGAAATTAAAGGAGTGTGAAGGGTGCGTAATCAACTGTTATATGCAACCCTCATTTTCTGTAGAAATCAATAAATATTTTTGGAAAGCCCTTCCAAGTACCTTAAAATATAACTTCATTAAAGGTACTTGGAAGAATCTTTTTTAGGAATGAAATTCATCATTAAACATTACTTCTTCGGCTTCGCCTTACTTTTATCAATAATAGTTTCCATCGAACTTACTGCCGACATTCCAAAAAAACCAATTGCCTTTTTAGTCGAACTTGTATTTCTATTTGTAATATTCGAAGGAATATTCGACAAAGGAGTTGAAAACAAACTACCTGGCTGCGAAACTTGGGAAATTAATTGTAAATAATAAAATTGCTCAACAGTTGTCGAATAAACATCAACTTTCAAGGTGTCTTTATCTGAATACAATTCTCGACCAACTGAGGTACGAATAGGCAATATAAACAACAATCCATCGGTTTTTGAGCCAGGACTAAAACCTGCATCATAAGCTACGGTTATCTCGCTTGGCTTAGAAAAATATTTATTGTTCTTGGCAGATTTTACCCAATAGCAATCTCCTTCGCCTTGTGGGTCATTGGCGTAAAACTGAGGCTGAAAACCTTCCTGTGGTCCATTATCTGGTTTTACAGGAAAACTTTCTACTTGATAATTAATAGAATCAATTTTAGGCACACGATTCAATTTTGAAAGCGAAACGTATTCTTCACCGCCATAACTTACATAAAGAGCATATTGCTTGCCAATTTTATTCAAAGGATTTTTTGTGGCATCATAAGTATAGACACCATTATTTTTCAAATCTTTGAATTGGTAAGCCACGCTATCTTGGTCGAAAACAATAACATTTGCCCCAAGTGCAGGTTTGATTGTCGAATTATCAAAATAACCTTGTGTTAGTGTCAATTTGATAGTTTGGGTTTCTTTTTTGTTATTCACAAGAGCATCAACCGCTAACTGAACAACGCCATCTTTCACATCAAATTCAATAACATCGGTACACGAAAATATCGAAACTGAAATAAAAAGTATTATAAGTATTGAAAGTATTTTTTTCATTTTTTGTAAATTTAATTTAACTTAAAAAAACGGTGACCGAGCGTTGCCGAGGTCAGAATTTAAAATTATAAGTTACCGCAGGAATAATAGACCCAAAAACAGCATATCTCACAGCTTCGGTTTTGGTTGGGTCGGTATCATTTTGCTGTACAAAAACCGAGAACGGATTTCTACGATTATAAACATTATAAATAGAAAAAACCCATTCGCCAGTACCACGTTTGAAAAAGCCATATTTGGTTTGTCGAGTTGCCGCCAAGTCTAAACGATGCGAGGCAGGAATTCGGTAAGCATTGCGAGTGTCGTAATAATTGTGCGGTAGGGCATAATCTTGCCAAATAAACTTATTGGTCGGGAAACTTGCAGGAGTGCCTGTACTAAGTGTAAAGTTTGTGGAAAAAGTCCAACGTTTGTTCAAATCATAAATGCCGACGATTGCCAAGTTATGCGTTTTGTCGATTCTACTTGGAAACCATGCATTTTGATTCAAACCTTCAATTTTTCGATCAGTGCGAGCCAATGTATAACTTACCCAACCGTTGAATTTACCTTTTGCCTTTTTAACATAAAATTCCGCACCATAAGCACGCCCTTTTCCCGAAAGCAAGTCAGCCTCAACTGCATTATTAAGCAACAAATCGGCATTTCTGATATAATCAATTTGGTTATACAATTTCTTGTAATAAACCTCCACCGAAGTTTCAAACATATTATCACTGAAATTGTGGAAATAGCCCAAAGCCACTTGGTCGGCAAGTTGAGGTTTGATATTATTGCTACTCGGAGTCCAAACGTCAAGCGGAGAAGAAGCTGTCGTATTCGACAATAAATGTATGTATTGAGCCAAACGATTATAACTCAACTTGATGGAATTATCTTGTCCCAGACCAAAATTTGCAGCAAAACGAGGCTCAAAATTGCCATATTGCTGAATACTTTTACCCCAAGCATATTCAACGGTTTTTGTAATGCTTCGGCGTTCACCGTCATTATTTGAAGCACTCAATTCGTAGGCATTTCCTTTGCCCAAATAGTTGTAAAGTGAGTAACGTAAACCATATTGAAGCGATATTTTCGAATTAATTTTTTGCTCATTTCCGACGTAAAAGGCACTTTCTGAAGCAAATTTATCATTCAAACCAATCAATCTTTCTACTCCGCCCGAAATCGCTACCGCTTGCCCAGGATTGAAAGTATAATAAGTCAATTGACCACCAAAAGTTACGGTATTGTTTGTATTTGGATAATAAGTAAAGTCAGGTTTTACGCTATACGTAATAATATTCGACTTCCAACGGAAAGCATCTTGGTCATTTTTCTTTTTTAAATCAGATTGTAAAGCGTAGTCATAATTGCTATAAAAAACAGTATTATTCAAGAAAAGTTTGTTATTGAAAACGTGGTTCCACCGAAAACTCGTGGTGGCATTTCCCCAATTAAAACCAAAATCAGCACCAAAAGTATCACGCCCAAAATATCCCGAAAGAAAAACAGTATTCTTCTGATTTACTCGATAATTGGCTTTTGCCGTAAAATCATAGAAATAAAAACTCGTTCCTTTCAAATCTGTATTCAAAAAAGGCTTTGCCAAAATATCAATATAAGAGCGACGAAGTGCAACAATAAATGAGCCTTTGTCTTTAACGATTGGACTTTCAAAAGTAAACCTTGAAAAAATACTGCCTATTCCACCCGAAAACTGCATTTTTTTAGCATTTCCTTCTTTCATTCGTACATCCAAAATCGAAGAAATTCGTCCGCCATATTGAGAAGGAATTCCTCCTTTGATGAGCTTTACATCTTTCACCGCATCAGGATTGAAAACTGAGAAAAATCCAAAAAGGTGAGAAGAATTATAAACGGGAGCTTCATCGAGCAAAACCAAGTTTTGGTCAATTCCACCGCCACGCACGTTGAAACCCGAAGCTCCTTCGCCAACAGAAGTTACGCCTGGCAAAAACTGAATACTTTTAATAATATCAACTTCTCCAAGCAAAGCGGGCATTTTTTGCATGGTTTTGATGTCAATTTTATTGACCGACATTTCGATATTCTTTACATTATCGTCGGCTTTTTTTGTTGTAATCACAACTTCCTGCAAAAGTTTAGAATCATCTTTCAGTTCGACATCTAATTTTAAATCTTGGTTTAATTCAATTTGTTTGCTTGTTTTTTCAAAGCCAACATACGTCAAAACCAAATTATACGTTCCCTTTGGAAGCGTCAAAGAATAGAAGCCATAAGGGTTTGTCTGAGTACCCGACTTGATTTCTTGCACATAAACCGAAACACCAATCAGACCTTCGCCATTAGCAGCATCTTTTATGTACCCGCTGACAGTAAATTTCTCTTGTGCAGTAACATTCCAAGTGAAAAATAGACTAATAAATAATAGAAACAGTTTTTTCATAAATTGGATTTTTTGTAGATTTAATTATTGATAATAAATAAGTTATGTAAAAATTGTAATACAAAACAAAGTTTCAGTGCAAAAGTAATAACTATCAGAGGGGCAAAAAAGTTTTCTTTTATGAAGCAGAAATTTTTTGTGATGAAAGGAAATGTAACGCTGATTTTCTAATCCGTTTTTATAGAGAATGTTTATTAAAATTTCCAATAAAGACAAAAAAAAAGTAAATTTGCGTCTGAAACCAAATCAATTTCCATGAAAACAGTACTTTTTTCAATCTTTGCAACTTTAATATTACTCTCTTCTAATGCCCAAACGCTCGAAAAACTTCGTTGCGAATTTGAAGAAACCCCTTTTGGTTTGGAAATCATAAAACCTCGACTTTCTTGGCAAATAAAATCTACAACTCGAGGAACAAAACAAACAGCTTACCAAGTTTTGGTTGCTGACAACGAAGCCGACCTTAAAAAAGATAATGGTAATATTTGGAACTCAGGCATGGTAAAATCGGAAAATTCACTTGGAGTTGTATATGGAGGTAAAGTAGAATCTCGAAAAAGATATTTTTGGAAAGTAAAAATTTGGAATGAAAAAAACAAACCAACAAATTATAGCGAACCGACTTGGTGGGAAATGGCATTACTCCAAAAATCAGATTGGTCGGCACATTGGATTGGCAAAAATAGCTCAGAAGGCAAATCTGTTGAACTTCAAAAAGAGTTTAATTTGGCAAAAAGGGCAACTCGTGCCAGAATTTATGTAACAGGTTTGGGTGCATATCATTTGACTTTCAATGGCAAAAAAGTTAGTCAAGATATACTTACGCCAGGAATAACAAAGTATTCCAAAACGATTCCTTATCAAATTTATGAAATTTCAAATGATGACTTGAGCATCGGTACAAATTTCATCACGGCAACTTTAGGAAATGCTTGGCAAAATGAAAAAGTTCCATGCCGATTTTTATTTCAAATGGAGCTTGATTTTTATGATGGTTCTCGCCAAACAATTATTTCGGACGGAAGCTGGAAAACTCGACTTTCGCCCATTATTTCAAATACAATTAATGGCGGCGAAGTTTATAATGCACAGCTCGAATATGGTAAAGATTGGGAAAATTCAGCAATAATGGACGATTTGGAAAGTAAATTAGAACTAAAACCACAAATTTCCCCACAAATGCAGGTTTCAAGAGAAATCAAAAGTATTAAAATATCTGAACCCAAAAAAAGTCGATTTGTCTTTGATTTTGGTCAAAATATTGTTGGATTTGTACATTTGAAAGTAGAGGGAAAAGCCACAAAAGAAATCGAAATGAAATTTGCTGAGGTTTTGACAGACAAAGGATTAGTGGAAACAAAAAATCTTAGCCAGATCGATAAATATATTTTGAAAGGCTATGGAGTTGAACAATGGGAATCGAAATTTACTTTACATAGTTTTCGTTATGTTGAAATAGAAGGCTTACCCAAAAAACCTGACGAAAATAACTTGGTTGCAAAAGTGATTTCTGAAAATGCTCCTTTTGTAGAAAACTTGGCAAATTCGGAGGCATTTTTGAGTAAAATTTATGCCAAAAAGACTATCGTTGAACCAAACTTAAATGAAGCCAAACTTGTAATTGCCCCGATTTTGGCTTCGGAGTCTAAAAACTTTGATTCAAATTATGGACAAATTACAAGCCAATCGAATTTACAAGGAAATAAGTTTAGTTTGAAATTGAGTATTCCTGCAAATACTTCGGTGCAAATTCAGTTGCCGCTTCAAAGTGGAAAAACTATCAATAATATAAAGGAGGGCAGTAAGCCATTTATAGTAAAGAAAAAGCCTGTTAAGATTGAAGGTATAACTTTCATAAAAACCGAAAAAGACAAAGCTATTTTTGAGGTTTTTAGTGGAAATTATGAGTTTGTAGTTGAATAAAAGCTCCACCCAAACCCTCTGCATCAGCGGTCCTACCCGATAGAGAGGGCTTAATTATATGAAAATGATACTAAGCGAAATCCTTTATAAAGTTTCTCTCCAAGCTGTTGCAGGAAAGACAGATATTGACATTAAAAACATCGTTTTTGACTCTCGAAAAGTTGAAAAAGAAAGCCTTTTTGTCGCAATTGGTGGAACGCAAGTAGATGGACATAATTTTATAAAAACCGCAATAGAGCAAGGGGCAGTAGCGATTTTGTGTGAAAAATTGCCCGAAAATATCAAGGAAGAAATAACATTTTTGAAAGTAGAAAATTCGGCAAAAGCAATGGGTTTGATTGCTGCCAATTTTTATGAGCACCCTTCCAAAAAACTAAAATTAGTAGGCGTTACAGGCACAAATGGAAAGACATCTATTGCTACTTTGCTTTTTAGACTTTTCCGAAAATTGGGTTATCGTTGTGGTTTATTTTCGACCGTTGAAAATCAAATTGATGAAGAAATTATTCCTTCGACACACACCACACCCGATTCGGTAAAAGTCAATGCACTTTTGGCCGAAATGGTACGAAAAGGCGTTACACATTGTTTCATGGAGGTTAGTTCGCACGCAGTCGTGCAGGAACGTATCACGGGTTTACATTTTGCAGGAGGAATTTTTACAAATCTCACACACGACCACCTTGATTTTCATGGAACGGTTGATAATTATTTGAATGCCAAAAAAGGCTTTTTCGACCAATTGCCAGCTTCGGCTTTTGCTTTGGTAAATACAGATGATAAAGTTGGAAAAGTGATGTTGCAAAATACTGCCGCTAACAAACAAACTTATTCCCTCAAAAATATTGGTACTTTCAAAGGTAAAGTTTTGGCTTGTGGGCTTTTTGGCTTGCAAATGGAAATCGGAAACCATGAAGTTTGGTTCAAATTGATAGGTTCATTCAATGCTTATAATTTATTAGGAGTTTATGGTGCTGCCGTGCTTTTGGGCGAAGATTCTGACGAAGTTTTAGTGCAATTGTCTGATATTCAACCTCCTGCAGGAAGATTTGAACAGGTAGTTTCTAAAAATAAAATCGTAGGTATTGTTGATTATGCCCACACGCCCGATGCCTTAGAAAATGTGTTGGAAACCATCAAAGATTTGCGAGAAGGCAATCAAACAATTATTACAGTTGTTGGTTGTGGAGGAAACCGAGATGTAACAAAACGACCAATAATGGCTGCAATTGCCTGTAAATTTAGCGATAAAGTGATTTTAACTTCTGATAATCCTCGCAATGAAGACCCTTTGGATATTTTGGAACAAATGCAAAAAGGAGTTCCTGCACAACATTTCAAGAAAACTCAAACCATCGAAGACCGCCACGAGGCAATTTTGGCAGCTGTGAAAATGGCAAAGCCCGAAGACATTATTTTGGTCGCAGGAAAAGGTCACGAAACCTATCAAGACGTCAAAGGCGTAAAACACCATTTTGATGACAAGGAGGTTTTAAGAGAGGCATTTGGGGAGTGAAAACCTACATTTTCACAATTTTCTTAGAAAATGTTTTTCCGCCAGAATCAACCAAAACAAAATAAATTCCTGAAGAATAATTGCGTAAATCAATAGTCAAACTTGATTCATTATTAGGCGTTTTTGATAAAATTATTCTTCCTTTTTGGTCAGAAATTTGTATTTTTTCAATCAATTCAGCATTTTGTATTGTTATAAAATCTGACGTTGGGTTTGGAAAAACAACAAAATGTTCTTCAAGTTCTTGTGCCAAAACACTATTATCAATCACCTCTTCGATTTTGATAGAAGACAAAGTAATCATAGCAATAGTTGTTCCTAAATCAAAGCTCATTCTGGCAACGGGGTCGCTTGGGTCATTCATTACGAATGTATAAGACAACGTCTTTTCATTAGTACTTAAATCAAAAGTTGGATAGCCCGAATAGCTATTATAAGGGTCTGAAGCTTTTCCGAGATAACTTGTAACATTTACATTTTTATTAGAAAATGCCTTGACAGTTACCAAATACCGCTTTTTGTTTACCAAAGCAATATTCGTTTTAGTCAATTGTACAAACCAACCTTCTTTACTTGCTGTTTTTACATCAATTACCAAACCTCCACTATTTCTCGAAAGTGTTCCGCTTGCTGTTGCTTGAACCGCCAAATTCCAGCCATCATTTCCACTTACAAAATTGCTATTATAAAGTTCTTTTGTTGCCAAAGTTTTGGGTGAAGGCATCGGATTTTTTATCAAAGCATCTACCAAACGTGTATTATATTGCTTGGTGGCAGGGTCATAAATACCAAACCCAGCACTAAATTCCCAATATGCCCAACTAAAACCTTGCTCTTCAAACCATCTTGCCAAAAAAGTTGTCCATCGAATTCGACTTTCAATATCAGCTTTGCTGTACGCACCAAATTCGCCCACATGAACAGGAATGTTTTTTTGTTTGGCAAAAGTTTTCAGGAAATCAAACTCATTGATTATTTGATTTCTTTCGGCACTCAAATCTTCCCATTGCGTGCCTAACCATTTTTGTGAATCTGCTCCGACCCATTCTGCTCCTTGATGCGTAAAATTGAAAGGATTGTAATAATGTACGCTAATGATTATATTTTTATCGTCAGGAATTTGAAGCTTTGAAACTGCCGAAAGTCCGCCATATTCAGCTGTCCCCATCAAAACTGCCCTTGTAGGATTCGTAACTCGAATCGTTTGCAAAGCATCTTTGAAATAGGTATTCCAAAGTTCTGGAGTTAAATTATCATGCGGTTCGTTCATGAACTCAAAGACTAACTTTTGGTCATAGCCTTTAAAAAACTCAGCAATTTGTTTCCATTGACTCAAAAAACGATCTTTTGCATTGGTAGGATTTGCAAAAACCTCCTCGTGGTGGTGCATATTTATCACAACATACAATTTGTTGGTTAATGCCTTATCAACAACATATTTTATTCTTGCCAAAAAAACAGGATTTATAGTAAAAGGAGAAGTTTGAGCAGCTCTACTTGGAACATCCCAACGAATAGGAATTCTTACATGGTTGAAACCTAAAGTCGCAATTCTATCAAAATAGTCATCTTGAAAAGGATTTCCCCATTCGGTTTCTGTTGGAGCTTCAAACATATTCCCCATATTTATTCCTTTTCCCAACTTTTGATTAACTTCCTGAATAGTTAAAGTTCCTTGAGCAAAGAGCATTTTGCAGGAAATAAAAAAAAGAAATAAGAAAATAGATTTATTTTTCACGGTTGAAATAGATTTATTTTAACGAAACATTTAATAAAGCAAGGCATTTTTACTTCTTTTTCCTAACCAAAAGCACCAACGGAAGCCCATGCCCATAAACAGGCTTTTCGTCAGCATCATTTTTTTGTTTTAATTCAAAAACGGTAATGGTATCTCCCTTCGAGCGAAAACCGTAAGAATCAGACTTTGTTTTGTTTCCAAAAAAAATCACATCACCATCTTCATTTTCGGTGCAATCGCCATTTACACAAACGGTGAAGGTTTGGTATTTGTCCCAACCCGTAATATTGCCAAATTTATCAAAAACAGCACTTTTTTCTACAGAAAGATGCTCAAACATTTGCCAAGAACCTTCAAAAGTTGCCTTATTGACGGCAGCAGGAAAAGCAACTTTGGGCGTATAGGTTTTGTCAATCAAACTACTATCTGCACGAACAAATCTAAAAACTCGGTTGAGTGCTTTGTCAGTAAAAGAAAGCGTTTTATCAATTGCTGAATAAACAATTTCAGTTTGAGCATCTTGATTTAGTTTCAAGCGAAGCGTATCTCCACTGCGTTTAATAGGCAAATTTGAAAACTCAATTTGACCATTAAAAATCAACAAAGAATCCCCTATTTTTTTATCAAAAACTAACTCAGTTGCATAAAAAGACTGGTTTTTGGCAACTTGCTGTGGCGAATGATTACTATTTAATGCGTCCAAATATTCTTTATTTAACCAATGTCCGTCAAGATTTGTTGGGGTACTTTCATTAAAATTAGAGTTACAGGCATTTAATGTAAGACTTAAAATCGCAATTAGATAAAGAGTGGTTTTCATAAAATGAGTTATAAATGAACGGCAAAGTTAATCATCTTAATAATAATTCTTGACTAAATTTTCCGACCTTTGTAATTAAGATTTTATTTTTGATAAATTACCTATAGAAATGCCCGTTTTTTCAAAAACATATAAAGAGGAAATAAACAAAACTTTTTCGCTTGCTTTTCCAATTGTAGTGGCACAATTAGGCGTTATTTTGATGCATGTTACTGATAATATAATGGTTGGTCGTTATATTGGAAAAATCGGTCTTGGGGCTTCAGGAATTGCAAATTCTATGGCTTTTCTGATTGCTTCTATTGGCATTGGTGGACTTTCGGTGGTTGCACCATTAATTTCCAAAGCAAAAGCCGAGCGAAATATTCCCGAAATCAATCGCCTTTTTCGAGCGGGAATTCGAGTTTCATTATGGTTTGGACTAATTTTGGGTTTGATTGGTTTTGTTTGTATTTATTTCTTCGATATTTTTCAACAATCGCCCGAAATAAATCGCCAAGCTCCAACTTTCATGGCAATAATTGTTATTTCGAATGTTTTTATGTTTGTTTTTATTGCCTCAAAACAATTATCAGATGGGCTTTCACGCACCTATGTTGCCATGATGATTACGGTCATTGGTTTGGTTTTGAATTTGGTCTTTAATATTTTATTGATAAATGGTTTTGTAGGTTTTCCCAAATTGGGTTTAAATGGCTCGGCAGTTTCTACGCTTATTACTCGAATTTTGATGTTGTTAGCGATGTTGTCATATCTTTTCAAAAACACAATATTCAAAAGGTATATTCAAGCCAAATATAATGTACTGAAAATCAATGATTTAGTCGAAATGATTTTCAAAATAGGTGTGCCAAGTGGTTTGCAATTTTTCTTTGAAATCGCAGCCTTTTCTTTGGCAGTTATCATGATGGGTTGGCTGGGCGAAAACCAATTGGCAGCACATCAAATAGCCATAAACATTGCAGCAACAACTTATATGATGGCGGCTGGTTTAGGCGTAGCGGGCGGAATAAGAGTCGGGGAAGGGCGTGGACTAAAAAGTATTGCTAAAATTAAGACATCAGCAAATGTTGCATTGCTTTTGGTAATTATCTTTATGACATTCATGATGTTGATTATGCTTGTTTTTAATCGTTTTATTGTCGAAATATACATTTCTGATACAGAAGTGGTAAAAATTGCCATAAAATTGATGATAATTGCCGCAGTTTTCCAATTGTCAGATGGCATTCAGGTTGTTGCATTGGGCGTTTTGCGAGGAATTACTGACGTGAATATTCCAACTTGGATAACCATGTTTGCCTATTGGGGCGTAGCTTTACCATTAGGCTATTTTCTTGGATTTTCAATGAAATTAGATGCCATTGGTATTTGGATTGGACTTTTGGCCGGACTTACTGCCTCTGCCATTTTATTGACATTTCGATTTTATTATTTGATAAAAAAAATGAATACTTTTTCATGAACTTACGCATTTTATGCTTCGGCATCACAAGAGATATAATTGGACAATTTGAATATGCAATCACGCTCGAAATGGGTGCTACGGTTGCCGATTTAAAACAAAAACTTTCATCACAATTTCCTGACTTTCAGGCACTTAGGTCTTTACGTATTGCCCTAAACTCCGAATATGCAGGCGATGAAATAGTAATAAAAGAAAATGACGAAATTGTACTTATCCCTCCTGTAAGTGGTGGTTGAGTTATAAAAAGCACAAGCCCCGTGCTACGCATTTTCTGCCCCAGTGGAGCTGTTTGGTACAGATTATTGTGGAGCAATTTTCAAAACAACAAAACTCAGAATTCTTATACATGGAAAACCCAATTTTAATTTTTGGTGCAGGAAATCTTGGAAAGATAGCCTTAGATATTTTTAACAGAAACGAAGTATTAGTTTTTGGATTTTTAGATGACGACAAAGCATTACACGGTAAAGAAATTGGCGAAATTTTCGTTCTTGGCGACACCGACGATGATGGCTTTTTGAAATTAATAGGCAACAAAACAGAAGCCTTTGTAGCCTTAGAAAACAATAAAGAACGCAAAAAAGTAGTCGAAATGCTCATTAATCGACGAAAAGTGATGCCTGTCAATGCTATTCATAATACAGCGGTGGTTTCGGAAATTGCCCAAATTGGACATGGAAACTTAGTGGCAGCTCGTGCGGTGGTAAATCCTTATGCAACAGTCGGAAATCATTGTATAATCAATGCTTCTGTGGTTATTGATATTAATGCAAAAGTGGGCAATTATGTACAAATCGGTGCAGGAGCAATCATTAATAGTGATGTTGAAATAGAGGAAGGAGCATTTATAGGCTCTGGTGCGGTCATAATTTCGGGCGTAAAAGTTGGCAAAAATGCCCGAGTAGGTGCTGGTTCTGTCGTTGTTGAAAACGTAGCAGATGCAAGTACGGTTTTTGGTAATCCTGCAAAGAAAATCTAAAGATTATAAGGTTTAGACAAAACCCATTTTTAAAGTAATTAAAATGGCACATTAGCATATCAGCACATAGGCACATCAAAAAATGAGTAACAAACTTCCCTCAATATTCCCCCCGCAACGCATGGAAAAACTCATGGCGTTTGACCGTTTGCTGACAATCATGGACGAACTTCGTGAGCAATGTCCTTGGGACAAAAAGCAAACAATGGACACTCTCCGCCATTTGACAATTGAAGAAACATATGAGCTTTCAGATGCTATTTTGGAGAAAGATTTGCCCGAAATAAAAAAAGAATTGGGCGATATTATGCTCCATTTGGTCTTTTATTCAAGAATTGCCTCCGAAACTGGTGATTTTGATATGGCTGATGTCCTTCATGCGATTTGCGATAAATTGGTTTCTCGCCACCCACATATTTATGGTGATGTAATTGCCGAAACCGAAGAAGAAGTAAAGCGAAATTGGGAGCAATTGAAGCTAAAAGAAGGAAATAAGTCAGTTTTGGGCGGTGTTCCGCAATCTTTACCAGCTTTAGTAAAAGCCATGAGGATTCAAGAAAAAGCTCGTGGAGTAGGTTTCGACTGGGAAGAAAAAAGCCAAGTTTGGGCAAAAGTTGAGGAAGAAATGGGCGAATTTAAGGAAATGTTTGATGTTGAAAACGATGTAGCCATCGACAAAGAAAAAGCCGAAGCCGAATTTGGCGATTTACTTTTTTCATTAGTAAACTACGCTCGTTTTATAGATCTAAACCCCGAAACGGCTTTGGAACGTACCAACAAAAAATTCATCAAACGTTTTCAATACCTTGAAGAAAAAGCCAAAGAAGCCAACAAAAATCTAAAAGATATGACATTGGCAGAAATGGATATTTTTTGGGAAGAAGCAAAGAAGCTTTAATCAACTGTTTTAGTCTTCAGTCTTGTAAGAATTATTTTCTAAACAAACAAAAAATTGCCAAGAATCCTCGCTATTGATTACGGTGCTAAACGAACAGGTTTGGCAGTAACTGACCCCAATAAAATTATTGCTTCGGCATTAGAAACAGTTTTGACACAAAATTTATTGGAATTTCTCAAAAAATATGCTCAAAATGAACTAATTGAGGCTTTTGTGGTCGGAATGCCCAAAAATTTGGACGGCACGAGCACCGACGGAACAGCTTATGTTGAGCGATTTATTATAGAATTAAAAGCAACTTTCACGGAAATACCTGTGCATTTGCACGATGAAAGGTTTACTTCAAAAATGGCGGTTCAGACCATGATTGCTGGTGGAATGAAGAAAAAAGACCGCCAAATAAAAGGTAATGTTGATAAAATCAGTGCCGTAATTATTTTGCAGAGTTTTATGGAAAGTAGATTTTAGTACGACGGGTTTTTAACCCGTCTTTGCTCAAAATGAAAAAGACGGGTTAAAAACCCGTTGTACTAAAACGTCTCAATCATCATCGTCGTCGTCATCATCTTTCTTGGCAATGACCACAAAGGCACTTCGGCGAGGGGCAGGCATTTTGCTATTTAGTCCTCGGACGGTTTGCCAGATGACCTCATTGAAAGCAATATCGGGAGCGGCATCTTCTTTGCTTAAATCCCACAAGGCAGATTTCCTTGAATTTCTATTTATCGCCACGTTCCTTTCATTCAAATCTATTCCTGCCGATAAAGCCGTAAAACCATGACTATTAGGTTTTTGTGAGAAACATCGCCACAATGGTTTTGCTGCTGCATCATATTGACTCATTGGAGGAAGTCCCAAAATCAACTCCATAGTCCGAAGCACAGAAGTTGTAGAATAGGCAGTGTGGTCCACAAAGCCACGCTTCACAAAACCGCCAGCCACATAGCATGGTGAACGGTGAGCGTCCACATGGTCGGGACCATTTTGAGCATCATCTTCCAAAATAAAAACAACCGATTCGTTCCAAATTTTTGATTTTGATAAATGTTCCACAAACTTTCCGACAGCCAAATCGTTGTCTGCCACGGCAGCTTCGGGAGTAGGCAAGCCAATTCTTGCTCCCGAAGTATGGTCATTTCCCAAACGTACCGAATTGAACTTTGGAACAGCATTAATGGCAATCAAAGAGTCTAAATCTATCTCCCAAACCTTCTCACGGTCAATATCCTTGTAATTTGTGCCATAATCCCTAAAATTTTTGCAATAATGTCCTTCCAATGTTGCTATACTTGCTTTCCCTAATGAAGTAAATTCTCCGTAAGTTCGGTAGCTTACATTAGCTCTTTTACAAAAATCCCAAATAAAACCATTTTTTGGATGGGCAATTTTTCGACTTCCTTCAAAATCATAATTGCCACCACGTCCGCCATAGCTTGTTACCCAATTTTTTTCTACAAAATCATTTGCATAAGCTGCCGTTGACCAATTATGTCCATCAGCACTTACTTCGGCATCAACATAAAAATTATCTAAAAGGACAAATTGCTTAGTTAAAGCGTGTTGATTTGGCGTTATTTTTTCTGGAAAAAGACAAAGCGACACATCGCCATTTCCTTCTTTTACATCGCCCAAAACTTGGTCATAAGTACGGTTTTCTTTGATGATATAAAATACATATTTGATGGGCGAGCTTTCACCTAATTTTGTCGGAATCGGATTGCCTTTTTCTCCTTCAGCTTGGCGTTCTACATCTTTATTATAAGGCGAGTTTTCATAAACCAATGATGAATATGCTGCCAAAGTTCGCTCATCGGGCATATCAATTATCGAAACAGTACCTTTGAAAAGCCCTCCAATATACTGTGAGCCACGATTTGCTTCTGGATTTGCCCCTTTCGATTGCGAAGCTTTAGAACTTACAGGATTCGGTCCTTTTGGATTTGGCAATGAAGAAAACCCTTTTCCATTGGTTACAAAAATTTTATCATCAACCAATTTCACTGCCGTAGGATACCAGCCAGTAGGAATAAAACCCAAAGATTTGCTTTTACCTTTGTCCGAAACATCAAAAACTGCCAAGCAATTATTGTCGGCATTGGCAATGAAAAGTTTGGTTTCATCATTATTCAAAGCCAAGCCATTTGGCGTCGTGCCGATGGGTGAATTTGGATAAATAGAAGCCGACAAAGATTCGATTTTTGTTTTGGAAGAAGTTTCAATAACCGAAACCGTATTATCATTTCCATGAGCTACAAAAAGGTATTTTCCATCTTTACTTAAAAGCAAATCATTTGGGTTTTTATCAACCTCAACTTCTGACGTAATCGCTTGACTATCAATATTATAGTACAGAATTTTTGCTCCGCCCCAAAGCGAAATATACAAGGTTTTTTTGTCGGGAGAAAGCAAACAAGTATAGGCTTCAGCAGGTAATTGTACTTGTTTGACGATAGATTTGTCGGCAAGATTACAGACATAAAGCGAGTTATTTTCTTTGGAAACGACAAACAGGTTTTTGTCGGTAACGCACAAACCTGCGGGTGAGATTTTGACAGGCCAAGGCTTGCCCAAAAAGATTTCGGAATTATCAATCAATTTGCCATTTTCGAGGCGATAAACGATGATTTTATTGTCATTTCCGCCCGAAGCATAGATGTATTTTTCGTCAGGACTAAATGCCAAACCTACCCAAGACTTGGCGATAGATTTATCGTCTAAGATTTTCTCTGTTTGGGCATCAATGAGCGTAATGCTTTGGTCGCCTTGCCCATTATTGGTGATTGCCAAATATTTTTTTGAAGGCGAAACCACTAAAGTCAGAGGCAAATCATTGGCTAAATTTATGCTTCTACCCGCAGGTGTAAGTGACCAACCGTTGGGCAATTTTACTCGTTTATTGGCAAAATCTTTGAGAAGTTCATTGATTTTTGGGTCGTTATTTGACGCATTTTTGCGGCAAGAAGAAAGTAAGATAATTCCTGAGAGAATTAGCCAAAGTGTTTTTTTCATAGTCTGAGAAGAGTTTGTTAGATCAAAGATAAAAAACCTTTTGATGTAATAGTCCCAAACTACATAAAATTATTGTTGTTTTTCTAAATAATTCTTAACAAAACCCACCCAATCGCCTTCATTTTCTCCAATTTTTACATCTGGAGTGATGCCAACATTATCAATAGGTTTTTGTGGCAAACGTGGGCTTTTTGCTAAAGAAAAGGCAACTCTCCAGCCGTAGCAAGGCAAGCCCCAATCTCTGACTTCAATATAATCTGCCAAACCTTTGGTATTTTCGCCAAAAATTATAG
Source organism: Emticicia sp. (assembly GCA_031378345.1). Classification (GTDB taxonomy): domain Bacteria; phylum Bacteroidota; class Bacteroidia; order Cytophagales; family Spirosomataceae; genus Emticicia. The sequence goes on along the minus strand of JANNDY010000025.1, from coordinate 82,064 downwards.
TTTTAGTGCTTTGTTTGGCTTCCAAAATAAACTGTTCTGCCGTACTTGCCGTATTTTTATTAACCAAAAAAGCTATTTTTTTAGGGTTTGCCATCACCGTTCCAACAGCAAATTCTTTGTCTGGACCAGTCACAAATTGCCCCTTTTTTGTTTCCATTTGTTGCAAAACTTGCTGTAATTTTGGCGTAAGGCGTTCTTTATAAATCGGATATTCTTGAATCGCTTCCAACTCATGTTTGAGCGAAATAATATTTTCATCTGTTGCACGAAAAACACCGCCTTTTCTCATAATTGGACTGGTGGCAATACATGGAAATAAGGCAGTAAAAGCGGCATCATCTCCACCGGGATTATTGCGTATATCTATAATAAGGTTTGGTGTGTTTTTTAGTACCTCTTCATTAGCTTTGAGCATTTCTTGGACAAATTCGGGAGCATTTGGAAGTGTAAATGGCGGTAAAACAATCAAAACTGTTTGGTCATTTAATTTTTCGATGCGATAATCGGCTATGCGATGAAGCAAATCTTCATTATCAATTTCTTCTTTGGGAATAGGAAAAATCTTGTTGAATTTGTAGATATTTTCTATAATTAAGAAGTTTTTTAGCTCACGGGTAAAGTTTTTTTCACTCGAAAAATCGGCATAATAATAGTTTGTTACATATTTCAAAGGAGCAATCTGAAGCATTTCAAACTTGGCTTTTCCTGCCCTCCATGAAGGATTTCGGTCGGCAAGCAAAAAACCAATAAACTTTTGTGGATTTGTTTTATCTTTCTGAATACCAATTTTATAAGCCTTGTCATCGCTTTCCCAAATTCCTTCAACTGATTGCAATTTTGCTTCATTTTCTTTCAAAAACTGCGTAAAACTTGTTTCATTAAATGCCAATTGAGGTACTTTTGCCGCACGAGTAGCAATAATTTCGGGCGAATCATCAACAGTAAAAGGCGTAATCGGACTAATAAAAAGATGTCCATCGTGGAAAAAATCGAACCATTTTTTTTGTAGAAAATAACATTCACGTTCATTGGTGATTTTCTTGGCAGCCTCACGAATTTCTTGTGTGAGCTTATCAAATTCTGCTTGATTTTTGGACGTAATTTTATCACCCCAACCAGCATAATTGTCTTTGATTTTTTGGTAAGAAAAATCAAAATTTTGGGAGCAAAGACATTCTTGTTGTGAAAATCCTAAATGGCTGATTATCAAACAAATAGAGAATAATAACTTTTTCATTTTGGCTAATGAGTTTTTTTAAATCATGCCAAAATCATGCCTAAAATTAGTAAGCGGTGGTGTTATGTAAAAACCCTATTACATTTCAACTTCCTCTCAATCTAATATTTTCTTCTCTTAGCAAGCGAATTACCTCATTTTTGCTATCCAATAAGTCTTTGTAAAGTTCTCGTGCATCCATATTTATCTCAAAACCATTGACCGAACTATCTTTATTGTCTTTGTTATTGACAATTTTTACTGTTGTGCCTTGTGGTATTAGTTCGGAGGCTTCTACTTTAAAAACATCGGCAAGTTTAGGTAGATACTCAATTTTGAAGGTGCTTAGGTCGCTTTCCCAGCGGCTATATGTGTTTTGGCTTACGCCTATTAAATCTGCTACTTCTTGTTGTGAAAGGCGGTTTCTTTCTCTGAGTTTGTGAAGTTTAGTACCAAAAGTCATAGTAATAATGGATAAAAATAGGTTAGACACAGCTAAAAATTATCCAAAAATAGTTGAAACTTATCGAATAAAAAAAGGCTTTTGCTAAAAATATTTTAGTGCTTTGCAGAAATAAAATTTTATTAAACCTCTAAACTATTTTAATACTGTTATGAAAAAAATCTCAAAAAAACTTATTGTTTGGGTATTGCTTGTTGCAATTATGCTTGTTCCTAATTTAAGGGGTTATAGTTCAGTTGGAAGTTATTCTGAGAAGTCTATGGCTATTGGAGCAAACAAAATAAATGGACAAACTGGTTTAGGTAATAACCCTGCTTTTGCTTGGCAAGCGGTTGCTGTAGCAATCTGTGCAGCTTATTTTGCAGGTTGGGTTGTGGGAACAATTGCACACCACGCTGTAGATAATTTTCTTGTAGTAAACGATCCAGAATTAAGTAAACTGGCATCAAAAGGGTACAATGCTAATGATTTTTCTAAATTTGATAACTAAAAAAACATGATAAAAAATAGAAATATTCCACTAAAAATAATTTCATTATTTTTGGTTTTCTTAATTACCCTATTATCCAATACTATGGTTTATGGTTTAGTGGGTAGTTATACTGAAAAATCAGATGCGACTGGTGAAAATAAAAAACAGAGGCAATGTGGTAACGAAAATTTTACTTTTGTTCAGATTGCAGGATTTTTGGGTACTGTTACTTTTTCTAATTATGCTGATGCCTCTGGTTTTGGAGCAGAAACCTATGCTCTTAATTTAAAAAAGAGTAATTTAGAATTAATGAAAAAAGAGGTGAAAAAAAACGGTTTTAATAATTTTTCAAAATTTGATAACTTAAAATAACTATGAAAAAAAACAAAAGTATTCCTGTGAAAACAATCGCATTATTTTTGATTGTTTTAATTATGTTATTGCCTAATATTTCCGTTTATAGTTCAGTAGGCAATTATTCTGCTAATTCGTCCGCAATAGGGGCAAATGCTACTTATAGCCAGTCTATTTTAATAAGTAATTATGAAAAAGCGTGTTGGCCAGCAGTGGTCGCAGTTGCGGCTGGAGTTGGATTAGCTGTCGTATTTGTAGTTGGAGTTATTGATGGTTGGAATAGCGTACACCCAAAAGCTGAATATTCTATAGCATCAAACTATAATTCAAATGATTTTTCTAAATATGATGCACAATAGAAACTTTTTGAGTAAAGGGGGTAAATTGTTACTTCCTTTACTCAAAAAAATTACTCCGATAATTCTGTATTCGATATTAATTCTACACTTTATTGTTGTTGGATTCAGTCAGTTTCCAGATAATCCATTACAACACCAGTATAAAGTGCAGTTAAATCATTATATGGATCCTTATTTCGCTCAAGCATGGACACTATTTGCCCCTAATCCAGTTAGTACAAATATGAATTTACTTGTTCAATTTGAATATGAATTAGACGACAAATACATTTTATCAGACTGGCTTGATGCAAGCGACCCTTTAACAAAAGAACATCAAGTATCATTTTGGTCTCCTTCACAAAGAGTTTCTAAGTTTTTAATGTCATCAATGCAGATTGTTAATGATAATCACAACGAATTTTATAAATCTGTTAAAGTTGATACTATACTTTCCAAACAGGATTCATTAAAAATACAGAAACTATATGAAAAATCTATGATTTCAAACTATGGGCATTGTTCTCTTATTCAGTATAGTAGTTTTATTGCTCAAAAATATTTTTACGAAAAAAAAATAAAGCCCCAGAAAATCTTTGTAAGATATAAAATATTTAACTCTAAATTTCCGAGATTCTCAAAGCGTGAGTTAGATTATTATGATTTAAAAAATTATACTTATTCTCAACTAACAAGTTTAAGAATTCAGCTAAAATAACTTACATTATGCAACAAAACACCATAGGATTAGGTTTTTTTAGAATAATCACGTGTCTGCTCGTAATTAAAAATATGTGTTTTTATATTCCAACATCCAATGAATTATTTGGAGCTAATGGAATTTTTCCTTATAGTGCCTACTTAGAATTATTACATAACTACAAACTTTCATTTCTTGCGTATCCATTCGATTATTCTCTTGCACCACAAATTTTTCTTTTTACAACAATTTTATCAGCAAGTTGTTACGTTCTTGGCTATGGTGGTAGAGTTTCAGGTATAATTTTGGTTATCCTTCTATCTGTTCTTAAATTTAGAAATGGTTTTATTTTAGACGGTAGCGATAATGTTATGCAAGTTACACTTCCTTTTTTAGTTATTGCAGATGATCATGCCTTTTTTAGATTTAAAGAAAGAATTGTAAAAGAGAGTAAAAAGTATGAAACTATTCAATATATTTGGGAAACGGTAAAAGGGGTTGCTCTATATGGATTGATGATTCAAGTTTGTTTTATTTACTTTTTTACCTCTTTGGCTAAATTACAAGGTGATGTTTGGTTAAATGGAACAGCTATATACTATACTATACTATGAGAGTTCGAGATTTTATGGCGACTTCATGGAATATACCATTAACACAAAATCATTATTTTGTTGTATTAGGTACTTACTTTACAATTATTTTTGAAATTGCCTTTCCATTTTTAATATGGTTTAATAGAACAAAATACTGGATTATTTTTTTTGGAATTATACTCCATATAGGTATTTGGATATTTATGAGAATTGATAATTTCTCTTGGATAATGATAGGTACATATTTTTTATTTATTAATGATTCGGAGTATTTGAGTTTAAGAAATTGGTTTAAGAAATTTTTTTTTAAAATTGGTAAGTTATTTACAAATTTAATTCCAAAAAGATGAATTATTTAGGCAATTTGATACTTTTTATAGCTTATACAGTAAGCTCTTTTATCATATACTCATTGTTTGTAAGAAAAGTAATAAAATTAAATGATGATAGATTTCTTATTTTTAAAGTATTTTTCATAACAATAATGATACCCTATGTGCTATTTTTATTTTTATCAAAAATATTTCCTATTATTTATAAACCATTACATTCAGCAATTATAATTGGTATAATATCAATATTATTTGTAAGTATATTTTTAACCCTAATTAAAAAAAACAATGAACAAAAAAAATAACCTTATTTTTTCAAGTCATATACAGGCATCAATAATTATAGCATTAACGACATTTATTTTGACATACATTACACTTTATCAATGGCAAAAAGATGGGTTTAGTATAATGGAAATATCGATAATGTCTATATTGACAGCAATTTTTGTCTTTTTTATCATTATTGCTATAAATATTTGGCAAGTTAATATTTATAGAAAAAAAAGTCTGGAAGAAAGTATTAGTCCAATTAAAAAGATATGGTCTGTAATAATCATTACTATTCTGTCTTTTGCTCTTTTATCACTTTTTGATTCTTTACTTTTTTACTTTATTGATAAATCAATACCAAAGAGTTATGCAGAAGGATTAGAAGATTTGCTTAAATCAAGTGGACAACCAACAGAATCATTAAGTGAATTTAGTGAAATGCCTTTCATGTTACAGAATGGTATTGTTATTTTTATTGCTGCCCTAATTGGAAGTATGATTTCACTTATATTTATCAAGAAAGATGGGCAATTATTAGGTACTGATAGCAACTACATAAGGTAATACATCATTCTAAGAAGGTTTTTCCATAAAAACACATATCAAGCATACGCCACAGCCACTTGCTTTTGCGTACCCAAGTTTTCAATGCCCAACTCAACAATATCACCAGCTTTAAGATAGCGAGGAGGTTTAAAACCAAGTCCAACGCCTGCAGGAGTTCCTGTCGAAATTACATCGCCAGGAAGCAAAGTCATAAATTGACTTAAATAACTAACAATTGTCGGAATATCAAAAATCATGTCGTCAGTATTTGAATCTTGCAACATTTCGTCGTTTACTTTTAGCCAAAGTCTCAAGTTTTGAGGGTCGCCCACTTCGTCAATTGTTGCCAAAAATGGTCCGATTGGTGCGAAAGTATCGCAACTTTTGCCTTTTACCCATTGTCCGCCACGCTCCAACTGAAATTCACGCTCGCTGTAATCATTGTGCAGGCAATAGCCAGCAATGTAATTCATGGCATCTTCATGGTTTATATAACTTGCTTTTTTGCCAATGACTAAAGCCAATTCGACCTCCCAGTCGGTTTTGACAGAATTTTTTGGAATAATCACATCGTCATTTGGTCCACAAAGTGCTGTGGTAGATTTGAAGAAAACAACTGGCTCGGCAGGAGCAGCCATACCCGATTCGGCGGCGTGTTTGGCATAGTTTAGACCAATACAAATAATTTTTGATGGACGAGCCACGCACGAAGCCAAACGAATATTTTGACCAACTTCGGGGCAAGTTTCTAAATTGGCTTCAAGCCAATTGGCAAGTCTTGGAATGCCGTTTGTGGAAAAGAAGTTTTCGTTATAATCTTCGCCAAAAGCTGATACATCAATTTGTGTCCCATTGGAAAGAATAACGCCAGTTTTTTCGTTGGTTGGTTCGCCAAAGCGGAATAGTTTCATAAATCAATTGTGAATGAGCGACCGACGCTCGGTGAATGTTAGAATGAGTGAATGTGAAAATATTTACGAGGTACGAATAAAAAAACAAATCGTTGATAATCAGTTAATTATGAACTTACAATTCGTCATTCGTACTTCGTCATTCGTCATTTCCCTCCTTGACCAGCAGTAGAATATCATCTAAATATTCTCTTGAATTGCTTAGTCTTGGTACTTTGTTTTGTCCGCCTAATTTGCCTCTTTTCGACATCCAATGATAAAAAGTGCCGTTTTCTACAAAATGAACTTTTGGTAGCAAAAGAGCCATGTCTTTATAGCGTTTGGCATCATAATCTGAGTTTACTTTGCGAAGTGTTTCATCTAAAACTTTGATAAAAAGTTCTTCGTTTTCAGGCTTTTGCGAACATTCAATTATCCATTCGTGGCGACCTTTGCTGCCATCGCCCATATAAACAGGTCCCGCCGTATAATCAACAATGCTTGCATTTGCCACAGCACAGGCTTCGGTGATGGCGGCATCGGCATTTTCGATGACAACTTCTTCGCCAAAAGCATTGATAAAGTGTTTTGTGCGACCGCTTACTTTTACTCGATAAGGGTTAAGTGTAGTAAATTTTATGGTATCACCAATTTTATATCGCCACAAACCAGCATTGGTCGAAATCACCAAAGCATAATTTTTATCTAATTCTATTTCTTCTAATGTCAAAGTTTTGGGGTGTTCGTTTTCCCACTCTTCCATTGGAATAAATTCATAAAAAATACCATAATCAAGCATCAGGAGCATTTCACCTACCCTACCAAGCTCATCTTGAATGGCAAAAAAGCCTTCGGAAGCGTTATATGTTTCGAGATAAGTTACTTGGTCAGAAGGAAAAAGTTTTGTTTGAAATAATTCTCGATAAGGCTGAAAAGCAACAGCACCATGAACAAAAACTTCAAAATTATTCCAAATTTCGAGCATGTTTTTCTTGCCTAAGCGTTCCAACATATTTTCAAGCAAAACTACTGTCCAAGTTGGCACACCCAAAATACTTGTAACATTTTCGGGCGTACAAATCTGAATCATTTGCTCCATTTTTTGCTCCCAATTATCCAATAAAGCAACTTCGCTTGGAGGTGTGCGAATGAAATCTGCCCACGCAGGAAGATTTTTGGTAATTACTGCTGAAATATCGCCAGCTTGTGTGTCACTATTATAAGGATTTGGGTGCAAAGCTCCACCTATCGAAAGTCCTTTTCCTTCATATAATTTTGAATCAGGGCGGTTATGAAAGTAGAGCGTCATCATGTCTTTACCACCACGATAATGACAATCTTCGAGTGATTCTTCGGAAACAGGAATAAATTTACTGCGGGAATTAGTCGTGCCAGAAGACTTTGAAAACCACTTAATATCAGATGCCCAAAGGATGTTTTGTTCACCTTTCAAAACACGCTCAATATAAGGAAAAAGCTCTTCGTAGGTCGAAACAGGCACTCTTTCCTGAAAATCTTTGATGGTGTCAATGCTGTTGTAGTCGTATTTTAGTCCCCATTCGGTATAGCGTGCATTTTCGATAAGGTCATGGAAAATCCGATGTTGGGTATCAATCGGGTGTCGCAGAAACTCTTCAATGCGTTCAATGCGGCGTTTGATAAAAAAGCTAAGAACGTCGTTTAGGATTGCCATTGGATTTGGAATACTTGCTCAGGGTTTGAATTGTGCCTAAAAATAAGCCTTTTTTCTGAAACTCACAAACCTTTTGCACGGTCGGGATAATCTGAAATCAGACCATCACAACCTAATTTTTTTACTTTTTCCATTTCTTCACGCTTATTTACTGTCCAAGGAATAACTTTTATGCCTAAATCATGCAATTGCTTCAAACGATTTTCATTCAATTGCATAAAATATGGACTCCAAATTTCTGGTCGAAAACCTAATTTATCTAAATTAACTTGTACATCATTATTATCCATTGGCTCAATTAAAGCAGCAAGAGCAATTTTTTTATATTTTCCTGCCTCCATTTGTTTGTGCCAATGTTTCAAAACATTATAGTCGAAACTTTGCAAAATCACCCTTTCGGCAGGAAGCTGTTTGATGATAACTTGATATACCAAGTCTGAAAACTCAGCAACTTGTGGCTGCGATTTATCGTATTCTTCTTCCAAACTTTTTATCTCAATATTATATTTCAAAGGTGGCACCCCTTTGCTCTTAGCGTACTTTTCACTTTCCCGAATCATGTCTTTCAGCAAAGGCTTGAAAACGCTCATTTTTTGTTGTTCAGGAAAGTTTTTATTACCTCTCGAACCAACATCATATTTCTTAATTTCCTGATAATCAAGTAGATACAGGTTTCCAGAAGTTTTTTTTGTAATAAAGTCACCATTAGGTGCGGTTGTACAATCGGGGTTGAAAAACGGGTCATGCGAAACAACAACTTGCTTATCTTTTGAAATAACAACATCCAACTCAAGCGTTTGAACGCCCAAATCTATTGCTTTTTTGAAGGCAGGAATAGTATTTTCGGGCATCAGTCCACGGCAGCCACGATGCCCCTGAATCTCAAAATTCATGGTTTGAGCAAAGGTTAGGGTTGAGAATAGGAGGAAAATGAGTGCTGAGTTTAGAACGGTTCGCCGTGCGATTCTGAATTCTGAGTTATTCTTTTTTATAAAATTGAGCATGACTTATTGTATTTAAGGTTTTTTTGACTCAGAATAGCACGGGTGACCTCGTCTAAACTCAGAACTCTAAACTCAGCATTCAGAACTCTTTTAAACGTTCCACCAATAAGTAAATTTCAAAACCAAAGCTCGGTTGCGTACCTGAAAAGTATCAGAATAATAATTATCGGTATAAACCAAAAACAAATCTGAAGCTGGGCTATAACGCCATTGCAAGCGAGTATTTAGATTAATATTTTTGTTTTGATTATTGAACTGAACAAAATTAGTAAAAAATAATTTATTTGTAAAAGTAACATCAATTCGTGGACCAACAAGCCAAAAATTATAGTCTTTATTGACGAGTGTTTTTGGCAAAATCGGGTCGTTTTTAAAAGCTAAATGGTTATAATTGGCACTCATCGTAATAGCCACATAAGGCTGAAAACGATACCCAAAATCACCATTCAAACGAAGGCGTGAACCATTGGCATAATAGCCACCATAGCGAGAAGAAAGTGCGTAGGTGAAGCGAGATTGAGGTTTTGAGGTAAAGTCTATACCGAACGAACGCCATTTATGTTCGCTACCTTTTGGAAGAAAAATGCCAGCATAATTGGTCGGGTCGAAAGGATTTAAAAGAAAAACATAATTATGAGCAACCCAGCCCATTAAAGTACTTGTTTTTCGGAAAGTTAGGCGGTAGGCAAGAAATTTTTCGTTTTCGGTTTCTTTTGAAAAATCTTTTGTAAAATAATGTGTAAACATTGTCATTGGTCCATGACTCAAAACTTTAGATTTTGATTTAGGAAAAAACAAATAGCCAACAGATGGACTTAACTTTCCAAAATTTAAGCGTGGAACATAGCCAACTTCGGCAGAATAATTGATACCAACTTGATTCATTTCTACACCCAATGTCCATTTTTTGTTATTATAGAGAATGTTTCCTGCCAAAGCTCCATCATCGGTTTTTGCTGTTGGACCAAATGCTTTCAAATACATCAATTTCCCTGTCCAAGCATTATTTTTTGAAAATAAATTATATTCAATTGCTAAGTTTCTATTAAATTCTGAAATGTTTTTTGTATCCGTAACTGTCTGATAATCAAGCACTTGCTTGTTTACGAACATCACAGCAATATTTGAGCGAGCAAAAATTCGGCGTTGAAGGGCAATCACGCCAAAGTTTTGAGCATTGGCATTGTTTTCGTTTTTGCCAGTTTGCATATCCATAAAACCAATTCGCCAATCTTTGTTGAGTTTGCCACTTACTCTTGCTCCATAGCGAATCGGGGCATTCAAACCAATTCTTCGTGAGAAAAACGGTCGGATATTTTGATAACCAAAATTTGAAAATAAATCGCCATTTTCAAGGAAAAACTGTCTTTTTTCAGGAAAAAGTAATTCAAAACGGTCAAGATTTGTTTGTTGCTGGTCCACTTCAACCTGTGAAAAATCTGGATTTACGGTCAAGTCTAAATTTAATGAAGATGTCAAGCCAACTTTTGCATCGAAGCCAAAATCACCTCTCCAATCGGTTGGTGTTTTTTTCTCGTGATTTCTATTGACTCCGCCTAAAATGAAAGGAATAATAGAAATATTTGTGCCAGTTTGTGGCGGAGCTTCATCCCAAATCAAAGAGGCAGCATAAGCAAGCGAAGCTGTAGGAAACTGACGAGGTACAGGAGCCCAAGCCGATTTTTCTGTGGTTTTTAAGTCTAAACGACTAAAATTCACGCCCCAGCGAGTAATTCCTTTTTTATATCGAATGGTTTTGAAAGGAATGGCACATTCCCAAACCCATTTATCATCATCATATTTTACTTCTGACTCCCATTTATTGTCCCAAGTTGTAGTAATGTTTGCACCATTCACCATCAAGCCGTCCCATTGAGCTCCCATGGCACTTGCACCAAACGAAAACCCGTTGGTTTGGTCATCGAAAGTATCAAGAAAAAGCAAATCGTTGTCATTTTTACCAAAAGCAAAATCTCTCTTCAATGATTCCACAATATATGGGCCGGGCAACTTGTCATAATTAATAAAAACAACGTAAATGTTTTTATCGTCATAAGTCATTTTTACATCAGTAAGTACTTTTGCATAGCTTGTGTCCATCGGCAAAACTTGATAAAAATCTGTTGCCAACTGAGCATCTGCCCAGCCTTTTTCGTCCACAATTCCATCAATTTTTATGGGAGAGGTGGTTCTGTGGATTCGATATTCGATTTTGTCATTTTTCTTTTGGGCGAAAGAAATGAATGTAAAAAGAAGCAAAAAAGCGGTCAGGGAAGTTTTGAACATATTAAATTAATGGTTATCGTCGAATAATAAAATTAGTGCTTTTAGATTGTTTTTGCAGGAAAATACGCCCAAATAGTGAAAATATGCGACCAATATAAGAATTTACGATGGGGTCACCCGTGCGATTACGAGTTACGAATTACGAATACTTCGACATTGAGATGAGATAACGCTATTATAAGTTAGTATTTTATCAACAAAAATCCCTCCCCGTTCCCTGAGCGTATCGGGACGCCGATGCGGTCTAAGGACGGGGAGGGATTTTTTTCAAAACCTAAATTTTTATTCCACAGGCGTAGCTTCCGTAGGACTACTTACTTTTTTCTGGTTCATGTCAAAAATCAAAGAAATTCTCCAAGTATTAGACAGTGGGCTTCCTTGCGAAGTCGGAATTAAGTATGCCAAATCAATGCCATAGCTATTTTTTATTTTAAAGCCTAAGCCCGTTGTTACATATTTTCTACCACCCTTAATGTTACTTTCTGCAAAATATCCACCACGGAAAGCAAACAAATTATTATACCAATATTCCACACCAAACGAGCCAGTAAACTCTCTTAGTTCTTCTTTAAAACCATCGGGAGCATCTGAAAATGAACCAAAAATTCCTTGAATTACGCCAGTATTTTGAGGGTCTCTTCCTTTTACAATTACCCCAGCATTATCTCTCAATGGAGGAGTTGGCACTAAAAGTTTGTTTATATCAACCAAAAAATTAAATTGATTATGTGCATCAATTTTATAATTCAAGCCACCCCCAAGTTTTAGATTAGTTGGTAAATAATAAGCATCTCTGCCATAGTTTACTTTACCTCCAATATTTTGAATAACAAGCCCAGCCGAATAAACAACACCTTTATCTTTACTTTTAGCACTTGGTCGTTCTTTTACATAATAAAGCGAAACATCTCCAGCCACTGTATTTGCAGGTTTGCTTGATGAATTATTTACCACTTGCGAACCAATAAGGTTTGAATGAATATATTTCATAACTAAACCCATCGAAAAATCTCTTCCTAATTTAGTGCTATAACCGCCAGCAATATTAAACTCTCTTGATTGAAAAGTACCGTTCGGTTGTCCAGTTGCAGTTGTAAATTCTATTTGACCTTGATTGAAATAGGTCATTGAAAGCCCCAATGCTGAGTTTTTGGCTACTTTTTTGAAAAGAGCCGCATGAATCAGACCCATATCATCAACCAAATCTCGCAACCAAGGAGTATACGAAACCGTTGAACCAATACTTTTATCTATGAAAGCTAATTTTGCAGCATTCCAATACATTGAGTTGGCATCGGGAGAAGAAGCTACGCCTGCATCGCCCATGGCCGAACCTCTCGAATCTGGCGAAATCATCAGAAATGGCACAGCCGGCGAAATGACTCTTTGTTGGCTTTTATTATTTACTTGTGCTTGGCTCGTCAATGTATTCATCAAAACTACACTTGCCAAAGCGGTTAATAATTTATGTTTCATTATAAAACTTTTAAAGTATTTACGATTTACGAATGACGATTTACGAATAGTTTTGCAATAACGAATACATATTCTAAAGAATGAAAAATAATTGATTATCAATTATTTAATAGTCCAAAAACTCGTAATTCGTAAATTGTAATTCGTAAATGTTCAAAAATGAGTTCAAATATAAGGGTTTTTCTTAATTATTTCCAAAAAACCATTTTTCCTGATGCTGTACTTGTTGTTTTTTCGGTCAAAAAATTGGCATAAATACGGTAAAAGTAGATGCCTTTTATCCAACTTTTTGGTTCAATATTCATGCCAAGGTTTATTGTTTTATCGCAAGAGTAACAAGTTTCTTGTTTTTCAAAAACTCGTTTCCCTAAATCATCAAAAACTACAATATTGAAGGAAATGTCTTGGTTTTCGGCATTGTGTTCGATATAAAAACGAGTTGATTCTTCAAATGGATTGGGGTAATTATAAACCCTCAAAATCTTGAATTTTTGGCTTTCTACACTAAACTTTAACGACACTTCGGCAGAATTATTATAGGTATCCCAAACTTTTAATTTAACGGTATGCTCTCCCGCAGGAAGTTTGCCAAAGGGATATTTCATTAAGCCTTTCGTGAAGTCGTTTTCACTCGTAAAGTATTGATTAGCAAGTATTTGTAGCGTATCGTTGAGTGTCAAAATCATTTCGTGTCCGATGCCAGCTTGCGAAATATTGATGCCATTTTCGTCTGAAATATTGGCTAAAAGTACATTGTTTTCATCAACTGAAAGCACAATTTTGGGTGCTTTGGTGTCAGTTTCGATGTTGGTTTCGCTACCACCAATCATCAGTTCATTATAACTTCCGATAGCATCGGTGGTGCTATCGGAAGTCACGGCATAAAAATTTATTTTCCCTTGCCCCAATTGATAATTTATATCTTTTGGCACGACAAAATTCATTTTAAAAGTACCATTTTTTACTTCAACGTGTCCTTCAAAAATCTGATTTCGGAAAACTTTGTATAAAAACTTTCCTTGTTTTTTTTGGTCGAGGGTACTCAGTTCCGAAGGTTTATCAAAAATAGAAACAAGTACCATTCCATTAAAATTTGTTTGCCGAATATTTGTTGAATTAAGAATTTCTCCTTCTAATTGCACTTTCGATAATGCCTTTAAAGTTTGTTTTTCGGGACTTTGGTTATTGATTTTGGTCAAAACAATTTTGTCTTGCGGAAAAGCCAATTTCATACTTGGGTCGCCCAAAAGCGTAAAGTTTCGGTTGATAACGCCACTAAAAGAATTGTTTTTTGTTTGCCTCATAATATCGCCCAAACGCAACGAATTATTATTGTTTTTTGGCGAAAATGCCTTGTAAAATGCCGAATTTAGCAAAAAATTGGTGTTTGAATAAACAGGTCTGGTTGTTGTCAAAAGCCCGATTGCCGCCCCACGTGGGCTCAACATTGCCATTTCTGCTCCCGAAACATTGCCGGGGTCGTCGAAACGACCAAACGAGCAAGTGGCGGTCAAAAACAGTGGCATATTATTCAAATTTCGCCAATTTTGGATTTGTTCCCGAGTCAAAATCTTTTCTTCAGTCCAGCCGTCAGTGCCGCCATGTCCGCTATAATTGATAATCAGAGAACCTTCATTGACTGCCTTATTGAGCGATCTATTTGCTTGTGGGGCGGTCGCACCATTGGCAGTGGCAATTTGAGGAAAAGCATCAACATATATTTTATTGATTAGTAAATCTTTATTGGTTTCCGACATTAATTTTGAAATATCATCGGCATCTTTTTGGTGAATATTATTGTCGCCATCATCGGCTACAAAACTAATTTTTTCTCGCCAATTGCCAACTGTTTTTTGGTTATTTGCATAAAAAATCAACTTATCAACCACGTTTTTTGCTTCTTCTTCGGTTTTTACTGGCAAGCGACCAATGCCGATTTCGAGGCTGTGATTTCCTGCGTGAGTTTCTTTCCATTCACCCTCATTTTCTTCAAAAAATCCAAAATAATCATCTGAAGCATAGCTCGCAACAGGGTCGAGAGATTCACGACTTTCATAGGTCGGAATCATCAGATTTGTATTGATAGATGAATATTGAATAAGGTTTTTATAGTCGAAAGTGGCATCGCCAAAAAGCAATAAATACTTGAATTTTTGAGGGTTTTTAAACCATAAAAAACGACCAAAATCTCGAATTGCAGTAAGGTCTGGTTTGCCCGATGAAAACTCATTGAAAATTTCATCAACATTCACTACCAAGATATCTAATTTGTCATTTTTTCTACGAAAATCAGCCAATCTTTCAGCTTGATTTTGCCAATTTTTTACCGTAACGAGCAGTAAATCAGGTGTTTGTGATTGATGAAGGTTTTGATTGGCTATTTTTTGAATGGAATTTGGTTCGATTAAATTATTATCCGAAAAAAGCAAAAATGTTTTTAAAATTTCACCTGTTTCTGCACCAAAACTTGCCTCATTATTATTAATTTGAAATGGAATGTTTTCAGGAAGCAAAGGGTTCGAAATATTCCAGATTTTTTTTTGAGGATTTACTTGCGAAACAACAAAGGTTGAAGTTTTGTTTGCCAAACTTTCTACTGACCGAATAATCGTTTGCTGCTCATAAAATTGCAGTTTTCTTTTAGTCTGAATCTCAAAATAGTTCAAATACGCAACCGAAGAAGTTTGAGCATTTTTATCGAAAATAAAATTGAGTTTTTGAGAACTTTTTCCATTAGAAATGCTCGAAAATGTTTGAATATTTTCATAGCCTTTCACATTATAAGTTCCATTATAAATCGGACTTAGATTTTGTGTTCCAAGCAAAGAGTCGGTATTTAATTTTAAAGAAATTTTTGTTTGCAAAAAAGAAGCACCGAGCACGGCAGATGTAATTTTTATGACAGAATTTGGCAAAATGCCTTCGGTTTTTAGGTCAAAATTTTGTTCACTCGTTAAACCAAAAGATTCGCCATACCATTCTCGCCCAGAACCACCCAAATCTTTACCGCCCAAACTCACGATATTTCGTTGGTCGAGTTCATGAAAACTAAAATCATCGAAGCTATTTATGGTTTTTGTTGCAGTAATATTTGCTTGATTTTTGATGCGTAAACCTTTGGTGTCAGAAATATTTAAAAAGTAAAAAACTGAATCTGAATATGGGTTGTTTTGATGTGTAAATTGTTTATTATCAGCATTATACAACGTTTTATGTGGACTTTCGGTATAGAAAATTAGGTAATCGGTAGCATCAAATTTTCCATCGTTTTCTCCCAAAATTTCAATGGCATTTTCGATTAAATCAGATGGTCGAGAAGCACTGTTTGTTTGTGGCAAAACTTCGCCACCGTTGCCATAAATTTTGATATTTTGAGGGTTGGTTTTTGCTACATCAATGCCAGCTTTTTTCAAGAAAGTAGCATCAATTTTGTGTATGCCCGTGCGAGTAGTTGCTATTTTATACCAATCACCTTTGGAAAGTACGGAAGATTGTGCGTGGGTGGAAAAACAGGAAAATAAGAAGTTGAGCGAGAAAAATATTGCTCGTTGGATTTTAGATTTTGATATGTTTTTGTCTGAAAACAATAAGTATAAAATTTTGTAAAGCGAAACGCCGCCGTTGTTAATTTATAATTGAACCAACTTCACCCTCGCCGTTGCCAAAATTGTATATTTTCTTTTGGAGGTTTTTTCCAAACATAAAACCCTGGTACGACGTATTTCTAATCTTTGAAAAATATTGTTTCTAAACGTAAACCATTGATTATCAGGTACTTCTATTAATGAAATTTCGTTTTCTTCCACAATATCAAAACTACGCAAAGCATCGAATAATGGAGCAAAACTCACCGACGAAGCGGCAGGATTTTGCATATATTGACTCAACGGCACGAGTATCTTCTCAGGAAAAACGTTGGAATTGAGTATTGGTGTCATTAATTCTTGAAATTTTTTTTTCCACTCTTTTCCGTGAGGGTCAATTTTTCGTCTTCCTTTGTCGAGCCAAGCTCGCTGATGGGCAATTTCGTGAATATAAGTTATCAAAAAAGCGTATTCATGCAGGTCGTGATTGACTGTGATTTTGTGTTGCCCATCTCGAAAAGAATAATTGCCAAAACAACTACTTCGAGTTTGAGAAATTTTGAAAGAAAAGGGCTGTTCGAGCCATAATTCGAAGCAATGTTCTACCGCATTTTCGGGAATGTGCTTTTGAAGGGTTTCACCCATCTTTTGTTTTACTGCAGGTTTTGGTTGGTTCAAAATCGCAGGATTTGCCTCAATAAATTTATTAAAAAAACTAAGAATGGACATGAATCGTAATGAAAAAGACTAAATAATGGTCAAATTTAAGAAAAATAAAGCTAACTTGCTTCACAATTCAACACTAAAAACAAATATGCAAAACCTTACGCATTTCCGTACTTGCAATCTCTGTGAAGCTATGTGCGGACTCGAAATAAAAGTCGAAAATGGCATTGTTACCAAAATAGAAGGCGACAAAAAAGATGAATTTAGTCGTGGGCATATTTGTCCGAAAGCCGTCGCTTTGAAAGATATTTATGAAGACCCCAATCGCCTAAAATTCCCTGTAAAACGCACCGAAAATGGCTGGCAACAAATTTCTTGGGAGCAAGCATACAGCGAAGTTACAAGCAAAATCAAAGAAATTCAGGCAAAATATGGCAAAAATGCCGTAGGAATGTATCAAGGAAACCCTTCGATTCATAATTTGGGAACAAGCATGAACTCGCCAGCTTTTGCCAAATCATTGCATACAAAAAACCTATTTTCGGCAACGTCTGCCGACCAATTGCCCCATCATTTTGCTGCTTGGCAAATGTTTGGACACCCAATGTTGATGCCAATCCCTGACATTGATTTTACAGATTATATGCTCATCATTGGTGGAAATCCAATTGCATCAAATGGCAGCATTATGACTGTACCAGATGTAGCAAATCGTCTAAAAGCAATCCAAAAACGAGGTGGAAAAATTGTTGTGATTGACCCACGATTTACTGAAACTGCCGCCAAAGCTGACCAACATCATTTCATTCGTCCCGGCACAGATTCGTTTTTATTGTTGGCAATTATACAAACACTTTTTGCTGAAAATCTTTTCAATTTAGGCAAATTAAGCGATTTTACAGATGGAATTGAAGTTTTGAAAGAAATTTCAGCTGAGTTTACACCCGAAAAAGTTGCCAAACAAACAGGTATTTCTGCCGAAAATATCAGACAAATCACGCATGAATTAATTGAAGCAAAAGCTGCTGCTTGTTATGGTCGTGTGGGGGTTTCGGTGCAAACTTTTGGAAGTATTGCTCAATGGCTTATCAATTCGATTAATGTTTTGACAGGAAATCTTGACCGCACAGGCGGGGCAATGTTTACGACGCCAGCCGTTGATTTTTTGGCAAGAGCAAAAACCGATAATCGTTTTAATCGTTGGCAAAGTAGGGTCAGGAAATTGCCAGAGTTTTTGGGAGAATTGCCTGTGGTAACCCTCGCCGAAGAGATTTTGACCGAAGGAGAAAATCAAATTAAATGTTTGATAACAAGTTGCGGAAATCCGATTCTTTCTACGCCCAATGGCGGGCAACTCGACATGGCTTTTGAGGAATTGGAATACATGGTTTCGATAGATATTTATATCAACGAAAGCACTCGTCATGCCAATATTATTTTGCCGCCAGCTACTGGTTTGGAAGTGCCACATTATGACATGACTTTCCATGTTTTGGCGGTCAGAAATTCGGCAAAGTTTTCGGAAGCACTTTTTCCAAAAGCCGACGGTGCAAAATATGACTGGGAAATTTATCAAGAATTAGCTCATTTGATGAATAATGGTTCGCTTGAAGACTGCGTAACCGAATCTCCAGAGGTAAAATTAGACTTAGGTTTGCAATTTGGACCTTACGGACTTTCGCTTCAAAAACTTAAAGATAATCCTCACGGAATTGATTTGGGAGCATTGAAACCGAGTTTGCCAAATCGCCTTTTTACACCCGAAAAGCGAATCAATCTTGCACCAGAATTATTGGTAAACGACATCGAAAGGTTACGTAAAACTTTGAATACAAGCGATTTACAAAAAGGATTTGATTATTTATTAGTCGGCAGAAGGCATTTAAGAGATAATAATTCTTGGATGCACAATTCGGAAAGATTAGTAAAAGGGCGAAATCGTTGTACGCTAATGATTCATTCTGAAGATGCAAAAAATTTGAATCTTGACAGTAATTCTTTAGTAAAAGTAAGTTCAAGAGTTGGCAGTATTGAGTTGCCAATAGAAATTACCGACCACATGATGCAAGGCGTAGTGAGTATGCCGCATGGCTATGGTCATGCCCGAAAAGGTGTGCAACTCGACATCGCAACAAAGCACGCTGGCGTAAGTATTAATGACTTGACCGACGAATATGTTTTGGACGAACTCACAGGAAATGCCGCTTTTAATAATGTAGCGGTGTGTGTTGAGAGAGTTTAGAAAAAAGAGTCATTTATTCATTTTTAATTAAAATTCAGTTGCTTGATATAATTTTCTTCGCTTGTTTGGCTGCTTTTGTGGCAGGTTTTATAGATTCTATCGTAGGAGGCGGGGGCTTGGTGCAAGCTCCTGCCTTATTTATTTTATTTCCGAGTTATTCTGTTCCTCAAATTATCGGGACAAATCGTTTTGCTTCTTTTATGGGGACGGCGGTTGCGGGCTATCAATATTCCAAAAAAGTAAAAATTCCCTTGAAAACCGTGCTTTATGCAGGAATTGGTGCAGGAACGATGTCTTATTTGGGTGCTTTGATGTCGAGTTTGATGAGTGATGCAATCTTGAAACCTACAATTTTGATTTTGATGACACTCATTGCCATTTATACTTACCGAAAAAAAGACTTGGGACAAGTAGAAAAACACCGTTTTGAGTTAAGTAAAATTCCTCTGTATGGTTTGCTGATAGGCATAACAACTGGTTTTTATAACGGATTTGTTGGTCCGGGAACTGGCAGCTTATTGGTTTTTGGCTTTGTAAGTTTCATCGGTTATAATTTTCTGACGGCATCTGCCATTTCAAAAGTTGTTAATGTGATAGCGGATATTTGTTCTTTGGTGTTCTTTGTTAGCAAAGGATTTGTAGTTTTCAAAGTAGCATTGCCAATGATGGTTTGTAACATGGTTGGCTCTTATGTTGGCAGCCGAATGGCACTTTTACGAGGAAATTCTTTTGTACGAATTGTCTTTCTGGTAGTTGTTTTTGGCTTGATTTTGAGGTTTGGATATGATATTTTGAAGATGTATTGAAACAAAAAAAGATACAACAGGGTGATTATCAGGTATTTACCAATTTTAAAAATACTATCGAATACTCCTGTTGACCACTTGTCAAATTCGCGTTGAAATATTAAGGAAAATAGCGTGCTGGGTTGGTGTTATTTCAAATTTATTTAATTTTTTACTTTGAAATTTTATGTTTATGTTTAAACTTTAATCTACAATTTAACCACTGCTGAAAAAATGTATTCTTTTCTTAAATTTTTTAAAAATGCAATCGTTTTTGTGTTTTTATCGCTCTATTCATTTGCCCAAAATGCACCCATCAAATACGGTAAAATAGAACTTGCTGACCTCCAAATGAAGGCATATTCAAAAGATAGTTCTGCCGAAGCGGTTGTTTTGGGAGATATAGGTCATGCCTATTTTGAATATTCTTCATCAACAGGATTTAATGTAGTATATGAACGCCACCGACGTGTTAAAATTTTCAAAAAATCAGGATACGACTGGGCAAATATTGAAGTGCCTTTATATCGCAACATCAATGGTCGTGGAGAAATAGATTTATATGACCTAAAAGGATATACATATAATATTGAAAATGGTGAAGTTGTAAAAGAAAAATTAGAAAAGGAATCTGTTTTTTCGGAAAAAGTTGATGAAAGCCATTCAACTAAAAAAATTACTTTTCCAAAAGTAAAAGAAGGCTCAATTATAGACTATTCATATAAAATCAGGTCAAGTTTCTTTTATAATTTTAGCGATTGGGTATTTCAAAGCTCTATTCCTGTTGTCTGGAGTGAGTTTTCGGTGTCAGTGCCTGAGTATTTTAATTATCGTCAAATAATGCAAGGTTATGAGCCAGTTTTTATCAACACAGTAGAAAATGGTGAAGTAGCATTTTCAATAAAAATAAGAAATCAAATTGCTGAGGGGAATAATCAAAGTAAATATCAACAAGCCTCGATTCAACAATTAAATGTACCAACTAAAGAATACCGTTGGGCTATGAAAGACATTCCTGCTTTTCGTGAAGAACCATTTATGACAACTATTGAAGATTATGTTTCAAAAATTCAATTTGAACTATCTTCAACTAATATGCCAGATTCACCTATAAAAAGCTATGCTGAAAATTGGGAAAGTCTAAATACCAGATTAGTTGAACATGGCTTTTTTGGGCAACAATTAAATAACTTCACTTATTTTAAAGAATTAGTAACAACAATAAAAGCAAGTAGCCCTGATACTTTAGCACAAATTGATATGGCATATCAGTTTATTAAGCAAAACATTAAATGGAACGAAAAAGAGAATATTTATATTCGTTCAACTCTAAGCCAATGTTTAGCAACAAAATCTGGAAATATTGCAGAAGTTAATTTATTACTTGTATTATTATTGCGAGAGCTGGGGTATGATGCCAATCCCGTAATTTTAAGCACACGTGATAATGGCAGAATATTAGATAATTATGTGCTTTTAAGCAAATTTAATTATGTTATTGCACAAGTTAATGTTGGAGGAAAAGACTTATTGATTGATGGAACAAGCCTGCATACACCTCTTGGTATTTTGCCAACGAATTGCCTTAACGGAAGCGGCAGACTTATTAGTAAAAGAGAGCCAAGATGGGTTGATTTGATTTCTTCATATAAATTTATAGAAACGACTATCTGTAAATTTGAATTGACTACTGATGGTCATGCAATTGGTGATTTGACGACATCGTATTTGGGTTATAATAGTATTAATGAGCGAAACAAATACAATAAAGAAGGCAAAGAAAAATACATGGATAATTACAAGCGAAAAAATGAAAATTGGCAAGTAACCCAAATGGATATATCAAATGTTGAAAACGCTTCTAAGCCATTTATTAGAAAACAAGACCTAACGGTTAGTGATATTGCGACAATTAGTGCAGATAAGATTTACTTCAACCCTATTTTGTATAAATCTCAAAAAGAAAACCCATTTAAAAACCCAAATCGAAAATTCCCTGTTGATTTTACAAGTTTATTCGAAGAAAACTTTTTAGCCACATATACTTTACCACAAGCCTATATGGTTGAAGAATTGCCCAAAGGAATAAGAGCAACTTTACCCGAAAATGGTGGTGTTTTTACCTATGCTATCAGTGCTTCTGATGATGGAAAAGTAGTTGTTTCGAGCAAATTAAGTTTAAAAAGGACGCAATATTTTGTAGAAGAATATGAAACTCTGCGTAAATTTTTCGACCAAATTATTCAAAAACAGGCAGAACAAATTGTTTTGAAGAAAAAATAATATTTGAATCAAAAAGAGATTTTCTAAACAAAAAAGTCCCCAACTCTTTCAAACTGGGGACTTTTTGTTATAAAACATTATTCTTCCTACAAATGTATCACTTCACCATAAGCGGCAGCGGCAGCTTCCATAATGGCTTCTGACATTGTTGGATGTGGGTGAACAGATTTGATGATTTCCATGCCCGTTGTTTCTAATTTACGAGCTACAACTGCTTCTGCAATCATTTCGGTAACATTATTGCCAATCATGTGGCAACCTAACCATTCACCGTATTTTGCATCAAAAATTACTTTTACAAAACCTTCTGGAACTCCGCCAGCTTTAGCCTTGCCTGATGCCGAGAATGGAAACTTACCAACTTTTATTTCGTAACCTGCTTCTTTGGCGGCCTTTTCTGTATATCCAACCGAAGCGATTTCGGGCGAACAATAAGTACAACCCGGAATATTTTTGTAGTCGAGTGGTTGTGGATGATGTCCAGCAATTTTTTCTACACAAATGATTCCTTCGGCAGAAGCTACGTGAGCCAATGCTTGCCCAGGTGTTGCATCACCAATGGCATAATATCCTGGAATATTTGTTTCTGAAAAACCATTAACTAAGATTTTGCCTCTATCAGTAGCAATACCAACATCTTCTAAGCCAATATTTTCGATATTTGAAACAATTCCTGCTGCTGAAAGTACCACATCTGTTTCGATTTTGATTTCGCCAGTTGGTGTTTTTACAGTCGAAACACAACCATTTCCCGAAGTATCTACATTTTCTACACTTGAACTTGTATAGATTTCGATGCCTAATTTCTTGTAAATTTTAGCTAATTCCTTAGAAATATCTTCGTCTTCTACAGGAACAATGTTTGGCATAAACTCTACGATGGTTACTTTCGTACCCATGCTTGCATAAAAATAGGCAAACTCAACGCCAATTGCTCCCGAACCCATCACCAACAAAGATTTTGGCTGTTTTTCAAGGCTCATAGCTTTACGATATTCGATTACTTTTGTGCCATCAATAAGCACATTTGGCAATTGTCTTGCTCTTGCACCAGTGGCTATAATAATATGCTTGCCTTCTACTTCACTTTTCTTGCCTTCGGCATCGGTTACTTCTATTTTCTTGCCAGCTTTCACTTTTCCGTAACCCATGATTACGTCAATTTTATTTTTCTTCATCAAGAAAGTAACACCTTTGCTCATACCTTCAGCAACACCACGTGAACGTTTGATAACTGCCTCAAAGTTTGCGTGAGATTCGCTTACCTCGATTCCGTAATCTTTGGCATGCTTGATGTATTCAAATACTTGGGCAGATTTCAACAAAGCTTTGGTAGGAATACAGCCCCAGTTGAGGCAAATACCACCCAAATTTTCTTTTTCGATGATGGCTACTTTTAAGCCTAATTGTGATGCACGAATAGCGGCTACATAACCGCCCGGACCACTTCCAAGTATAACAACGTCGTATTGTGCCATAAAAATTTTCTTGTTAATTGTAAACTTCGGTGCAAAATTAGACAAAATAGCTTACTTTAAAAAGGGTAGGAAGAATAAATACAATTTAGCGACGAATATTGATTTTTGAAAATCCTTTGTAATATTCTGAGGGAAAAGGAGGTAATAAAAATCTACTTATAATTTTTGCTACAAAAATAAATGTTAAAACACACATTTGTTTTTTGTGAAATACACCTAACTTTAACCCTCTAAAAACGAAATTAAGACGAGTTTATCAATGAGCAACTGGGGGGATATAACTCAAATAGTTAGTCTTTAGTTTAAGTTTGTTGTTTTTTGTAAACGACTGATTACCAATTGTTTAGATTGTTTTTATTCTTAACAATAAACATTTTTTAAAATAAAACGTTATGCTTAGTACAGATATTAAATACGTGTAAGATGGCAGTTATGAATGGCTTGAATAGCGAGAAGACGTCCCTTTGGGTCGAAAAATGGGTGCCTATAATCATCGAAGTTGAGGGTGTAGAGAATCCCCCACGGTATGAAGTTTCTAACTTTGGTCGCTTAAAAAGTTTGCAAAGCTCCGAAAAAGGAGAAATCATTAAGGGGTCTGTTATTCAGGGCTATCGTTCCTTGAATATACGTTTGCCGAAAGGAAAATCTTTTAATCGTTATGTTCATAAATTGGTTGCCGAAACTTTTGTAATCAAACCAAGTCCAGAACATAAATTTGTTATTCATCTTGACTTTGATAAAGTGAGTAATCATTTTGAAAACCTAAAATGGGCAACAAAAGAAGAAATGGTTATGCATAATAAGGAAAATCCTGCGGTGATAAATAAGGTGATTCCAGTGCGAACGAAAAATTATAAATTGACCGAAACAAAAGTCCGCATGATTAAAAAAATGCTTCTGAAAGACAATACCCGCTTGAAAATGATAGCAAAACAATTTGGAATTACACATACACAACTCAATCGTATTCGTTCTGGCGAAAATTGGGGGCAAGTTAAAATTAAAGACTAACCTGTTGACTATCAGTCATTTAACTAAATGTTCATTTTAAAAACCGATGGAGCTTTTTATTCTTGTCATATATACAATTCCGTTGGTCTTTGTTTTTTCTTATAGCATCGTTCAGTTGAGCTTGATTATAAATTATTTGGGTAGAAAACAATCGGTATTCCACATTCCAAAGTCAGTAACCAATAATATCCCTTTTGTAACAATTCAACTACCCATCTACAACGAGCTTTATGTAGTTGAACGGTTGATAAATGCCATTACTGCATTTGACTATCCAAAAGACCGTTTCGAAATACAAGTTTTAGATGATTCGACTGATGAAACAATAGAAATTATTGCTCGAAAAGTGAACGAAATTCAATCGCAAGGCATTGATATTCAGCATATTAGACGAGAAAATAGACAAGGCTATAAAGCTGGGGCATTGGCTTATGGTTTGAAAAGTTGCAAAGGTGAATTTATCGCTATTTTTGATGCGGATTTTGTTCCACCAAAAGATTTTCTACAAAAAACTATTCCTTATTTCCAACAAAAAAATGTTGGCGTTGTGCAAACTCGCTGGACTCATCTCAACGAAAACTACTCAAGACTCACGCAACTGCAAGCCTTTGGCTTGGATGCTCATTTTACTATTGAACAAGGTGGGCGAAACACCAAAAATCATTTTATTAATTTCAATGGTACGGCAGGAACTTGGCGAAAAACTACAATCGAAGATGCTGGCGGTTGGTCGGCAGATACTTTGACCGAAGATTTGGATTTGAGTTATAGAGCTCAAATGAAAGATTGGAAATTTGTTTATTTGGAAAACGTGGACTGTCCTGCCGAATTGCCCGTAACGATGAGTGCCGTGAAATCGCAGCAATATCGCTGGACAAAAGGTGCGGCAGAATGTGTTGTAAAAAACTTACGTAAACTACTGACTGACAGCCATTTAACGATTTCAACAAGACTTCATGGTTTTTATCATTTGATGAATAGTGCGGTTTTTGTCGCTATCTTTTTAATGTCTATTTTGAGTTTACCCGTTTTGTTAATCACCTCAAAGTCAAGCGATTACAACAAGGTTTTTCAATTTACAACATTTTTTCAATCCAGTTGGATAATACTTGGTTGTTTTTATTGGATTTCTTTCAAAAAAACGGGACTTGGTTTTTTGGAGTTTGTCAAACGTTTTGTGTTGTTTCTACTTTTCATGATGGGACTTTCTTTTCACAATACCATTGCGGTAATTGAAGGATGGTCCGGGTGGAAAACACCGTTTGTTCGTACGCCCAAATTTAATATTAATAAAAAGTCAGATTCTTGGCAAGGCAATAAATATTTAACAAAAAGCATCAACAAAAGCACATGGTTTGAACTTTTATTGATGCTTTATTTTATTGGTGCTTTAATTATTGAACTTCAGCTAAAAAATTTCGGATTAGTTCCACTTCACATAATGTTGATAATGGGTTATGGAAGCGTACTGTTTTATACTTTTAGAGAAGTAAAAAAGAATCTTTAAAAAATAAAAATCTCAGAACCTTTCAATTGTCGTACTGCCTCAGCAATTCCTTCTGGGTCGAAGCCACATTCGTGGTGAAGTTCGAGTTGATCGCCATGCTCCACAACTCGGTCAGGAATACCCAAACGTTTTAGTTTTGCCGAATATCCATTGTCAGCCATAAATTCCAAAACGGCACTTCCCATACCTCCTTGCACACAACCATCTTCTACCGTAATCACTTTATCGAATTTTTGAAAAACCTCGTGCAATAATTCTTCATCCAAAGGTTTTACGAAGCGTAAATCGTAGTGAGCAGCATTTATTTCTTCTTTTTCAAGCATTTCGCAGGCTTTTACTGCATAATTGCCAATGTGTCCGATGGTTAAAATTGCTACGTCTTCGCCGTCTTTTATTTTTTGTCCTTTACCTATTTCGAGTTTTTGTAAAGGTTTTCTCCACTCGGGCATTACACCTTCACCACGTGGGTAACGAATGGTAAAGGCTGTTTTAAGCTTTTGAGATTCGTCCAATTGGAAGGTAAACATCATGTTGCGTAACTCTTCTTCATTCATTGGCGAAGCTACAACCATATTTGGAATACATCTCATGTATGCAATGTCGTACGCTCCGTGGTGCGTAGGGCCATCTGCTCCTGCAAAACCTGCACGGTCGAGGCAAAAAATGACAGGTAAATTTTGCAGACATACATCGTGAATCACTTGGTCGTAAGCACGTTGCATGAAAGTTGAGTAAATATTGCAATAAACCACTAAGCCTTGCGTAGCCATTCCTGCCGAAAACGTAACCGCGTGTTGTTCAGCAATACCGACATCAAAAGCACGGTCGGGCATGGCTTTCATCATGATATTCAATGACGAACCCGATGGCATGGCGGGCGTTACGCCAACGATTTTATCATTTTTCTCGGCTAATTCTACAATCGTATTTCCAAAAACATCTTGGTATTTTGGCGGCATAGGTTTGTCATAAACCTTCTTCTGAATTACCCCCGTAACTTTATCGAAAAGCCCGGGAGCATGCCATTTTGTTTGGTCTTTTTCGGCAGGAGCATATCCTTTGCCTTTAACTGTCAAACAATGCAAGATTTTTGGTCCGGGAATATGTTTCAAATCCTCCAAAACACTTACCAAATGGTCAATATCATGTCCATCAATTGGCCCAAAATAACGCAAATTGAGTGCTTCAAAAAAGTTACTTTGGCTCAACAAAGCACCTTTCATGGCATTTTCTACTTTGGCAACGATTTTTCTGGTACTTTTGCCAAAATGACTCATTTTGCCGAGCAATTGCCACACGTCATCTTTTACATTATTGTATGTTTTTGAAGTCGTAATGTCCGTCAAATATTCTTTCAAAGCCCCCACATTTGGGTCAATTGCCATGCAATTATCATTCAATATAATCAGAATATTAGCATCTTTTAGCGAGCCAGCGTGGTTCATGCCTTCAAAAGCCATTCCTGCTGTCATTGAACCATCGCCGATGATAGCAATGTGTTGGCGTTTAGGTTCGTGGTTGATACTTGATGCAACCGCCATCCCCAAAGCTGCCGAAATCGAAGTGGAAGAGTGTCCTACGCCAAAAGTATCGTATTCACTTTCTTTTCTTTTTGGAAAACCTGAAAGTCCGCCGTACATACGATTGGTATGAAAATCTGCTCGTCTGCCAGTCAAAAGTTTATGTCCGTAGGCTTGGTGTCCAACGTCCCAAACTAATTGGTCGTCGGGCGTATTAAAAACATAATGAAGAGCTACGGTTAACTCAACTACGCCCAAGCTCGAACTGAAATGTCCGCCATAAACCGAAACCATGTCTATGATGTATTGGCGTAATTCGTCAGCAACTTGAGGAAGTTTGGTGCGGTCAATTTTTCTTAAATCGGAAGGATAATTGAGAGTTTTTAGTATTTCACCTGGCGTTATGAGCATAATCTTTTTACCTTTTATGGGTGGGAGGTCTTTCTAAAACTAAACAGAGTTAAAATTGTTCGGTTTTGATGCTGTTTTCCTTGCAAATTAAATAAAATTTCTGATTTTTAAATTTCTTGAAAGTCTTTTTACTTAATTTGGGTTGCAAAGTTAATCATTATTAATCACTTGACTATATCAGAAGTCAACAGAAATTGTATTTTTCTATGAAATTTAACATTATTGCACTAATTTTTACACTATTATTATCGAATATAAGTTTTAGTCAAAGCATTTCTCCCGATAATAGAATTGTAGTTCTTGGAGAATCTACCGTCGAAATTCCTGCTGATAGGGTAGTTTTTGAAATAGGTCTAAAATTTACTGACTCTACTGATGTAAAAAAAGCTTACGCAAAGCACAAAGAAACTGAAAGTAAATTGGTTAATTTTCTGAAAGAATTAAAAATTCCGAACAAGAATATAAGTTATACGCTCATTTCTATAGGGAAAGAGTTTGAATCTTATCCTGTTTCAAAAGAAAGAAAGTTTTTATTTGGAACTTCACAAAATGTTTCAGTTACCATTGAAGATGTAAACAAATATACAGACTTCATGATGCAATTAATTTCGGCGGGTTTTACACAAGTTTCTTCCGCCTTTAAGTCATCAAAAGAAAAAGATTTTCAAGAAACACTTATTCAGAAAGCTATTGAAGCTGCAAGAAAAAAAGCTAATGTAGTAGCAAAATCAGCTAATAGAGAAATCAGAAACATAATAAAAGTGCTTGATACAGAGGAAACAGACCCTGCTTTTAGGAATGATATGGTTAATGTTGCATCTTATTTCTCAGTATGGGATAGCACCGAAGGGAGTATTATCAAAATCCCTCAATCAATTACAAAGAGTTATAGCGTGAAAGTTGTATTTTCATTGAAATAACTCTAATCCTTCTTCTGACTTGCTCTGTAGAGTTTTTGTTTTTCTTCTTTGGTGAGGCTTTCGTAGCCCGACTTGCCAATTTTGTCTAAAATAGCATCAACTTCGTCTTGACCTGGGAAATAATTTGGGTCGAGATTTGAATTGCCATTACCGCTTTTGCTCGCAACAGTAGATTCGCTATATTTTCTTTGTGGGATTTTAACGGGTGGTTTTGCTATCCAAAAGTTGCCCCACCAATCGCTCAAACCCTCGAGTGGACTTCCCAAATCTATGCCTCTTCTTAATAAATAAATATAAGAATAACCTGCCATTGCTCCACCCAAATGCGAAATACCGCTACTTGGAGCTATGAATGATATTATTAAGAAAAACCAAGCAATATATTTTATTTTGATAAGTACAATGCCAAATAAATAAAATTCATATTCAGGTAATAAAGCAACAGCAGCAAACATAACGGCATAAACTGCAGCAGAAGCCCCAAGAATACTTGGGCTAATATTATTAAGCGGAATAATACCACCGGGCTGTGCAGAAAGAGCCAATAAATTATAAATAGCAATGTAAAGAAGTCCACTCAACAAGCCCCCAATAATGTAGATATTTAATAATTTTCTACTTCCTATGAACTCCTGCACCAAATTTCCGAACCAAAATAGGGTCAGCATGTTGAAAAGCAAATGAAAAAAACCATAGTGGGTAAAGCAATAGGTAATGAGCGTCCAAGGTTTCCAGATAAATTGCTTGATTGGGGCAATCAATTCAAAATTATCAGTAATGATTTTGTTTATTACACCACCTTGAGGAGAAAACGAAAGTATAAACCCAACTAAGATTAAAGACAAAAAGATACCCGCATTGATGAGCATGAGCTGTATCAATGTATTTCCTTTTTGGAAAGGTTTTTTTATGTCCTCTATAAAATTTGCCACTTTTAATAAAATCTATCGGGCGGCGTTCCGCCTTTTTTCTTATTCCAAATAATTAATAAAATCTATCTTTTTTCTTATTCCAATAATTAATTAATAAAACGCCAAAAATCAAGCCTCCGATATGTGCAAAATGTGCTACGCCAGGCATAATGTTATAAACTCCCGAGAAAACTTCATAAATAGCATATAAAGTTACTAAATATTTTGCTTTTATTGGAATTGGTAGCGGAAAAATTATCATTTCGGTATTTGGGAATAATCTTGCAAATGCTCCCAACATGCCAAATATTGCTCCTGATGCTCCGACCATTGGCGTAGTCATCATAATATCATATTCTGACGAGCCTACTGCATATTTAGAAATTTCATATAAATTAATACCTCCATAAAGCAAACAAGCTCCAATGCCCGACACAATATATAATATCAAAAAACGCTTGCTACCCATGAACCTTTCGAGCATTGGTCCAAACATAAACAAACCAAACATATTACTAAAAATGTGCCCCCCATTGCCATGCAAAAACATATACGTAAAAATCTGAATAGGGTTGAATAAACCCATTTCGTGCATCGAAAAATTATGATAGGCAAACAATGTTGATAAATCTATTTTCAGAATAGATTCTATCATATAAACAGCAATATTTGCTATCAATAAATTGCGAACAATGGGTGTAATTGGTTGGAACATATTTTAAATTATAGCTTTTTCTATTATTTTCTAATCAGCAACTCTGTTAAACGGTCTAACGATAAAATCGTCATAATTGGTTCGCCATTTGGCGTATAAGCTGGCACTGCGGTCTCAAAAAGTTGATGAATGAGTAAATTTATCTCAATTTTTGATAATTCTCCCATATATTTTGCCGAAGAACGCTTTGAAAAAGAACGAGCAATATTTTCAAGTCTATCCAATTGCAAGTCTGCTTGATTTGTTTTGAATTGCTGCACTAATCCCTCAAAAATCTCTTTTTCGTTTTCGTCTTGCACTTCGGGCGGCACTCCATTTATTTTAATGGTATTTTGTCCAAACTCTTCAAACGAAAACCCTAAGGCCCGAATATCCTCTTGAATTTCGATAACTAATTGAAAATCAGCTACTTGTAAATCTAAGGTTTTCGGGAAAAGTAATTGTTGGGTAAAAGATTTTTTGTTTTTGAGGTTATTAAAATATTTTTCATACAAAATTCGCTCATAAGCGGCACGCTGGTCAATGAGCATCAAACCGTTTTTTGCTTGAGCCACAATAAACCGATTTTGAATCTGAATCGCACTAATTTCTTGAATTTCAGCGATTCGTTTGCCTTCGTCCAACACGTCATTGGCTTTGCTGCCCATCGTCATCGGCTCAGACTCAAATTCCAAATTTGCTTGATTATTTGGCTTGAACGCTTCTATTCCATCAAATAGTTTCCGCCAATTTTCAGTATTTCCTTGGGCTGCATTCAGCTTTTCTCGGTAATCATCTTTTGGTACGGGCGGTAAAGAGGATTGCTGACGAGATTTTTCAAAATCAGAAATACCTGAAAACGAAGAACTTAGTGGATTTGGACTATCGCTAAAACGCCCAGTGTTTGTAAGATTTCCAAAATTAATATCCGACTCAAAATCAATGCTTGGTGTGAGGTTATAAACACCAATTGACCGCCGAACTGCCGACCGAATAATGGCATAAACGGCACGTTCATCATCAAATTTTATCTCGGTTTTGGTCGGATGAATATTAATATCAATGTGCGAAGGGTTAATTTCGATAAACAATACATAAAACGGACTACTGCCTTCGGGAATCGTTGCCTCGAAAGCACTAAGTACGGCATGATGCAAATAATTATGCTTGATAAATCGCTTATTGACAAAGAAAAACTGCTCTCCACGCCCTTTCTTGGCAGATTCTGGCTTTCCAACATAACCTGTGATATTTACAAATGGTGTTTCTTCTTCGCAAGAAGCCAACTGTTCACGGTAAGTTTTTCCAAAAATATCAACGATTCTTTTGCTCAATTTCCCCGCAGGAAGGTTATAAACTTCTACATCATTATGATAAAGTGTAAAAGCAATATCGGGGTGAGCCAACGAAACTCGTTGAAATTCGTCCAACACGTGCTTCATTTCCACAGGATTTGATTTCAGGAAATTTCGGCGTGCAGGAACATTATAAAAGAGGTTTTTTACTTGAAAATTCGTGCCTTTTGGACAAGAAATAGACTCTTGAATACTTAGTTCAGAACCTTCGATACGAATCAAAGTTCCTATTTCGTCGGTCATTCTTCTACTCCGCAATTCGACCTGAGCAATGGCAGCAATCGAAGCCAAAGCCTCGCCTCGAAAACCCATTGTGAGAATAGAAAACAAATCTTCTGCTGTGCGGATTTTTGAGGTTGCGTGGCGTTCAAAGCTCATTCTGGCATCTGTGGCAGACATTCCCATGCCATCATCAATGACTTGAATGAGTGTACGCCCCGCATCTTTTACTATTAATTGTATATTATTTGCCCGAGCATCTATTGAATTTTCCAAAAGCTCTTTCACCACCGAAGCTGGTCGCTGCACAACCTCTCCTGCCGCAATCTGGTTTGCTATCGAATCGGGTAGTAAATGAATAATATCAAGCATTGGTATAAATATGGAAAAACGGATATTTCCGTTCTTCATTAAACATTATAAAATCAAAAACTGTTCGCTTGGAAAGCGTTCTTCGGTACAAATTTGTCGTTTTTCGAGGGGAAATCATTGAATAATCTATACTTTATTTTGTTTCGGGGCAATTAAGCGGTCAATTTCGAGGCTTTGAACTTTTTTAATGGGCTAAAACGTTTCCGATAAGAGTATCAAACCATCTTAAAACCTCTTTTAGAAATGAACAAAATCGTAAAAATTATTCTGATTGTAGTAGCGGTTCTCGCTGTTGCTTTCTTTGGACTTAAAGCCTTCACAAAAAGCAAAAGCCCTGCCGAAAGTGCAAAATTTGACCAAAATGGTCTTTCAGTACAAGTTGATTATTGCCGACCTTATAAAAAAGGGCGTGAGATTTTTGGAAAATTGGAGCCTTTTGGAAAAGTTTGGCGAACAGGTGCAAACGAAGCAACTACTTTTGATGTAAAACAAGATGTAAAAGTTGGTGATAAAGCCCTAAAAGCTGGGAAATATACACTTTGGACAATTCCCAATGCTGATAAATGGACAATTGTTATCAATAGCGAAACTGGTCAATGGGGAACAAATCATGACGAAACAAAAGATGTTTTGAGTGTGGATGTTCCAGTTGGCAAAACTGCATCAACCATTGAGCAATTGACGATTGGATTTGCTGCTGCCGAAGGTGGTGCAGATATGAATATTAGTTGGGACAATACGGAAGTAAAAGTGCCGATTAGGTTGTAAAAAACGCCCTCCCGTTCCCTGAGCGAAGTCGAAGGGCGGGAGGGCGTTTTTTTATGCTTTAAACTTCACAAAAATATGCTCATTAAATAGCTCTCCTTTTTTCAAAAGTGATTGTTTTAGAATGGCTTCTTGATGAAAACCTGCTTTTTCTAAAACTCGCATAGAAGCCACATTATATTCAAAAACGCCTGCATAAATGCGAAAAACATCGAAATCCCTAAAAGTATAATCTACAATTTCTGTAATTGCTCCCGAAATAATTCCTTGCCCCCAATATGCTTCGCCGAGCCAATAACCTATTTCGACGTTCTTTTTGTAAATATCGTCTTTCAATAAAATTCCGATTCCACCGACTGCTTTTCCTTTCACTTCAATGGCAAAATTTGTTGGTGTATTTGATGCGATTTTCACCCATTCGTATGCATCAGTAAGGGTGTAAGGATGCGGAAAAACATCTTTCAGATTTCTCCAAATTTTATGATTATTGGCATTTTCAGCGAGCGATTTTTCATCGCCTGTTTGCCATTGACGGAGGGCGTAGTTTTGATTCATAATCACTTCTTTTCATAGTTAATCTCCTGACTATCAAGCAATTTGATAATTCTTTCACTTGACGAAAAAGCAATGATTATTTCTTTTTTTGGAAAATCGTCGTCTTCATCAATCCATTCCCAATCTTCGCAGGTGGCATCTAACAAATCGAGTAGCGTTGGTAATTTATCGGGATTTCGCTCTTTTTCTACAAAATGTTCGGAGTTGGAAATATAAATAGCAATTTTCGCTTGCTCAACCCACGATAAATCGTTTAGCATTTCGTCGAGCGAATCAAGGTTAAAACCAAAGTATTCGGGAAAGTCAAGACCTTTGGCAATTTCTTCGTAGAAACCTCGTAAAGTGTGAGCTTTCAGACCATCAATATTGACAATATGATAGTCTTTTAATACTTCTAAATTATTGATTATGAGGAAGTTAGACATTATGATTATATTGAGATATTTTTGAAAGTGAACGGGAAGTTCACTCCACATTTACAAAACTTTTATAATGATTTTTGGTAAAGTAGGCTTTGCCGTCCGAGCCTGTGATGAGGCGTTCTACGCCACGATTTCTGCCTTGTTGCTTTGGGTTTACGTCCCATTCTTGGTAATTTATTCTTCGACCGTTTGGCTCTTTTTTGGGCAATAAATTCTCGAAATTTCCAAATTTTCTTCCGCCTACGTAGCCATCGGGTGCAGCGTTGTTTTCACGAACGTATTTTAAAACGTCATAAACTTTTTTTGGAATATTACTACGAACTGACTGGCTATACGGAATGTTGTCCGCAACACTTTGCTTTTTCTGAAAATTTGTTTTGGCTTCGGCAGTTTCTGTTTTTTCGGGAGCTTTATAAGTTTGCTCCGTTTTTTGTGCTTGTCGGCAACCAAATAATATTTGGCTGATGAACAGAAAAATATAAAAACTCTTTTTGAAAATGATTTTCACGAAATCTGTTTTTTTAATTCAAAGAAAAAGAAGGAACTCGCATCACAACCGCATTATTGAACATCAATTCAGTGATTGTTGGTTGCATATAGTCAATCAATGGAAATTCGCCAATGATACGCATTACTTCCAATTCGTCGTCGGCATTGACCACGCACCAAAGCCTATCTCGCTCCATCGAAAGAGCATACGATTGTATTTTTCCATCTTCCAATAGCTGATTTACCATCGTACGTTGGGCAGGGATTTTGATAATTAATTTTTCTGGAAATGGGTTTGGCAATTCAAACTCTACCATAAATTGGCTCATATCTTTAAATTGGGCTTTTTGTAATATACAATAAAATTAAACACAAAACATTGATAATCAAATGTTTATGTAAACAACAACTTCTTTTTGTACTAAATATATTCACTAAGATAAACAAGTTTTCTAAAAAAAACGTTTACTTTGCAAAACTTATCTCAAAAGGGGTGCCTTAATATATCGGGCTGAGATTATACCCATCGAACCTGTCCACGGATAATGCCGACGCAGGGAAAGAGAGCCTTTCTGTCAGGAAACTCATGAGTCCTGATAAGATGCTTAAAACATCCAATTAAAATTTTGTCATTCACAAAGACGGCTCGCCGTCCGACAGGATTTTACTCCTTTTTCCTGTTGTTAAAACTTTTCAAAACAAATGAAAAAATTAACAACAACATTACAATTATCAATTTATCAATTATCAATTATCAATTGGGCGGCGAACCGCTATCAGTTTGGCAGTGAATGGTTTTTTAATTATCAATTATTTAAAAGAAAAGTTTTTCTTGCTCTGATAATTGTTAATTGTTCATTGATAATTGCAACCGCCCAAGATTCCACAAAGATTCGTGAACTCAATGAAGTAGTCGTTAGCTCTACTCGTGCCAACCAAAAAATGGGTATGGCTTTTACGAATGTTTATCAAAAAGACTTGAAAAAGAACAATTTGGGTCAAGATTTGCCTTTTTTGCTCAATCAATTGCCATCGGTGGTAGTTAGTTCGGATGCTGGTGCGGGCGTGGGTTATACAGGAATTCGTATTCGTGGCACTGACCCGACTCGTATCAATGTTACGCTGAATGGCGTGCCTTACAACGACTCCGAGTCGCAAGGAACTTATTGGGTAAATATGCCCGATTTTGCTTCTTCGGCACAAAGTATTCAAGTGCAGCGTGGCGTTGGTACTTCAACCAATGGTGCTGGGGCATTTGGAGCGAGTATCAATATCAATACTTTGAGCTATGAACAAGAGGCTTATGGCGAAACTAATTTTACGGTAGGCTCATTTAATACCTTGAAAACCAACGTTTTAGCAAGTACCGGTTTGCTTAATAATCACTTCGTCGTTGATGCTCGTTTGTCAAAATTAAGTTCTAATGGTTATATCGACCGTGCTTCTTCTGATTTGAAATCTTTTTATGTTTCGGCAGGATATTATGGCACAAATAGCTTTGTGCGTTTCAATGCTTTTTCGGGAAAAGAAAAAACTTACCAAGCATGGGAAGGCGTGCCTGAAAGTTTATTGAAGACTAACAGAACTTTCAATCCTTATACTTATGATAACCAAGTGGACGATTATCAGCAAGACCATTATCAATTGATTTCTTCTTTCAAACTCAACAAAAGTTGGACTTTTAACCCTACGCTTCATTATACAAAAGGGCGTGGATTTTATGAGCAATTTAAAGAGCAAGAAAAATTTTCAAATTATGGTTTGCCAAATGTTGTTTCCGGAACTGAAACAATTAAAAAAACAGACTTAGTTCGTCGTAAATGGTTAGATAATGATTTTTATGGTGTTACGTACTCGCTTGATTATCAGAGTGGTAAGAAGTTTTCGGCAAATATTGGCGGTGCGTGGAATAAATATGATGGCGACCATTTTGGTGAAATTATTTGGGCAAAAAATACCTCTACTGCCGATATTCGCTATCGTTGGTACGAAAGTAATTCACTCAAAACCGACTTTAATATTTTCACAAAAGCCTTTTATCAAGTGAATGATGCCTTGAATTTTTATGCAGATTTGCAATACCGAACAGTGAATTATGACATAAAAGGAACTGGTGATAAACGCCAAGACATTACGCAAAGGTCTGCGGGCGGCGTTCCGCATTATAAGTTTTTTAATCCAAAATTTGGTGTGAATTATCAAGTAAACAAAACCTCTTCGGTTTATGCTTCTTATGCCGTTGGAAATAAAGAACCAAGTCGCCAAGACTTTGTAGATAATGCTCCAAAAGCACCGCTTGCCGAAAATCTAAAAGATTTGGAAGCTGGTTATCGTTTGGCAGGAACAAAGTTTAGTTTTGATGCTAATTTTTATTATATGAACTATAAAAATCAGTTGGTGCTGACTGGGCAAGTAAATGGTGTTGGTGAAGCTATTCGTGTAAATGTTGCGGAGAGTTATCGTGCAGGTTTGGAGTTATCGGCGAACTGGAAGTTCGCCCCACATTGGGCTTTGGCAGCGAATACAACTTTTAGCCATAACAAAATCAAAAATTTTACAGAAACTGTTGTCAATTATGATGGCGATGCTGATAAGATAAATAAGTTTACGAAAACTGATATTTCTTTTTCACCAAACCTTATTTCTGGCGGACAATTGAGCTTTTCTCCCACAAAAAGCCTTGAATTGGCTTGGCTTTCAAAGTACGTAAGCAAGCAATTTATGGACAATACTGCTGATGATAATCGTAGCTTAAATGCTTTCTTTGTGAATGATTTAAGAGCCACTTTATCGGTGAAGCCTAAATTTGTTAAAGAGTTGACTTTCAGCTTATTAGTCAATAATTTATTCAATCATTTGTACGAATCGAATGGCTATACGTATAGTTACATTTATGACAAACAAGTAACGACCGAAAACTTTTACTATCCACAAGCAAGAACAAATTTCTTGTTGGCGGTGAAAGTAAGACTTTAAAGGAATTCTGAATGCTGAGTTAAATGTGCCACATCTCTAAGAAGTGGCACATTTATTTTTTAAGAGAACCAAAATCCATCGGCATTACACAATCTCCACGCCCAATTTATGAAAATTCTTCAAAACGTTATCAGTCGGTTTTAGGTTAGTAATCATTATATCAATTTGATGAAAATCACAAACTTTGTGAGCTTCCTGCACATTTATTTTTTCTTCAATGATGCAGCAAACCGTCTTTTTGGCAGCTGCCATCATTTGTTGCTTAACCAACGACTCTTCATAATGCCTGATATTCAGGCCTTTTTGTGTATGCACGCCATTGACTCCCATAAAATAATAATCGGCATTTATATGTGAAAGTTGCCTCGAAACCTCACTACCAAGTGTAATCTGATAACGCTTGTAATAAGTGCCGCCCAGCAAAATTACCTCAACTTTTGGGTGTTCGTTGAGTGCCATAACTAAGGCTGGACTATTAGTTATGATAGTTGCTTCAAGGGTTTTGGGCAATTGTTCAGCAATCAAAAAATTGGTCGTTCCACCATCCATGATAATAGTTTGGCGGTTTTCAAATAGTTTTTGAGCTTTTTTCGACACAATAGATAGTTCTTCACTACTATTCGAACCATGATTTTTGTTTCCAAGTACCGACAAATAAGAGTTGGCAACAGCTCCGCCATGTACTTTTTTCAAGAAACCCTTGTCTTCCAATTCGATAATATCACGGCGAATACTATCATAGGAAACATCTAAAAACGTACCCAATTCAACAAAATTTATCTTTTTGTCGGCATTGAGTTTATCTAATATTAAGCGTTGGCGTTCTTCTTTCAGCATAGTGTTGCAATTTTTTTCACAAATATTGCAAAAAAATGCAAATATTTCTTGACATTAATAAAAAACTTTGCATACATTTGCATAGTAGTTTTGGAATTGATACCTATGATGAATTATAAATGCTTCTGAATGGTCGCTGGTACTACTGGCGACCTTCAAGAATCTAACGAATTTCTGACTTGTAATACACTTACCTTTATAATATATTGTCGTAGTTTTGTTTCATAGAGATTTAAGTCGAAACATTTGTTTCCATCTTAATTAAGAAAAAAAAGTCAGTTGCAGAACTGACTTTTTTGCATTCTAAACAAGTAAGATTCCAACATAAGTAGCTAATAAACAGACTATTACGTTCAAAAAAATATTCAAAAAAGCCTCCGTTGTTCTTCCCGAAAGCATTAGTTGAAGCGTATCGTTACTAAATGTTGAAAAAGTGCTAAAACCGCCACAAAAGCCAATGGCAACCAAAGCTCGCCAAGGTTCGTCTAATTTGAGGTTGCTTCCTACAAAAACTCCTAAAATAAAACTTGCCACAATATTCACCGCAAGTGTGCCAATCGGAAATGTATTTGGAAAGTTATTTTGAGCAAATTTCCCCAAAAAATATCGAACTAAGCTACCTGTTCCGCCACCAATAAAAATTAAAAATAAGTTTTTCATGCAAAAAAATCTTGTCAAATTAAGATATAAGCTACTGATTATCAGTGATTTAAGATAAAAAAATCGACACTCATCAATCGAATGATTCGTAATTATTACTCACATTCTATAAAAATTACTATCTTCGCTTCAAATCTAAGAAAAACTTTTTAATATGAGTCAAAATACCTCAACCGAAGATTCAAACAAACTATTAAAATTGCTTGGTGTTGGTTTTGGCATTGCCGTAACTATCGGTGGGACAATCGGCACAGGAATTCTCCGAAAACCCGGTCCGATTGCACATAACCTTGGCGATGCTTCGATAATCATGTTGGTTTGGGTTTTGGTAAGTATTTATGCTTTCTTGGGCGTACTTTGTACCATCGAGTTGGGCGTTTCTGTTCCCCGTGCAGGAGCGTGGTACGTTTATGCACGTCGGGCTTTTGGCGACTATGTAGGTTTTGTTACAGGCATCACGAGTTGGTTTGGCACGGTGGCGGCTCTGGGTTTTGGAGCATATACTATGTGTGAATACATCGCCCTTTTATTGCCAAATACAGAGCCATTCATTCGATATATGGCAATTGGCATTTTGTTTTTATTGACTTGTTTTCATTGGCTCGGAACAAAATCAGCTGGGAAATCGCAGGAAATAATGTCGTTTTTAAAAGCCGTTGGACTTTTTGCTTTTGTATTTATTTGCTTTATTTATGGCGGAGATGTAAAAACACAAGATTTAATAGCCACCACACAAAGGGTTGCACAACCAGCTTTGCTTACAGGAATTATCATCGCTTTGCAACAAGTTTTTTATACTTTTGATGGCTGGCATACCGCTTCGTATTTTACTGAAGAAAACACAGACCCTGCCAAAAACTTGCCGAAATCTATGATTACAGGCGTTTTGGTAGTTATTGCTATTTATTTGTTAGTAAATTTAGCGATTCTTTATATTATGCCAATAGATGCTTTGGCAAATTCAAAATTGGCAGCAGCCGATGCCATTAAATTGATTTTTGGTGAAAAATCAGGTAAAATCGTAACGTTTTTTCTAATGATTTCGATTCTGGGAATGTTGAACGCCCAAATAATGTTTTGCCCAAGAGTCATTTATTCGATGAGTAAAGACGGACTTTTTTTCAAAGCGGCTCAAAAAGTAAACAAAGGTGGCACACCAGCAATCGCAATGCCATTGACAGCCTTATGCTCAATGTTGCTTATCATTAGTGGAAAAGATACTTGCGAACGCCTTTCTGATATAGCCACTTTCTTTTTTGTTATGGGCTATATTTCTGGTTTTGCCTCGCTCATTATGTTGCGAAAAAAAGAACCAAACTTACCTCGACCTTACAAAGTAATTGGCTATCCATTTATACCTTATTTGCTAATTATTGTATCAATGATGTTTCTCATCGGAGCAGTTTTTCAAGATTTCAAAAGCGGTGTTTATGCACTTGTTTTTTTGATTTTAAGCTACCCTTTGTATTTGATTACTAAGAAAAGTATTAACTGATATATGATGTATGAGCTATGATGTATTTTCAAAAAACATCAAATTCATACATCAGACATAATATATCTATCTAACCTATGACAAAAAAATACACACTCTTAGCTGTCGGCGAATTGCTGGCAGATTTTATCGGAACTGAAATCGCAGATGATATTTCCACAACCGAACGTTTTCAACGTTTTCAGGGCGGAAGTCCTTCAAATTTGGCGGCAAATATGGCTCGTTTGGGCAACGCCACAGCCATTGTTTCGTGTGTAGGCGATGATAATTTAGGTAAATATTTAGTTGAAAAAGTACGAGAAACAGGCGTGGATGTTAGCCACATAGCTATTGACAAGCAAGAACCATCAAGCATTGTAGTAGTGGCTCGTTCGAGAGAAACCCCCGATTTTATTGCTTACCGAACTGCCGACCGAATGATTCGCCCAAAACATATTTCGGACGAATTATTAAGCCAAAGTGCCATTTTTCATACAACTTGCTTTGCTTTGAGTCAAAATCCTGCACAAAAAACAATTGTTGAAGCCGCCGAGCGAGCAGCAAAATTGGGTTGTCAGTTAAGCATAGATTTGAATTATTCACCAAAAATTTGGTCAGATAGAGAAGAAGCTTGGCAAATAATTGAAGCCTACATCAAGCATGGTGCTTTAACAAAAATAAGCGAAGACGATGCCGAAAGACTTTATGGCAGAGTTGTAGAACCCGAAGAGGCAATCGCCGATTTGCACCGCATGGGAGC
The DNA here is from genome assembly GCA_031378345.1 of Emticicia sp. Taxonomy (GTDB): domain Bacteria; phylum Bacteroidota; class Bacteroidia; order Cytophagales; family Spirosomataceae; genus Emticicia. The sequence continues at coordinate 40,529 of JANNDY010000025.1, read as the reverse complement.
GTCGGTTGTTTGTTATACTTTAGGTGGAAGAGGCAGCATTATTTCGCACGAAAATGGCACAAAAAGTTTTGAAATGGCAGCCCGAAAAATAGAAGTTATTGATGCCACAGGAGCTGGAGATTCTTACTGGTCAGGCTTTTTGACAGCATTTTTGGAGGGAAAAGACATAGAAACTTGTGCAAAAGCTGGCGTAAATATTGCAGTTTTGAAACTCACCACGCTCGGACCATTACCAGCAAAAGTAAGTAGAGCGATTTTGTATGAATGAAGAAATGCTTTAAACGATAAGCAAAAATCAAGAAAAATTTACCAAGGAAAAATGAAAAATTTTATCTCTTTGCACGATGTTGATAACGTGCAAGAATTAGTACAAGAAGGCTTAAAACAAAAGAAAAACCCTTTTGCTGACCAAAAATTAGGTAAAAACAAAACCATTTGTTTGCTATTTTTCAATCAAAGTCTTCGCACACGCCTAAGCACACAAAAAGCTTCCGAAAATCTGGGAATGAATGTCTTGATGATGAACGTAGGGCAAGATAGTTGGCAGCTCGAAATGGAAGACGGCGTAATTATGAATGGCGACAAAGCCGAACACGTAAAAGAAGCGGCTGCCGTTATAGGAAGTTATTGCGATATTATTGCTGTGCGTGCATTTGCAGGTTTGCAAGACCGTGATGCCGATTATAGAGAAATCGTGATGGAAAAATTTCGCCAATATGCAGGAGTTCCGATTGTCAATTTGGAGTCGGCAACTCGCCACCCTTGCCAATCTTTGGCAGATTTGATTACCATCGAAGAGTTTAAGAAAACTGTTCGCCCGAAAGTTGTGCTTACTTGGCTTCCTCATTTTAAGCCATTGCCGCAAGCAGTAGCCAATTCGTTTGCCGAATGGGTAAATATGACGGATTACGAATTCATAATTACTCACCCCGAAGGCTACAACCTTGCTCCACAAATGGTGGGCAAAGCAAAAGTCATTTACGACCAAGACGAAGCCCTCAAAGGAGCAGATTTTGTTTATGGCAAAAACTGGTCGTCATATAATGATTATGGAAAAGTGCTAACGCAAGACCCATCTTGGATGATTACCAAACAAAAAATGGATTTGACCAATAATGGACTTTTTATGCACTGCCTTCCTGTGCGACGAAACCTCAAAGTTACAGACGAAGTGCTTGATAATCAATCAGTTGTGGTGCAGCAAGCCGCCAATCGTGAATGGTCAGCACAGGCAGTTTTGAGGAATATTTTGGTGGGATTGTAGTGTTAATAGGCTGTGTTCTATAATTAATCACATTTTGGGTAAATTTTAGAAATTCAAACCTATGTCAATCGATTTTATTTTATTGTAAAAAAAATATCGTTGTTTTCACAGAAAGAAAGCATGTTTTATTTGTGATTATTTATAGAACAAAACCTGTTAATACAAATAAAATTTCCATTGTACGAAAGCCATAAGTGAGGACGTATTTTGGAAGGCAGTTTAGGACGAACCCTTAAAATTAATAGCTAACTATGCAAATCGACATAAAAGGAAAGATTAATGAAAAAAAACTTGCATTTAGTAATACATTGCTTCCTCTTTATGAAGCAATAGTAAACTCTTTTCAAGCCATCGAGGAAGACAGTTCAACCCAAATTGGCGTTATTGAAATTGAGGTTATTCGTTCAGAACAAAAAGAGATTGATTTTGGGGCAGCGGACAGTTTTCCTGAAATCGTTAATTTTCAAATTAAAGATAACGGTGTTGGTTTTAATACCAAAAACTATGAATCTTTCAATTATGCACATTCTACATATAAATTCAAAAAAGGGGGTAAAGGAATTGGACGATTTACTTGGTTAAGAGCTTTTAAAAAAGCCGAGATTGAGAGCCGTTTTTTTGAAGAAGGTAATTGGCATTTACGTAAATTTAATTTTGAGCCGACTATCCAAGGTATAGAAAAACACATTCTTGAAGATGTTAATAGCGATAACGAACGATATACTATTATCAAGTTGAATGGCTTAAAAGAAGAATATAGAAAATGGTGCAACAATAATTCAGAAGACATTGCTTTGAAAATTATTGAACATTGTTTTGTTTATTTTTTAAATACGGATTGCCCAAGAATTATTATTAAAGATTTAGGCAAATCTATTGTAGTTAATGACCTTTTCAACCTTTTCACAAAAGGTCAAGTAAAAACGAAGGAAATTAAAGTACGAAATAATTCTTTCAAACTGAATTTAGTAAAATTGTACAGCAATAAAATAGATAATAAAATTCATTATTGTGCAAATACAAGGGAGGTTTTGGACGATAAAATTTCAATTGACATTCCAGAACTGGATAATTTTTTATACGACTCGGACGGCAAACAATTTTCAATAGCCATTTATGTTGAGGGAGCATTTTTAGATAGTAATGTAAACGATGAGAGAACAGCAATTACATTTTCAAAAGGCGAAATTGAATTTCCTGACCAGACAACACAAGAAGAATTACGAAAAGTAATTACGGAAGGGTTATTTACTGAATTTTCTGACCAAATCGAGCAACTTTCGTTAAAAAGAGTTGCCAAAGTAAAAGAATTTGTAAACCAACACCCAAGATATAGACAATTATTAAAGTACAAAACGAATGAACTAAAAAGGATTCCATCAACTCTTTCAGAAGAGAAAATGGAACTTGAACTTTTTAAAATCCAACAAGTATTAGAGTTGGAAGTAAAAAAAGAGGCTTCGACAGTTTTAAAGTTTATTGAAAATGAAAATGATAAAGATGAATTTTCTCAAAAACACAAGGAATTATATAGTAAAATTATAGAGGTTGGTAATTCCAAACTTTCTGAATATGTGATTCATAGAAAGTTAGTCCTTGATTTATTTGAGAAATTTTTGAATATAAAAGCGACCGAAAAAGCAGTACATAATCTCATTTTTCCTTTACAAACGCTATCAGATGAAATCGGATTTGAAGACCATAATTTATGGATGATTGATGAAAAACTATCTTATCATAAATATTTAGCATCAGACAAAAGATTTAAAAAAATCGAACCATTAGATTCAACATCAAATGACAGACCCGATATAATTGTTTTCAATAAACCTTTTGCTTTTTCAAACGACAATAAACCTTATGAATCAATCGTACTCATTGAATTTAAAAGACCAATGAGGGATGACTATTCAGACGATGAGAACCCTATTCAACAAATAAACAGATATGCACGAGAAATTTTAGAAGGTGATGCAAAAGACAAACATGAAAGAGAGTTTGATTTTAGACCCAATACTCCTATCTATGCCTACATCATATGCGACTTGACAAAAAAATTAAAGTCTTATGCAAAAGATGGAGGCTTCAAGCTTTTACCAAGCGGGGACGGTTTTTTCTTTTTCAATGACAACTATAATATGTACGTTGAGATTTTAAGTTTTGACAAAGTTTTAAAAGATTCAAGAGAAAGAAACAGAGTATTGTTTGACAAATTAAGTTTGACATAAAAATCACCATGAGATTAAAAGACAAAATAGCCATCGTTACAGGTGGTGCAAGAGGAATAGGCAAAGCAACCGTCGAGCGTTTTTGCGAGGAAGGTGCTAAAGTTATTATTTGGGATTTGCTTGATGCTGGCAACGAAACCGCACAAGAAATGCAAGCAAAAGGCTATTCGGTAGATTTTATAAAATTAGCTGTAACCGACCCACCAGCCATAGAAGAAGCAATCCAAGAAATTATCCAAAAATATGGGAAAATAGATATTTTGGTCAATAACGCAGGCATTACTCGTGATAAATCGCTCCTCAAAATGTCGCATTTAGAATGGCAACAAGTCATTGATGTCAATTTGACGGGCGTTTTTAACTGCACAAAAGCAGTAGTGCCGCACATGGTTGAGAAAAAATATGGGCGAATTATTTGTACTTCTTCGGTGGTAGGCATTACAGGGAATTTTGGTCAAACCAATTATGTAGCTACCAAAGCAGCAATCATTGGCATGGTAAAAACTTGGGCAAAAGAATTTGGCAAGCATAATATTACTGCCAACGCAGTAGCTCCTGGTTTCATCAAAACCGACATGACCGACATGATTCCAGAAGAAGTTCGACTACAAGCCATTGCTGATATTCCAGCAAAACGAATGGGTTTGCCAGTTGATATTGCCAATGCTTACCTTTTCCTCGCTTCCGACGAAGCAAGCTATATCAACGGTCATTGTATTTCGGTTAATGGCGGTGTAATCTGATGTTTTCTGCATGAAAATTCAAATAATAGTATGCTTGCATACTATTATTTTTGTGTTTAACTTTGCCTTCTTCATTCAAAACAAACTATAAAAACTAATAAAATGGCAGCAACGACAATAGAAGGTATCAATTTTAACTTAACCGAAGAACATCTGGCAGTGAAAGAAGCTGCCCGTGATTTTGCCCAAAACGAACTCCTTTCGACGGCAATTGAGCGAGATACTCACTCTAAATTTCCCACAGAGCAAGTCAAAAAAATGGGCGAATTGGGCTTTATGGGCATGATGGTTTCACCAGAATATGGTGGTGGCGGCATGGACACGATTTCGTATGTGTTGGCAATAGAAGAAATCTCGAAAGTTGATGCTTCGGCATCGGTGGTGATGTCGGTCAATAATTCGTTGGTTTGTTGGGGATTAGAAGCTTATGGCTCGGAAGAACAAAAACAAAAATATTTAAAACCATTAGCTTCTGGCGAAATCATCGGAGCATTTTGCTTGTCAGAACCTGAAGCTGGCTCTGACGCAACTTCACAACAGACAACAGCCGAAGACAAGGGCGACTACTATTTATTAAATGGAACAAAAAACTGGATTACCAATGGCGGCACATCATCAGTTTGTTTGGTAATGGCACAGACTCACCCCGAACTCAAGCACAAGGGTATCAATTGTTTTATTGTGGAAAAAAGCATGGAAGGTTTTGTAGTAGGCAAAAAAGAAGATAAAATGGGCATACGCTCGTCAGACACACATTCTTTGATGTTTACTGATGTAAAAGTGCCAAAAGAAAACAGAATTGGGGCAGATGGATTTGGGTTTAAGTTCGCCATGAGTACGCTCAATGGAGGCAGAATTGGCATCGCTGCACAAGCATTGGGCATTGCGGCAGGTTCTTACGAATTGGCATTAAAATACTCAAAAGAAAGAAAAGCTTTTGGAAAATCTATCAGCGAACACCAAGCGATTCAGTTCAAATTGGCAGAAATGGCAACCAAAATTGAGGCTGCACGTTTGTTAATTTATAAAGCCGCACGTCAAAAAGATGAAGGCAAAGATTATGTAGAATCGGCAGCAATGGCAAAACTTTTTGCCTCAGACGTAGCAATGTGGGCAACAACCGAAGCTGTGCAGATTCACGGTGGCTATGGTTATGTAAAAGAATTTCATGTGGAGCGATTGATGCGTGATGCAAAAATCACACAGATTTATGAAGGTACTTCCGAAATACAAAAATTAGTAATTGCAAGAGAGATTTTAAGGTAATTTAGGATACAATGACAATTTTTTAATATCCGTGAAAATCTGTATAAATCCGTGTTATCCGTGTCCTAATTTCGTCGAAAATGGAACACGGATAACACGGATTTATAAGCACGGATTTAAAAAATTGCTGTGTAGTGTTGAAGTTGCTTTATAAAAACCTCTAAAACCGAAGAACCAATCTACAACTTTGTCAAATGCTGAACACCTTCAAGCAATCTGTCTAAATCTCTTAATGTAGTATATACGTGAGGGGTTACACGTACGCCGTCTAATTTTTCCCATTTTGTAGGTGAAGTATGTATTTTAAACTTAGAAAATAATTCTCCTTCCATTTTTCCTGCCTCTAAGCCTTCAACGCTAAAATGTGCCAACGCTCCTGAAAATTCAGCTTTCAGCGAAGTATTCATTTTTATTTTTGGTAATTTTATCGCCTCGTGTGCCCAATAATCTTTCAAAAACCTCAATCTTGCTTCTTTTCGAGCATTTCCAATTGCCAACTGAAAATTGAGAGCTTGCCCAATGGCTTGCTCAATCATAAATGGACGAGTACCCAAATTTTCAAACTTGCGAATATTATCCGAATTTGGTTTATCATTTGGAATTAGTGGAAAAATCTTAGAGATTTTCTCTTTTTTCACCCATAACATTCCAGTACCTATTGGTGCAGAAAGCCATTTATGCAAACTTGTTCCAAAATAATCGCAGTCTAAATCTGTGATTTTGTATTCGAGATGAGCAAAAGAATGAGCTCCATCAACCAATACTTCGATGCCTCGTTTGTGGGCTTCTTCTGCAATGCGTTTGGCTGGTAAAATCTGCCCATTCCAGTTAAAAATATGGGTGATATGAACAAGTTTTGTGCGTGGAGTCATTTGCTCTACAAATTTCTTTACAACCAAATCATTGTCTTCGGCAGGCAAATCAAGTTCTACATAATTGATTCTTAAGCCTTCACGCAATTCTCTTTGTCGCCATGCGTGCAACATATTTGGGTAGTCGTAGCGAGTCATTACGATTTCGTCACCACGCTGTAAGGGCAAGCCCAAAATTACAGTATCAAGAGCTTCAGTAGCATTTCTGTTAATGGCAATTTCTTCGGAAGAAACACCTGCGTATTTTGCCAAATTCTCTCGCAAAGGTTCACGTCCTTGGTCCATTATTCGCCACATAAAGTAGCTTGGTGCTTCGTTGGCGAGCTTATTGTATCTTTCAACGGCATTTTGAACTACCAAAGGAGAAGGACTTACACCACCATTATTTAAGTTAATTATTTGGGGAGAAACTGTGTATGCTTGCTGAATTTGCCACCAATAATCTTCATCTGTTGCCAGTTCGAGAGGTGATTTATTTTGAGATAAACCCTTGATTTTCAAGAGATTATCTTCTGAAAACCCTTTCAATGTTGGAATTAATGAAGTTCCTGCAAGCATTGCAGCTTTGCTCAGAAAATGACGGCGTGAGGGCATGAGTTTATAGTTTTTGATGAAGATTTTACGAAGTTAAAGAACTCTCATCAAAACATATAAGATTTACATTAATATTTCTCAAAAAATAGAAGCAATTCGAAACAATTTAGGAACAGAAAAGCCACAATATAGCATCAGGCATTTGTCTTTTTTAAGACCCAAAATCTAACTTTTTATGATAAAAAATGTAGGGGATATTTTAGAAGAAAAATATTGTTTCAAAAAAATATACATAAGTATTAGATGTATCGAAAAATTAGGTATATGTTTGTGCAGAAATTTATTAAAGCTATGAACCAACATATCAAAGGAAGTTTAAATGCTATCGTACTAAAACTATTGAAAGATAATGGAAGAATGTATGGCTATGAAATTACACAAAAAGTAAAGGAACTCACCGCCGACGAAATTCAGATTACCGAAGGTGCATTATACCCATTGCTACATAAATTGGAAGCAGAGGAGGTTTTGACAACCAAAGCTGAAAAAGTAGATGGTAGAATTAGAAAATATTATGAAATTACACCAAAAGGCAATGCTGCCGCTGAGATTCGTATTTCAGAGTTGGCAATATTTGCTGAAAGTTTAAACAGAATTCTAAACCCTAAAACCGTTGCAATATGACCTTGTCGGCAGAATACATAGAAACTATTGAGCAATATTTGCTTTCGTGGGAATTAAAGTACAGAGAATTTTATGATGAAATCTTAGACCATTATTGTACAGATATTGAAGGAAAAATGAGTTCTGGGCTAAGTTTTGATGAGGCTTTTGAACAAACAGACCAAAAATTTTCAAAATATTATTATGGACAACAGAATGGTTTTAGTTGGGCAAGGGAAGTGCAACACCATTATGGTCCAAAGGCATTTGAAGCAGAATATGTTGATGGCTTTCGCAAAACCTTTCGACAAAAATTAAGAATCTATTTTTTTGATGCTTTTCGTACTTATCAAGTAGGCTTTTTTGGTGTATTGGCTATGTTATTTTACTATTGTTTTGTTAATCATATCTTTACTTCGAAAGGTCTGTATCTCATGATAATATACTTGCCAATACTTGTTCTTTATGCTGCAATTTTTGGCGAATGGGTAAAAAATGGTCATAGATTTGAGTTTAAATTATTGTTTTTCACTCAGAAAGAAGAAAAGTTAGACCAAAAACGAAACAAATTATTTTCAAATGTCAAGTTAAGTATTTTACAGCAATATTTTATGTTGCCATTGGTATTGTTGCCTGTATATGTTCGACCTATTTTGAATGTAATTCCACTTACTAATATCGAATATTCAAACGAAATAAAAACAATAATTTTAACGTTATATTTTATTTACTCATGGGTAGTAATTAGGTTGATTACTGAAAATACAAGTACGTGGAATTTGATAAAATTTAATAAATAGGCAACTATTTGAGCCATCTATTTTTTTTAACATTTTTTGCTACAAAAAAAGATGAATCAAGAATAACTTGTTTGAGTATTCTTGATTCATCTTTTTTATTTATAATAAAATATTACGCCCGCATCAACTTCACCAAATCCTTGTCATTTACTTCTTTGATTTCATCGGCTAAAGTCAAAAAACGCTTGTAGGTATCATCTAATGTAGGTTTTTCGAGTTTGAAGCCTAATATTTCAAGGCGGTGCTTTAGTGCATGGCGACCACTTCTGGCTGTCAAAACAATAGAAGATTTTGGTACACCTACTTCCTGCGGACTCATGATTTCGTAAGTATCAGTATGTTTCAAGAAGCCATCTTGGTGAATTCCTGACGAGTGAGCAAAAGCATTTCGTCCGACAATTGCCTTGTTTGCTTGTACTTGCATACGCATCGTTTGCGAAACCAAATTACTCATCGGAAACAACATCGTGCTGTCAATATCTGTATGATAGCCAAGCGATTTATGGACTTTCAAAATCATGGCAACTTCTTCCAAAGATGTATTTCCTGCACGCTCGCCAATGCCATTTATTGTAACTTCCACTTGTCTTGCTCCTGCCTGAATTCCAGCAATTGTATTGGCAGTTGCCATTCCCAAATCATTATGGTTGTGCATCGAAATGATTGCTTTGTCAATATTTGGCACATTATTCATCAAATAAGTTATTCGCTCAAACATTTCATTTGGTAGCACATAACCAGTCGTATCTGGCAAATTTACTACCGTTGCCCCCGCTTTTATAACATTTTCGGTCAAACGAGCTAAAAACTCTAAGTCGGCACGACCCGAATCTTCAGCATAAAATTCAACATCATCTACCAAGTTTCGGGCGTGTTTTACGGCATCAATTGCTTGCTCAATAATTGCTTCACGATTGCTATTAAATTTATGTTTGATATGAATATCTGACGCACCAATGCCCGTGTGAATTCGTGGGCGTTTGGCAAATTTGAGGGCTTCGCCAGCACAATCAATATCGCCTTTTACGGCACGAGATAAGGCACAAATAGTTGGATTTGTAACAGCTTTGGAAACCTCCACAACCGAGCGAAAATCTCCTGGACTCGAAATCGGAAATCCAGCTTCAATAATATCAACACCGAGTTTTTCGAGCTCTCTGGCAATCATTACTTTTTCTTCGGTCGTCAATTGACAACCGGGAACTTGCTCGCCATCTCGTAAGGTGGTATCGAAAACATAAATTTTCTGGCTCATTTTGAATGAGATTAATAATGGTTAAGTACTTGTTTTTTCATCATTTTCATCAAAAAGCCCTTTCTTACATTGCAAGAAAGGGCTTTTGGTTATATACAAAATCTCCATTTCTCACACCGAAAGGTTGAGTAGCAGGATAAGTGAATTTGCGATTGATGAATGATTCAATGGTTTTATTATTTTTTCAAGAGTACAAATTTAGCAGAATATTTTTTTTAGGCAAAAACTTCTTGATTTTTTTTGATAGACAAATATACAAAAAATATTCTGTTTTCATCTAAATACCGAAAACAATAAATTTAAAAGCCTTATTATCAGTATTTTAGCTTAAAAAAAGTGTTTTTTTGACCGGCTCATTTTTAAAAATCAAAATACTTTATTCTGCAATTCTCACAAATTGTTAGTATTTTTGCGTGATTCCTAAGCCGAAGAAAAATTTTATATATTTATGCAAAGAAAAACCAAAATTGTAGCAACAGTTGGACCTGCGTCCGAAAGCGAAGAAATGTTATTAGCATTGGCAAAAGCTGGTGTAAATGTTTTCAGATTAAATTTTTCGCATGGTACGCACGAAGACCACCAAATCAGAATAAATCGTATTCGTAAAATTAATGAAGAACATGGTTATAAATGTGCCATTTTGCAAGATTTGCAAGGACCAAAAATCAGAATAGGTTTGATGGAAACTGGTAATGATGGTGTTGAGATTTTTGCAGGAAATATTTTAAAATTTGCCAGTGATGATATTGTCGGAAATGCCGAAAGAGTAAGCACACCATATAAAGGTATGTATAATGATGTGCAAATCGGAGAGCGAATTTTGATGGACGATGGCAAATTGGAGGTAAAAGTAATAGGAAAAGATAGTACGGATGTAATCACAGAAGTGGTTTACGGCGGACTTTTAAAGCAAAAGAAAGGTGTAAATTTACCAAATACTAATATTTCTCAACCATCGGTAACTGATAAAGACTGGGAAGATTTGAAATTTGGTTTGGCAAATGACGTAGATTGGGTTGCATTATCGTTTGTGCGTACTGCCGAAGAAATTCAGGATATTCAGAAATATATCAAAGAGCAAGGCAAATTTGCCAAAGTAATTGCCAAAGTAGAAAAACCAGAAGCGATTATCAACATGGAAGCCATCGTAAATGCAAGTGATGCGATTATGGTCGCTCGTGGAGATTTGGGCGTAGAATTGCCTTCGGAAGATGTGCCGATGATTCAGAAGCGTTTAGTAGAAATGTCGAATTTGGCAGCGAAGCCTGTTATTGTGGCAACGCAAATGCTTGAAAGTATGATTGATAGTCCTCGTCCGACTCGTGCAGAAGTGGGTGATGTTGCCAATGCCGTGCTGGATGGTGCTGATGCAGTAATGCTAAGTGCAGAAAGTGCTTCGGGAAAATATCCGATTTTGGCAGTGGAAACAATGGTCAATACGATTGTGAAAGTTGAGGAACTTGCTGAAGAGAAAAAATTATATTTCCGCCATCATACTCGTGTTACGGAAGATGATTATAAATCGAAAGAAAAAGAAAATGACAATGTTGTAATGACCGCCTGTCGTTTGGCTCGTGATTTGAAAGTAAAAGCAATTATTGGTTTTACAACTTCGGGTTATACTGCGGTTCGACTTTCGCATCACCGACCAAAAGCTGGTTTGTTTATTTTTACAGGAAACAAACAATTAGCTACGCAATTAAGTCTTTATTCAGGTGTACAGGTATTCGTCATTGAAGACCTAAAAGGCAAAAATGTAGAGGAGGTTGTTGATACAGTTAAAGACTTTTTGGTAGAAAAAGGCGAATTGCAAAAAGGTGATTTGTTTATTAATACGCTAAGTTTGCCATTGCAAAGAAATAATAGAACAAATACCGTTAAGTTGAGTAGGGTTTAAAAACCCCCAGCCAACCCATCGGACAGCCCTAAAAGGGGAGAATACAAAGCAATTTCTATACAAAAGTGCCTTTTTTCAAGTGAATAAGGCACTTTTGTGTTTATATAAAATCACATTTTTTAGGCATTATACACATTTTGAAATTTACTTTCTAAACCTATATTTGGTAGAATTGCTGTTAAATGATGCTTGAGATGTTCGGCATAATCTTGCATAATAAACTCCAATGTAAATAATCCTGAGCCTTCAATAGTTATTGTATTTTGTAGAAAATTAGGATTTACATGCTCAATAATATGGGCAATGTGAGCATTATAAGCGTACCAAAAACTAACTAATTGTTGCCAAGAAGCGTCATTATAATGCTGCTCATTCACCCAAAAATCTTGTGCATAACCTACAAAATCAAGGTGCTTTGATGCCATCATTCTGACAAACTTCTGTTGATTATTACAAGCAGAATCTATCAAATGCCCCAATATTTCTTTTTTCGACCATTTATTTGGTAAAGGCTTTTGGCTTGCTTCTTCGTCTGTGATTTCTTGCAAAAATGGTAATACTTGGTTGATGGTTTGAAGTAATGATTGGGCTGTGGTTTTCATGTTTTTGATTTTTAATTGACGTTTTTTCTACAAAATTACCATCAACTCTACCAATTTTTTTATTTCAAAAGTAGGTTTTTGCGTAGTTGCTATTTCATCAGGATTATAAAAAACGGTATCCATATTGGCACTGATTGCACCCAAAATATCGGCTTCGTAGTTATCCCCAATCATCAGACTTTCGGTAAGGTTTGCTTTGGTTAGCTCCACGGCATAATCAAATATTCTTCGGTCTGGCTTTCGAGTTCCTGCCAATTCGTTGGTAATAATCTCGCCAAAATAATGATGAATTTCTGAGCTTTTCATTTTATTTACCTGAATATCCTGCCAACCGTTGCTTATGATATGTAACTCATATTTAGGCAATAAATATTCGAGCAATTCTACTGCACCTTCTATTAAATGTGCTTTTTGTGGCAAAAGTTCAAGAAAATATTCATTGACTTCCAAACCAAAATCTTCATCAATATCGGCTCCAAGATTAATAAATGTATCTCGAAATCTTCGTTGGCGAAGCTCATGGTGCGTAATTTGGTTACTTTCAAGCAAACTCCAATAATGTTTATTAACAATCGAAAATTCTTTGTGAAAATCTTCTAAATTGTTGATATTCAATGATTTAAGTTTAAACTGCTCATAGATATCAGCCAAACATTCAGCCGAATTTCGTTCAAAATCCCAAAGTGTGTGGTCGAGGTCAAAGAATAAATGTTTGTATTTCATGACCTTTTTAAGCCCCTTTGGGAGCAAATTTCAATTGTAATCTTTCAACAGGTTGATTATTCACCAAATGGCTTTCTACAATTTCTTTTACGTCGGCAGGTTGTACATTTCCGTACCAAATTCCTTCTGGATAAACCACCACCGACGGTCCCATTCCACAAGTATCTAAGCAACCGGCCTTTTGAGCTCTAATTTCGGTCAATAAGTTTCGGTCTTTCAATTCTTCTTTGAAGGCATCAACCAATGCCATTCCTCGCTCACTTCCACAACATTTTTTAGGAGCATCTTTATCATTTGTACAAATAAATACGTGTTTTTGAAATTTCATAAAACTAATTTTAGAATAAAGTATAAAAAGAAACGCAACAAAGCTACGAAAAACTTTGTGGCGTTTGTGTTATTTTTTGTTACTTCTTACCAACTAAATGGATTCCAAAGACCGCCAATTCCCCATAAAACGGTGGCAATAAGGCAGCCCCAAAATGCTTTGCGAACTTGGTCACGGTCGTGGTCAGTGATGAAATAAACTAAGGCTAAACCAACTACGCCAAGGCAACATCCCCACCAAAAACCACCCACTAAAGGCATGTCTTTGGTTGGTGCAAAGTTTGTGTCGGTGTTCGCCACCAAATCGAAACCGTTCAAAAGTTCAGGTTTTGTTAGCTTTAATTCTTGTAATGTTACGTCGGGGTGTTCGGAGAGGTATTTTTCTAATTTGTTTACTTTAGCAAACTCATTTTTTACTTCATCAGATTGAAAATCTAAGTCGGTGTTTGTGGCGAATGTGGAAGTAGTCAAAAATGACAGTAATAAAGTGAGGAATTTTAACCTAATTTTCATAGTGAATAGAAATTGTTTGGTGTGAGATAATTTAACGTTTATATAGTAGATGAAATTGTCAAGAAAAGCGTTGCATGGGCAATCAGATTATTTATTATTCCAAATATCCCAAGCTTTTTCGGCTTGTAAATGAAGCATTAAAAGCCCGTTGTGGGTGTGTGCGTTTTGCTCGTGTCCTTTTTGCAAAAAAAGCGTTTCTAAAGGGTTATAAACCAAGTCGTAGAGATAATGATTTGGTGTCAATAATTCGTAAGGAATATCTGGACAAACATCAGATTTTGGATAAGTTCCTACGGGAGAGCAATTGATAATCAACTGATAATCAGCTATTAATGATGAAATTTCGTCATAAGAAATGTTTTCTTCTGACTTGGTTCGAGAAACAGTTTTATACACTATTCCTAAATCTTTTAAGGCTGCAACTACCGCTTTTCCTGCTCCGCCATTACCCAAAACAAGGGCTTTAATATTACTAATATTAGTATTTTCGAGAAATGTTTCTAACGAAGTTTTGAAGCCATAATAGTCTGAATTATAACCAATTAGCTTGCCATTTTCGGCGAATTTTATAACATTCACAGCCCCAACTTTTTCTGCCGAAGCGTCCAAACCATCTAAAAACTGCATGACTGCTTGCTTGTGTGGAATCGTGATATTGAGTCCGCCCAAATTAGGCTGGCTTTTGATTAACTCAGGAAAATTTTGAATGTCTGATAATTCGAAAAGTTCATAAATATTGCTTTCAGAAATACCTAATGTCTTAAATTTTTCGGTGAAATATTTTTTAGAAAAAGAGTGTCCAAGTGGAAAACCAATAAGACCATAAGTTTTAATATTTGAAGCAGATAGCACTATTTTTATATTTTTTAGTTCTAAAATTTATTTCTTACAAAGGCATATTTCCCATCACAGGGTCGCTGATGCTCGGCTTGCCAGTTTCGACATGACCCGCATAACGTTTTTCAAAAACTTGATTCGATTTTACTTTAATGCTGAAATCGTACCAACCAAAACTTTTGCTTAAATCAAGCACAATTGATGTCGAACTCATGCCAGCCAAAACTTTTGTATGATTACCACTTTTGTAAGCATTATCAAATATTTCTACTGTAACTAATTGACAATCAATGTTTTTGATAATCAATTCTATGTTTCCTGTGAGTGCTTTCTTATTGTTTTTTGTACGTTCATACTCACATACGACCGAAATATTAGGGTCGGCAGCGTTGCCTTTAAACTCTCTGAAAAAGCCATTTGGGCCATAAGTTTGCAAATGATATTGTTCATTTTCAAAGTCATTTATTGTCCAAGAATCGCTAATTTGGTCGCCATTGGTAACCGCATAATTCCACGTTTTTACATTCTCAAAGCCAATCAATTGCTTATTTTCTGTTCGTAAAGCAAATTTTTCTGGAGCATAAACGATGAACGGTGAACCGCCTGATTTCTTGCCAAAAATTTCGTCAGATGCTTTAAATGATATTTCAAAAGTCTTTTTATCCGCTCCCAAATACCCATCAACGTATAATTGATAAGGTAATGCACAAGTCTTTCTGATGCCTCGTTCTTGCTTAGGCATGATTTTAGAATCAGCAGGATTTTGATTGATTTGAGAAATTTCGTCAGCTTTTAAAGCTCGAAAATTCGATGGCAAATTCTTGAATTTTGCCTTATGAACCGTTTTAATAAAAGCCTCTTTTTGAACAAAATCAGGCAAAACGGTTTTCTCGCCATTAAAAGGTTTAAAAACCGAAGTCAAATCGCCACAAACGGTTCTCCGCCAGTCGCTGATATTGGTTTCTTTGATATTTTTACCTTTTTTATGTGTCAGAAATTTTTCGAGAAATAGCAAAATAGACGTATGGTCGAAAATTTCTGAACAAACACTTCCACCACGACTCCATGGCGACGCAATCAACAAAGGCACACGAAAGCCCAAACCGATGGGACTTTCACGAGAATCTCGCTCAGGATTTTCACGTTTACGCTTTAATTCCTGTGCTAAACTCACTTGCTCAACACTCGTATCAATGCCTTTTGACACTTTTCCAACATTGGTTTTATGAGGATTTGGGGCTACAAAAGGCGGCACATGGTCGAAATAACCATCGTTTTCGTCATAAGCCAAGATAAAAATAGTCTTTTTCCAAACTTCGGGATTTTTTGTCAGAATATCCATGACCTCCGACAAATACCAAGCACCGTACCACGGAGCTCCAGGGTGGTCAGAGAAATTTTCGGGAGCAACTATCCACGAAACTTCGGGCAATTTTCCTGTTGAAACATCTTCTCTAAACTGATAAAGTACATCGCCTTTTGGCACGGCAACTTCACGTTTTGTGCCATTATCATCATACGCCAAAGTGGTCAATTCATGGAAATTTGGGTCATTTCTATTTGTTGTAAAGGCTTTTTTATGGAGATTTTGCTCAAATTCTGACAAGTTCTTGAATTTTTCGGGTTTCCATTCTTCCAAATTTTCTTTTGCCAAAACCAAATATTTTTCTTTTTGAGCAAGCTCTTTTGTTAGTTTTCCATGTTCTTCTGTTCCTGCCGTTAAAGTCGTTAGTTTCTGGCGAAGTGCTTCAATTTCTTTTGGCAGAATTTGCTCTTGTTTTTGTAAATATTGATAAAACTCTGGCGAAAACCTCACATGATATTGTTCAAACCATTCAATCGGATTATCGGTAAAGTTTGTCAACCAAGCATCTTCTTCGCCCGAAAAACCCATTGGTAAGCTCAGTTCATTTTGATATATTTTCCAAGAAATATCATTTTCCTCCAAGCGTTCGGGGAAAGTTTTCCATTTAGCTGGTTTGTCGTACTCAACGTCTTCATTTTTTATATTTGCCTTTGAATTTTCATTTTGTTCTTCTCTCACAGTTCCTGACCATAAATACAAGCGATTGGGCGTTGTACCTGTGAGCGAGGAACAGAAATTTTGGTCGCAAACCGTAAAGGCATCTGCCAAAGCATAGTAAAACGGAATATCGTTTCGGTCATAAAAACCCAAAGTCAGAGGCATTTTTTTGTATTCCTTATGCCCCGATTGCTTCACGTCTAACCATTTATCATGTTTTCCATCATTTCGAGCATCAACTTGGTTTTCCCATGAATGAGGCAAAGAGTGCATCCAAGTGGCATTAGAATCTTTCAGATTTAGTCGAAAAGGGGCAAAGGTTTCGCCAGCAGCATTGCTTTGCAGCCAAACAGAATTTTTATTAGGCAGCTTAATTGCCCTTGGGTCGTTGAAGCCACGCACGCCTCGCAAAGCACCAAAGCAATGGTCGAACGAGCGATTTTCTTGCATCAAAATTACTACGTGTTCGGCATCTAAATAGGTGCTTCCTGCAGGTGGATTAATAGCCAATGCTCTCTGAATTGCTGGTGGCAACATGCCAAAAAGCCCTGTTCCGCTTGCCAAAAGTGCTGCTTTTTGAATAAATTCTCTTCTTGTTTCCATGTGGAAGTCAATGAGTGAATGAGTGATACGGAACGCCGCCCGTGTTGAATGAGTGAATAATGGAAATGACGAATTATTCGAGTTACGAATGAGGAAAAGTTTGATAATACCATATTTTAATTCGTCATTCGAATAATTCGTAACTCATCATTTGCCCTATTCCCGACTTTTATTATCTTTTACTATCAAAAAGAAATCTTTGTCTAATTCTAAATAGCCATACTCATACACAAAATAATAGGTCGAGCCTTTTTGTGTGGTGCGAATACTGGTAAATAAATTAAAGTCGAAACCTCTATCTATCAAAGTATTTCTGATGGTTTTGCTTTTATCATCTTTGCACAATTCCTCCAAAATCTTACGATTTCGACGCAAAGCATTATTGGTATTTCGGACAAAATTATTGGAGTCCGAATTTACTTTATTATTGTACGCATTTCTACAAAGGTCGGAACAAAATTTTTTGTCTGACCTTCCCAAAATCGGTTCGCCACATTCTAAACAGGGTTTCATAAGATATTGTTTTGAAAAATTAGAAACAGCAATATTTTACATAATCGCTTGATTATCAGGCAAATATACAAACAATTATCCATTTACAAACGTTTACAAACACTTTTATTCATCTGTAAACGATTAAGAACCGAATAGTTTTTTGAGAATTCCCCAACTTTGTATCGTCAATCACAACAACAACGATTGGCTCAACCAAATTAACAAAACATAAATTTACAAACAAAATGAACTCTGTAAAATTAATCGGAAACGTAGGAAGTGAAGTGAACGTATTGAGCTTCGAAAATGGAAAAAAAGCATCTTTTAGCGTGGCAACAACTGAAAGCTATACCAACAAAAATAATGAAGAAGTAAAAAATACGGCTTGGCACAATGTGGTGGCGTGGGGTAAAACTGCCGAGATTTGTGAAAGCCTTTTGAGCAAAGGAAAATTCGTGAGCATCGAAGGAAAATTGAATTATAGAAATTATGTCAATAAAGAAGAAAAAACAGTTTATGTTACCGAAATTGTTGCCTTCAAAGTGAGCGAAGCGGAGAAAAAGTAATTTCGATGCTCGATATTGGATGTTCGAAAAACACTCATTTGCAGATAAACTTTTATTCGCAAATGGGTGTTTTGTTTTAGTATTGCAAGAAAATACGCAAATATTGAAGTATTTGCCTTAATTTTGCATCAAAATTTTATCCACTCAGAACTCAGCATCGCACGGGCCGACCCCGTCATAATTCAGAACTCTATTAAATGATTTTAGACCGAACCATTGCTCCACCTTCGAGGAAGATAGAACACGTAAATATTCCGAAAGCTGAAAAAACACTTCTTGATAATCAAATTCCAGTTTATTCTGTTCGTGCAGGCGAGCAGCCCGTGATTCGTTTAGAATTAATTTTTGATGCTGGCAGTCGTTTTGAAACAAATACTGGCGAAGCATTTTTTGCTTCAAAAATGCTCACAGAAGGAACAAAGCAACATTCTGGAGCTGAAATTAGTGAATTTCTTGACCAGTATGGAGCTTTTCTTGAAATCAATCAATCGTCTGAGAGGTTGGTGATTACGGTGCATGGCATGACCAAGCATTTGCCAAATTTGCTTCCGATGCTTCAAGAAATGATTTCCGAATCAGTGATTCCTGAAAAAGAATTATTGATGCAAAAAAACATTGCTTCACAAAATCTGAAAGTCAGTTTAGAGAAAACAGCATACGTTGCTGGGCAGGTTTTTCGGGAACAAATTTATGGTGCAACGCATCCTTATGGCAAATCATTGAACCCGACTTTGATTGATAATATTAGTCGAGCATCAGTCAAAGATTTTTATCAAAAACAGATTCAAGGAAAGTTATTTAAGATTTTTCTTTCAGGAAAATTTGGTGAAAATGAAATCAATGCTTTGAATCAAAGTTTTGGTCAAATGTCAGTAAAAAAGTCGGAAAACGAAGGAAATTCTACTGATTTTGTTCCTTTAAAGGTTGAAAATATGTTGGTCGAGCGACCTGAAAACTCACAATCTTCTATACGTTTGGGGCGAAAATTATTCAATCGTTCACACCCCGATTTTTTCAAATTTCTTGTAACAAATACTGTTTTTGGAGGCTATTTTGGTAGTCGCTTGATGAAAAATATTCGTGAAGATAAGGGTTTTACTTATGGAATTTCATCTTCGTTAGTTCCTCAAAAAGACGGTGGATATTTGGTCATGGGAACTGACGTAAAAAAAGAATTTACGCAACAAACCCTCAATGAAATTTTCAAAGAAATCAAAATTTTACAAACTGAACCAATTGACGAAAACGAATTAGAAACTGCCAAAAACTACATGATTGGCTCATTTGTTGGTTCACTAAATACGCCGTTTGAAGTAGCTGACCGCCAAAAAGTCATTCTTTTGGACGAATTACCAGCAGATTATTACGAAAATTACATTACAAATATAAGAGCCGTTTCGCCAACAGAAGTCATGGAAATTGCTAATAAATATTATAATCCCGAAGATATGTGTGAGGTTGTTGTGGGCGGAAAGTAAGGTTTTTTTAGTACGACGGATTTCCTACTGGGGTTGCGAACAACTCCATCGAAAGATTAGGAAATCCGTCGTACAAATTACAATCTAATTCCAAACATAATGGCATTGCCATTGACAGGATTTTTGTCTTGAAACATCGGACTTAGTTCGTAGCGAGCAAAGAAGGCAAAGTTTTTTCGCCCTAATTCTGCCGCAAGTCCGTAGTGAAACTTACTAAGGTTATAGGCACTATGATCTTTTTTCTTGCCATTTTCGCCAATAGTTTTCATGTAACTACCAATTCTTGCACCGCCAAAAGCTCCCAAACCCAAGTGCCAATGGCTTTCTTTGAAGCCGAATTGTAGCATCAAAGGCACATTTAGGCTCGTCACAACCAATTTTGATTTGCTTAAACTCTCTTTTACTTCTACAAAATTAGCCCCGATGGTTTGGTTTTGCAAGCGAATATTATCTTTCAACATATAATTGTTCCAAGCAAATTCAAAACCTGTTCCGAGAGCCACATCGACATTATTTCCAGTAATAAGGCGATGATTTTTTCTCCAATTTAGAGCTACATATCTTGCATTAAGGTTGTCGAGTTCGGGCAAATTTTTCGACTCGTAAGTGTTCAAACCTAAGTAAATTCCAAAGTCTTTTCGTGAAAACATATTATGTCTTTTTGACGAATGTTGAGGAACGTGTTCGTAGTCTTCATCTTGTGCAGCAGCAACAAAATTTACAGTAAAAGCTAAAGTTATAGCAGCGAATGTTTTAATAAGCGTTTTCATAATTTTGATGCGGTTCGTCGCCACGATTTTAAATTGAATTTTGATTTTATATTTTGAAAAACTGCTGCAGCGTTTTTGAAAATTTGTGTTACGGGAAGAAGATGCAAGAACCTGTAAAAAGGGTTGCTTTAAAGCAAAAAAAAGATTTTACAAATTTTGTAAAATCTTTTTAAAATACTGATAGTCAATTGTTTATGAGTGAAATGTTTTTTTAGTTAAACAAAATTTACTTCCGCAGAAAGCTGAATTCCAAATTTTTCTTTTACAGAAGCCTGAATTTTTTGAGATAATTCTTTAATTTCTTCCCCTTTTCCACCGCCATAATTGACCAAAACCAATGCCTGTTTTACATGAACACCCACATTGCCAAATCGTTGCCCTTTCCAGCCAGCTTGTTCGATGAGCCAGCCCGCAGGAATCTTCACTATTGTTGCATTAACAGGGTAAGAAGGAATATTTGGAAAGACAATTTTCAAAGCCTCAAATTGTGTTTTTGGAATTTCAGGATTTTTAAAAAAGCTACCAGCATTGCCAATTTCCGCAGGATTTGGCAGTTTACTTTGGCGAATATGAATAACCGCTTCGCTTATGGTTTTGATGCTCGGTTCGGTGATGCCCATTTCTGCAAGCGTATCTTTTATAGCACCGTATTCGACATGAAAAGTTGGTTTTTTGTTTAATTTAAAAGTAACATTCAAAATAATATATTTGCCCTTAGCTTCATGCTTAAAAATACTTTCTCGATAGCCAAAATTGCAAGTTTGCTTGTCGAAAATTGAGATTTTTCCAGTGGAAATTTCTAAGGCTTCCAATTCTTCAAAAACCTCCTTTATTTCTATGCCATACGCTCCAATATTTTGCATTGGTGCTGCCCCAACTGTTCCCGGAATCAACGAAAGATTTTCCATTCCTGCATAATTTTCTTTCACACAGTGCATCACCAAATCATGCCAAACTACGCCCGCACCAGACTTTATCCAAATATTTTCGTCGTTTTCTTTCAAAACTTCAACGCCTTTAATATTGATTTTTATGACCAATCCATCAAAATCTTTTGTGAGCAAAAGATTACTTCCACCACCCAAAACCAAACGCTCAATACCTTGATAGTCAGGGTTTTGTAAGATATTTTGAAGTTCTTTGATGCTCGAAACTTCTACAAAATATTTAGCATTTGCTTCGATTCCAAAAGTATTGAAAGGCTTTAGTTGTACGTTTTTTTGAACTGTCATTGGGCAATTGTTTTGTCAGAAAATAATGGTCAAAGTTAACGATTTTTGCTTTTAGAATTGACAACTTTCAAAAAGTTGTCAATTCTATTCTGCGAGTTTTTAGAAAAATTTCACACAAAACCGTACTTTTGTAATATTCAAATCTAACAAACAAAAAACAAATGAAATTTTTCAAAACACTACTATTTTTAAGTGTCTTTTTGAGCTTGGGGGCTTTCGCCCAAATCAACCCCAATAATATTAAAATTGCAAGAGATAAATGGGGGGTTCCACATATTTTTGCAAAAACCGATGCCGAAGTTTCTTATGGACTGGCGTGGGCAAATGCCGAAGATGATTTCAAAACTATGCAATTGACTTTATTGGCAGGAAAAGGCATGGTCGGGCAATATCGAGGAAAAGATGGTGCAACAATTGACTATGTTGTGGCACTTTTGCGTTGCCGAGAAGTGGTTGAGGAACAATATGACAAAGCTCTTTCGCCTGAGTATAAGGCACTTATTGCAGGATATGTGGCAGGAATTAACTCTTATGCAGCCAAGCACCCCGAAGAAGTGTTGGTAAAAGGTTCGTTTCCGACTACCTCCAAAGAGTATATGGCGGGAAGCGTTTTGTCGCTTTCTATGATTTCGGGTGTAGATGGGGTTTTGCAAAAAATATTCAAGGGAAATGTAAAAGCTTTGGACGAATTTAAGGCGGCAGGCTCAAATGCAATTGCCATTAGTAGCTCGAAATCGGCAGACGGAAGTGCGTATTTGGCAATAAATCCACACCAACCACTCGAAGGACCAACTGCTTGGTACGAGGCTCATTTGTGTAGCGAAGAAGGTTTGAATGTTTTGGGAGCATTGTTTCCCGGTGGACCTGTTATTTTTGTTGGAGCAAACGAAAATTTAGGTTGGACGCACACCGTCAATTATCAAGATAAAGTTGATGTTTTTCAGTTAGAAATGAACCCCAATAACAAAAAACAGTATAAATTTGATGGAAAATGGGAAACTTTGGAAGAAAAAACGGTAAAAATAAAGGTAAAGTCGGGAGCGATTATGATTCCTGTCAAAAGGGTAGCTTTGTGGAGCAAATATGGAGCGACGATTCAAACAAAACAAGGTACATTTTCGGTTAGATTTAGTGCAAATCAAGATATTCGGGGCATTGAGCAATGGTACAAAATGGATAAAGCTCGCAACTTTTCGGAGTTTTATAAGGCAATGGAAATGACTGCGATTCCGGGTTTTAATACTATTTATGCTGATAAACATGACACTATTTATTATGTAAGCAATGGAAAAATCGCCATGCGTGCAGAAGGTTATGATTGGAAAAATACAATTCCTGGCAATACCTCAAAAACCCTTACCACAACATTTCATCCGCTAAAAGATTTGCCACAATACCTAAATCCAGCGAGTGGTTATTTGTTCAATGCCAATCATACGCCTTTCAACGCTACGGGTATAAAAGACAATTTGCTTGCCAAAAACTTTGACCAAACGATGGGTTATGAAACAAAAGACAATAACCGAAGTATTCGTTTTCAGGAAATGTTTTCGCAGTACGATAAAATCTCTTTTGATGATTTCAAACGAATAAAATATGACAGTGATTTACCCAAAGGTAAGTTATATTTTCCTGCCGATGCCGATGCTTTGTTTAAGTTAAATTCAACGGAACATGCTGATATTCAAGTACTTATAGAAACTTTGAATTCTTGGAACCATAAAACTGATGTTGATAGTAAAGGGGCTGCGATATTCTTGATAATGCTAAATTATTTCAGCGAAAAAAGAAGTAGTGCAACTTTTGAGATCTCAAAAGAAGAGTGTATAGCCGCATTTCAATATGTGAAAACGTACATGACACAGCATTTTAATCGAACAGATATTACACTTGGAGAAATACAAAAACTGGTGCGTGGCAATATCGAAAAACCATCTTGGGGCTTGCCAGATGTCATTACTGCCATGCACAGCCGACCTTATAAAGATGGAAAATTAAAGGTTGTACAAGGAGAGTCGTATATTGGTTTAGTTCAATTTCCAAAAGTAGGTTTGCCCATAATCGAAACGGTCTTGAACTTCGGACAATCGACTCATGCCGACAGTCCACATTTTGCTGACCAAATGGATATTTACCTAAACCACCAAACCAAAAAAATGACACTTGACAAAGTTGAGGTTTTGAAGACGGCGGAGAAGGTTTATTCGCCGAAGTAAAATACCCAAACAATTAAAAAAAAACCGTTCCCTGAGCGAAGTCGAAGGGAGCGTTTTTTTTTCACTTACCACCAATCGAATAAGCTCCAGTATCGTACAAAGAAATCAATTTGATGTGCAAACTATCGGCTTCACGCTTGAGGTTTTCTACCACATATCGCTTGTTGGAATCATCTAAAATAATCAAACTTGTCTGAAATTTTGTAAAAGCAGGATTCAGTTTCCGCATCGCATTGTTTGAAAGCAAAACAAAATCGGCACTTCCTTGCAAATTCCCCTTGAATTTTTGCTGCAACCACAAAATTCTTCTTCCTTCAAAATCCAAAAAAGTAATGCCCTGTTTGTTGGCATATTGACTTAAATTCAAGAAGTTTTTGTTGGAAATTCCGTGCTTGTCATAGTAGTTTTTGAGGTGAAAATTATAGATTTTGGGACTTTCTAACAAACTCGAATCGGCAATAAAAGTAGCAGATTTTCCATCAATAATACTGATGCCTGATTTCTTCGGAATGAAATGAAACGTGAGGTTTTTTTGGTTACTTTGAGAATAATCTTTAAAAACATTTATGCAAGCTAAAATGCTGAATATCAACAAAGTAAAGCGTAAATATTTGATTTCTGAACGTAGAAAAAACAAGATAATGAGCATCATTGTTGCATAAAGCATCAGCATTTCTGGAATAGAAATAGAGAAACCTTTTAGCGTTGCCAAAGGAAGTTTTTCTACAATAAAAATGCTTTTATTGAGCAATAGTAAAGAGTATTTCAGAATGAAAATAATGACTGTCGAAAAAATTGGAATTTTTGCAAAAAACAGCAAAGCCAAACCCGCAGGAAGCACCGAAAATGAGAAAAAAGCCACAAAAGGATTGGCAATGAGAAAATAAGCAGGAAATTGATGGAAATAATAAACACTCAACGGAAAAGTAAATAACTGTGCCGAAAAACAAACACATGAACCTTCCCACAAACTTCTGATAGCAGGATTATTGGGCGTAGCCAATTGGTTGAGGTAAGGATGTAGGAAAACAATACCAATAATTGCCAAATACGACAACTGAAAACCTACATCAATCAACCAATAGGGATTCCAGCAAAGTAGCAAAAGTGCCGAAATTGCCAGCGTATTATAGATATTCTGTTTGCGGTCAATGGCTGTGCCAAGCTGAATAAATGAAAACATAACAGTTGCCCGAAGCACTGTAGAAGATAGTCCCGTGAAAACTGCATAAGTCCATAAAATGCTGATAATCAAGGCAGTAAAGATTTGTTTGCCGTATTTTCCATGCTTTTTTATCCAACCAAAAATCCAACCTAAGAATAAAAACAAGATACCCACGTGCATTCCCGAAACTGACAAAACGTGAATTGCCCCCGAAGCTGAATAAGCATTGAGCAAGTCATTATCAATGTCATCTCGCAAGCCAACCACCATCGCATTGGCTACTGCATATTCGTTGGGCGTTTGAATACTTGCTTTGAAAACGCTATCGGCATATTGATTGGCTTTGTACGAAATTTCAAGAATTTTTGAAGGCGGTTCGTGTCCAATTTTGATATATTCTTTTCCCCACAAAAAATGATGGGCATAAATGCCTTTGTACTGCAAAAATTTTCGATAGTCAAATTCTTCTGGATTTTTTGGTGCTTCCACCTCACGAGGCATATTTTTCAGCAAAAAAACATCGCCATATTGCGGTCTTTCTGACTCTTGTTTGTTGAAATAAAGCAAGACTTTTCCCTCTGAATTTTGCCATTTTCCATCAACTTTGATAGAATTTACGGTTGCCTCAACTTTATAAGTTTTAGATTTTACCTCAACATTTGAAGTGATAACTGCCTGATAATGAGTGAATTGTGGAAGATTTGTAAAATGATTTGTATGATTAATAGCTGTTTTTTGGTAAGTTAAAATCCACCCAACAAAAAACAGCAGAAGCGACAAAATCGTACCACGAAGCACCGGTTTTTGAAGGTAAATCGAAACACCAAAAGCAAGTAACAAAACACCAACAAAATAATAAAAATATTCGTGAAAATTCGGAACGCCGCTGGGCGGCATTCCGCCCGATTGCGTTTGCAAGTACGCAACTATCCCAAGAACAAAAAACAACAAATACCTGACTACTGGAAAAGCGTTGAATTTCATTTTTTGACTAATAATTTGTCTAATAACCAATTTGCCACCACTTCATTTTCTTCAGGAAAAGTCCAATGGCCTGTTTCTTGGTAAAGTTTCAATTCTTTTGCTGAAGAAATGGAGTTATAAGCTGCCCACATGGAAGTTGGCGGACAAGTTTCGTCATTAAAACCCATCGAATACAAGCACGGAATATGCATTTGTTTGGCAAAATTGACCACATCATAGTACGAAGCCGTTTTGATTTTAGCTTCTGTATTATTTTGAGGATTATTTTTGTCGAAAATATGAGGCCAGCCACCAGCACGGCTTTTCAAGTAACCAATCATGTCTGCCATCGCAGGATAAATCGGTGCTGCCCATTTTACACGAGAATCAAGTCCCGCCGTAACGATTGACAATGCACCACCTTGACTTCCGCCGGTAACAGCCAAATTTGTGCCGTCAAATTGTGGCATACTCACCAAAAAATCATTGGCACGCACACAACCCAAAAACACTTTTTTATAGTAAAAAGCATCTCGATTATCTAAATTATAAGTCCAATAACCACTCAAAGCACCTGCACCCAAATCGCCATAAACGCTTAAATCCATCGTAACAGGAATGCCATGAATGCCTATTTCTAAGGTAATAATGCCCTTTTCGGCAGTTCTGACATCGCCACCGTAAGGTCGCACGCCTGCACCAGGCACACGAAGCAAGGCAGGATATTTGCCTTCTTTTTTGGGAACGCACAAAATTCCGTAAAGTCGAACTGTTCCGCCTTCACGGTAATTTTGAAGATTTAAATGATAAACATTTACCGTTTCGGTGCATCGCTCAGGAAGCAAAGTCATTTTTGCATCCATCGGAACTTTGGCGAGATTTGCTTTGGCTTTGTTCCAAAACTCAACAAAATCGCTTGGCATTTCGACGGCTGGCTGAATTTTCTCAGGCTCAAATGCAGCCGTTGCTAAACTGCGATATTCTTTACCATCAACTTTGGCAATGACGGTGCAACGCAAAAAACCCGAAGTTGTCATTGTGCCACCATCAAGTTTGATAGTTCCATCTTTCAAAACCGAGCTATCTTTCTTGGTTTCAAACTTTTCAGGACCAATTTGGTAGGTAATTTTGGTATTTTTCAAAGGATTTCCCCATTTCAAAATTGTTACTGAGAAAGTAACTTTTTCGCCAATTTTGTAAGTCCAATCGTCATGGTCGGGGGCAACAATTACTTTGATGAGTTGCGTTGTTGGTTGGGCAAAAGCCAAACTTGTGAAAAGTAGAAATTGTAAGCAAAAAATGAGTTTTTTCATTGAAATTAAGGGTTTTAGATTGAATGTTAGTAATTTTTCAAGAGAATTGGTTTCACAATTTTTGTCCATTCGGCATAGCCTGCGGGTTTCATGTGAAGGCTGTCTGCCACAAAATAATCACCGTTGATACTTCCATTTGGGCGATACATTGTAGGGCGAATATCTATGTATGTAAAGTTTTTATTTTTTTCAATCATTGCTTTTATCAGACCATCAGCTTTGACTACTTTTGCCCAATCTGTTTTTCTTGAAATAGAAGGTTTCATCGAAATATAGAAAACTTTAGTTTTTGGTAAACGATTCTTTATCAAAGTTGCCAATTCGCCAAAAGCGTCAAAAGTTTGTTCGGGAGTTTTGGTTTTTCCAACAAAAAGGTCGTTTTCGCAGTAAAGAACTAAGATTTTTGGTTGATACGCCACCAACATTCGTTCGGCATAATACGTCATTTCGGGAAAAGTGGAGCTTCCAAAACCATGATTTATTACTGGAAGCGGAGCAAAATCTTCTTTCAAAGTTTTCCAAAAACGAATACTCGAACTGCCATAAAAAACAATTTGGTTTTTTAGTTTATCAATTCCGATGGCAGAATCTTTCTTTTCGTAGTTTTTAATTTCATTTTCGAGCCTATCAATTTTATATTCAAGCTCGTATTTTTGGGCAATTGGTGAATAAATTAGTGTTTTTTGACAAGCAAAAACAAAATATAAAAGGCTGATAGTCAGGAAGATATGTTTTTTCGACATAGTTTTGTTTGGAATAGGGTTTTACGAATGTACGCAAAATTTAGTTTTACTACATTATAATTTTTTGTTCACTAAGAAAATCCGTGTTTTCATAAATCCGTGTTATCCGTGTTCTAATTTCGTTGAAAAATGGAACACGGATAACACGGATTTAGACGGATTTTCAAGAACTTTTCAAGAAAAACAAAATTTGACATTTCATATTTGTAAAACTATTAAATTTGCAGAAAAAAACAACAAAAATGAACGAAAACATTGCCCAACTTTATAAAATTGCCCAAAAAGAAGAAAGATTAATTATTGGCTTAATGTCTGGTACATCGATGGATGGACTTGATGTGGCTTTGTGCAATTTTCGTGGAAGTGGAGGAGAAACCGAAGTACACATCGTTGCTTTTGAAACAGTAAGTTTTGAGGAAGAAGTAAAAGACGAAATTAGAAAAATATTTGCCAAATCAAGCATTGATTTTCAGCAATTATGCTTGCTCAATCCTTGGATTGGAAATCTTCATGGACAAATTGTAAATGATTGCTTAAAAAAATGGCAAATTTTGCCTGAAAATGTTGATTTAATAGCCAGTCATGGGCAAACAGTTTTTCATGCTCCAAAAATTCTTCACAAACTTGAACACTTTCCGAATGCAACGCTTCAAATAGGTGATGGCGACCATATTGCTGTAAAAACTGGTATTATTACATTGTCTGATTTTCGTCAAAAACATTGTGCAGCAGGTGGAGAAGGAGCTCCGTTGGCTGTTTATGGCGACTATTTGATTTTTTCAAAACTTGGCGAAAACAGAATTTTGTTGAACATGGGCGGCATCGCTAATTTTACTTATTTGGCCGGAAATCTTGATGCCAACGAGGTTTTTGCAACCGACACAGGCACAGGAAATACACTCATTGATGCTTATGTAAAAAAGCACTTTGATTTACCATTCGATGAAGATGCCAAAATTGCAAGTCGTGGAAAAGTGAATCAGGAGTTGCTAAATGCCTTGAAAAACAATGATTTTTTCACTCAGCTTTTCCCCAAAACAACTGGTCCAGAGTTATTTAATTTAGAATATTTAGAGAATGCTCAGAAAGAAAGTAACACACAAAATCTTTCGCATGAAGATATTTTAGCAACCCTTTGCAGGTTTTCGGCAGAAACAATTTCGGAGGCAATTGCATCATTCAAAGTTAAAGATTTTAAAATTTATGGAAGTGGTGGAGGTGTTCATAATCCATTGATAATGAGTTATTTGCGTGAATTATTGCCTAATTGTGTTTTCCAAAAAACCGATGATTTAGGCATTTCTGGCGATGCAAAAGAAGCGGTTTTGTTTGCCACACTTGCCAATGAAGCCCTTGCTGGCGGGCGAACTGATTTTGGTTCAAGAAAAGGCGTACCGAGTGTAAGTATGGGTAAAATTTCTTTTCCAAAATGATTTTCACCAAATTTGTATATTAATACGTATGTTAAGTTAAATTGTTTGTAGCCCAATAAATTATAAATATCACCCAATACAATGTTTTTTTATCGTTTAGTATTTTCTTTAAGTTTATTGCTAAGTCTTTTTTCAATAAAAACGTCTGCTCAGATTGCCATTTCACATCCAGTTGAAAGGATGATTTTTCAAAGAAATAATGCAAATCAGGCAAGTATCAATATTGCAGGAACATATTATTCAAAAATGGATAGTATAAAGGCAAGGGTTGTGGCTTTGCAAGGCGGCACAACTACCGCTTGGACTGTCATTCAGAATAATCCAAGCAATGGTTATTTTTCAGGAACACTTTTGGCAACAGGTGGATGGTATCGTTTGGAAGTAAATGCTTACGCAAATAATGTGCTGGTTGATACAAAAACTGTGCAGAAAGTAGGTGTGGGCGAGGTTTTTGCTATTGCAGGGCAATCCAATGCTCAAGGTGGTGCAGGTGTAAGTACGCCAGCGACCGATGACCGAGTAAATTCGGTCAATTATGATAACGCACTTACAGACTATAACAAACTACCCATTGGGTTTTCACAAATGGGGGGAGATTCCAATAGTATCGGACCTTTTCACTACGTTCCGTGGGCATGGGGAAAATTAGGAGATATATTAGCTTCAAGATTAGGCGTACCTATTTTGTTTTACGGAGCAGCACATGGTGGCACTTCAAGTGAGCAATGGAGCAAATCTGCACAAGGTTTACCTTTTAATGGACCAAATTGGATGCGGCAAGATTTAGGAGCTCCATATCGTGCCTTAGAAAATTGTATTGCTTACTATGGGAGCCTAACTGGACTTCGTGGTATTCTTTGGCATCAGGGCGAAAGCGACCCCGATACCGATTTGGCAACATATTATAATAACATAAAAATTGTAATTAATAAAACTCAAGAAAATACCGAACACAGTGCTTTGGCGTGGGTTGTAGCAAGGGTTTCGGTGAATCCTTATTGGCATGATGGACCAAGATATGGTCAAAATGCCTTGATTTCTGGCTATAATAATGACCCAAATTACTTACCAGTTCCCAATGTTTTTGCTGGACCGGATACTGATATAATAAATGGACCAGCCTTACGCACAGATGGTATCCATTTTGATACTTATGCAGGGCAAATCGAGTTTGCCAATGCTTGGAATGCGAGCATGAATACAACTTTTTTTACCAATTCTACACCAATGTTGGCTTCACCATTACTTGCTGTTTCCTTGAGTTGTAATCCTTCAAATGTTACAAATCCTATTACGCTAAGTGTTGCTGGAGGATATAGTAAATACGCTTGGTCGAATCGCCAAAACACAACCCAAGAGTCAGTCGGTCTTAATTATAGTGGTTGCTGTACTTATACAAATTATGTTCCTGTTGGCTATGAAAATTTGAATTGGAGAACATTAGATAGCACAAGTTCACAAATAAAAAGTGCGGCACGCTTTGCAGCTAATGTTAGAAAAACCTCTCGAAAGGCACTTTTTAGTCCAGTCATTGACTTGACAGTTTTTTCATTACCAACCAACCCTGCATTTTCATCATCAGCAACTCAAATTCGTCCAAATGAGAGTGTTACACTCACAGGAACAAGTTGCAATGGAAGTTATTTGTGGTCTTCGGGAACAAGCGTAAACCCACTTACCTTTGCTCCACCAGCAACTGCTACCTACACAATTCAATGTAAAACATTGCACTGTATAAGTCCTGTTTCTTCCCCGCAGACGGTTATCGTTTCGTCTTGTTTTCCAAATAGTTTGTCATTAAATGGCTCGGTAAGTGCTACCGAATCGCCTTATGCAAGTACACAATCAATTCAGAGTATTCAGAAAGTGCATTTGAGTGGTAAAATTGACTATAATGCCACCAAGAAAGTAGAACTTTTGCCCGGTTTTGAAGCAAAGTCAGGTTCGGTATTTAAGGCTTTTATTTTGGGATGTAATTGAATATATTTTGTAACAAAAAAGGCAGTATTAAAAGTGTAAAACCTTAATACTGCCTTTTTTGTGGAGCGAAAAATCGTGCCTTATCACATAATTAATCTCTCTTATTATTCTTTTTTTCTTGCTTTTCGGCACGCTTTTCTTTCAAAGTTTTGCCTGGTTCTTTTTTGGTTTCCTTAGCGGGTTTGTCCTTTGCCATGTTAGTAGTATTTTAAAATTTGATGAAATTTAAGAAAAGTTTTATAATATTTTAGAAAAATGATAAAAAACACTCATTATTCCTAACGAGCAATTTCTATCTTATATTTTTTACCCTTCATTTTTTCTTCTCTAATCAATTGCAAAAACTCCTTTACTTTTGTTCTTTTGACGGCAGCAAAAGAAATAAAATCTTTTACTTCAATAAGCCCTAAATCTCCTTTTTCAAGTTTGCCTTTTTGTGAGAAAAAACCTACAATATCAATCTTATTGAGCTTATTTTTCTTGCCACCACTAATGTAAAGCGTTGTAAATTCGGGAAGTTTGGGTAAAGTTTTATTTGGCAAAAGCTTCAATTCTTGAAGCGAATTATCAATATATTTTGGGCGTTCTTCTTCATGATTAAAAATCAAATAGGATGTTCCCGAAGCGTGCATTCTGGCGGTTCTGCCATTTCTATGCACAAATTCATGCTCATTCAAGGGCAAATGATAATGAATCACGTGTTTCATTTCAGGAATATCTAAGCCACGAGCTGCCAAATCGGTGGTAACTAAATAATTTACACTGCCATTTCGGAACTGAATCAAGGCACGTTCTCGGTCGTCTTGGTCCATGCCGCCATGATAAAAAGTAGCAATAATTCCTTTTGCATTCAAAAACTCACTTGTTCGCTCTGCCGCATCACGGTGGTTGCAAAATATCAAAGCTGACTCCGAATTTAAGGAACAAATCAAGTCAAAAACAGTGTCTAATTTATCTCTTTCTTCCGAAATAACTAACCGCATTGTGAGGGTGTTTTTCACGCCATCTTCGGGCAAATAATCTAAAACAGTTGGTGTACCCAAACCCGTAAATTCGGGAATGTCAATTCCTGCCGTAGCTGAAACCAACACTCTTTTATTCAAGTTTTTCAGCCCTCCAATGATAAACGACATTTGTTCGTGAAAACCCAAATCTAAAGATTTATCAAATTCGTCAAGCACTAAAGTTTCGATGCTGCCTAAATCAAAAGTTTTGCGAGTAATATGGTCGGCAATTCTTCCAGGCGTACCTATTAGTAAGGCAGGAGGAACACTCAAATTTTGTATTTCGATAGCCATCGCATGACCGCCATAACACACATTTACTTTGAAACCTGTGGACATTTTTTTCCAAACTTGCTCAATTTGCATTGCCAATTCTCGTGAGGGAGCAAGAATTAGGCATTGAACACCAATTTTGTTGGGCTTTAATAATTGCAAAATAGGCAACAAAAACCCTAAGGTTTTCCCCGAGCCTGTTGGTGCTAAAAGCAAAATATCTTTGTCATTGACGATTGCTTTTTGAGCCGATTTTTGCATCGAATTTAAAGCCTCAATGCCCAAATTTGAAAGAATTTGATTGATTTCCATGGGGCAAAGGTACAGACAAAATATAGGATTTGTGTTAAATGGAAGGTTTTAAGAAAATTTTGCGTTAAGAACAACCAAACAAAATTTTTGTTTACATTTGTTTAGAATAAAAAAGCACCTGTTTCCCTAAATAATATGAGCTTACAAACGGTTATCGAACAACTGCAAAACGACAAAGCAATTCCTTTTGCTATTCCAATTTTTTTGTTGGCAATGCTTGTAGAATGGTATTTGGGCAAAAAAGAAAACCCCGAATTATATAAAAGAAAAGACATGCTTGTGTCTATTTCGATGGGTATTTTGTCTGGAATTGTAGAGTTTTTTCCAAAGGTTTTGGCATTTATTGCCTTCTTTTATTTGCACGAAATCAGTCCTTTAAAAAATATCATAGAACGGCAATGGTGGGCATGGATTATTTTGTTTTTTCTTGATGATTTTGCCTATTATTGGTTTCACAGAATGAACCATGAAGTTCGCCTTTTTTGGGCAGGACACGTGCCTCATCATTCATCTGTAAAATATAATTATGGCACAGCTTTGAGGCAAGGAGTAGGCGAAAGAGTGCATAAATACATCTTTTGGCTTTGGATTCCGCTCTTAGGATTTGATGCTTTGATGATATTTATGATGATTGGCATGAACCTCATCTACCAGTTTTTTGTGCATACCGACCTTGTGCATAAACTACCTTCTTGGTTTGAAAATATTTTCAATACACCCTCACATCACCGAGTGCATCATGCCTCAAATATTCGCTATTTGGACTGCAACCACGCTGGAGTTTTGATTATTTGGGACAAAATATTTGGCACATTTTCGGAAGAAAAAGACACCGAAAAACCAGTTTATGGTTTGACAACAAATATTGAAACCTATAACCCTATTTTCGTTGCTACGCATGAATATGGAGCGATTTTTCGAGATGTAATGCGAGCAAAAAGATGGTCAGATAAGCTAAAATATGTCTTTTATGCCCCCGGCTGGAGTCATGACGGAGAAGATAAAAGAGCTAAAACATTGAGAAGAGAAATGGGGGTTTAATGGTGTCTTGTCCTGAAATAGGTTTGTGTAAACCTATTTCAGGACAAGGCAGTTTTTGTTCTTTTAAAATAAAATATATAAAATTTCTTTCGGTTACATTCTTTCCATAATGCAAACCAAGAAATATAAATTTGTTTATCCAAGCATTTACAATTCTATCAATTACTACCTTATCCAATAATTTATTCAATGAAAAAATTGCCTACTAATTTATTTCTCTATTGCCTATTAACTTTTGGAGCTTATGCTCAAAAAAAACCCAATGTTGTCTTGATTTTCCCGGATAATTTAGGAATTGGTGAAGTTGCTTCTTATGGTGGCGTACGCGGGGTGCCAACACCGAATATAGACCAAATCGGAAAAGAGGGCATTCGATTGACCAATTTCAATGTCGAATACTCTTGCACACCTTCACGGGCATGTATCATGACTGGGCGTTATGCGACTCGCACTGGTGAAACCTACGGTGAGGGATTAACTCATTGGGAGGTAACAATTGCAGAAGGTTTACGTTCTGTAGGCTATGCCACAGCCTTATTTGGCAAATGGGATTTGGGTGGCGACGACGATTGGCTCGGCAAACGTGAACCTACGCAACAGGGCTTTGACGAATGGTACGGCATACCGACTACAAGCCACTGGTCGCAATTTAGTTCTTTCAATGGTTTTAGTGATACCAAAGTGCCTGTGCCATACATTTGGGAAGGAGTTATGGGCAAAACTTCTCAAAAAGTCAAGCCGTTTGATTTGCAAACAAGGCGGACACTCGATCGTGAAGCTGCCGAACGTGCCGTTGGTTTTATGGAAACCAATGTGCAAAAAAACAAGCCATTTTTTCTATATTATCCGATGACTCAATTGCATTTTCCCGGCTTGCCACATCCCGACAAGGCTGGCACAACGGGGGCTGGCGATATGGGTGATTCGATGGCTGATGTAGATTTTAATACTGGTATTATCCTCGATGCACTTAAAAAATTGGGTATCGAAAAAAATACGATCGTGATTTGGTGTTCGGATAATGGTGCAGAGTTGCGACGACCTTGGAGAGGTAGTACAGGGGCTTGGCGAGGATATTATAATTCGGCAATGGAGGGGGGGATTCGTACACCTTGTATGATTCGTTGGCCCGAACACATCAAAGCAGGACAAGTATCAAACGAAATGGTACACGAAATGGATTTGTTTCCAACCATTGCGGCAGCGGTGGGTAGCCCTGAAATTGTACCTACTGATAGAGCTATTGATGGAGTCAATCAACTGGGATTTTTAGAATCAAAACAAAGTAATTCTAATCGTGAAAATGCTATTTTTATGAATTCTTCGGGCAAAGTGATGGCGGTAAAATGGCGAGATTGGAAGTTTTGGTATTATTACAAAACGGAAGTGCCTGACCCCAACCCTGATAATTTGGTACGTCTTTTTGAGTTAAGAGCCGACCCTTCCGAAGAAACCGACATGAAAGATTATTATCCTTGGGTGGTAAGTAAAATGGATAAAATTGTGAAAGATTATGAAACTTCACTCGTCAAATATCCTCGTGTGCCTGCCAACCAAGCAGACCCATATACCGCACCGCCCGCAGGTTCGGGTAAAGTGATAGAGGTGTATGCACGGACCGATAGGGCAGCTTTGCCTAACCGTACAGAAGCCATTGCAAATCCCGATTTTACTGGTGCTTGGTCCACAACAGTTTTAGACACACGTTCGCCTCTGATAACAACCGAACGACCCATTATACCAACTTTAGGAAGCGGTTGGGGCGATAAAATTGATATTCGTCAAAAAGATGATTTGCTTTTGGTTGAAAAAAACTTTTTTACACCACGAGATTTGCAGCCTTTAATTCGTTTAAAATATGCTTTGAATGGGTCAAAAACAGAGAATAATGTCAATTTAGGGCATTCTGACAATACAACAACATCAACTTGCAAATGGGAAAATAATCGCTTGGTAATAACAACTACATATACCTATTTAGATTCAAAAACAAAGCAAAAGCAAGAATCTAAGGAAGTGAAAACGCTGTGGTTATCAGCCGCCACAGCTGCACCTTGGGAGCCAGTTTTGATAGTAGAAACCAACCGTGAAGCTGTAAATGATGGATTAAGTGCGACCAATCGGACTATTTATACTCGCGGGTATAGGTAGGTTTTTTGATAATCTGAAAATGTGCTAATTTGAAATTCTGAGCTATTTATTCTCAAATTTTCAAATTAACACATTTTCAAATCGAAGTTGTTTAAACAGCCTCATTTATAATTTTACTTCAAAGGCTGATAAATCGTAGCTTTTGTATCAACTCTGATAACTAATCGGCAGTCGCCTGCTTGCCCACGTGTTTCGTCGCAAATACCATCTTGATAGGCATCAAAACGACGTCCGTCTTGGGTATTTACTACAAATTTTATCTGAAAAGTATCAGCAGATTTTATTGAAGCTAAGGTAATTCCACAAGCCTGAGCCGCTTGTTGAGCAGTAATAATGACTGTGGCTGGAAGACTTTCGACAGTACGCAACAAGCGGTCGCCCGGGGTAGTCAAACGGCTCGGAAGAGTCGCATAAGCAGCGTTGGGATAGGCACAATTTACCCCAACTCCACAGGTTGTCATTCCTGCCGATAGTGCTACTCTTGGATTATTGAATCCTATCCACAACTCAATTGATTTTACAGGAACATTGCGTCCAAAATCTTCTCCTTTGAGACTGAATTCAAAATCTGCTGTTGCCAAATTAGTGAAATTAAAGTAAGATTTACTTTTGTTAACTTGTGCAATGGCTACTGCACCATCGGCCGCGACTGGAATGGGGTCTTTGGTTTGGCAAGACTCCGTAATGATAACAATACCACCAATAAAAACCGATAAAAATAGATATATAAGCGTTTTTTTCATTCTAAATTTTGATTAATTTGTTTGGAAAATTTCAAGTACCATTTTCAAATTATTTTTACAAATCCCAAAAAACAGGTGTGATAAAATTGTTTTGGGCAGGTGCATTTGGATTAGCCGTTAGCTCGCGTGTTGAATATAAAAACCGCAACGGAAAAGGATTAACAGGCGAAAGAGGAGCCATAAGTGAAGGCGAGCCAGTTCGACGGTAATCGTTATAAGCCTCAATGCCATTGCCAACAGTAGCAATATATTTTTGAGTCATAATAAAATCAAGGCGGGCAGCTGGTGTCGTCAAGGCATCATATTGCGTAAGCAGCCTTGCTACAAAAGCATCTATCGTAGCTTGTGGAATGGCTGGACCTGAATTTGCAGCTACAAAAGAATTGATAGCTTGCAAATGCTGTACGATACCATCACGTAGATAAGTACGGGCATTACCAGTAGTTCCAAGTGTAAGAGCTGATTCGGCTAAGATAAAACTTGTCATATAATTCGTAACCATCGGAAAAATCCCTGCTCCTGTACCATCTGCGGTCGTTACAACCTTGTGTACACCGGGGCTTGTTGCACCTGTATTAGTTAAAAACTGAAATGTAGTAGGTAAATTCCGAATCGTATTATTATCATAAATGCCGCCATAAGGATAAATGCCAAATGTAGAACGTTGTAATTGGTCGGCAGGTTGTCCCGTCGGGTCGCCAGTAAAACGTCCGCCATAACCATTACCCGTAGAAGTAAAGTTTACCCCAGCGTTAGCATTTTGACGATAAATATAATAGCGTAAACGCAAATCATCCATATTATAAAGACGCTCCATGAAACCTTGGTCCATATAAAAATCTTTGGTAGCACGGTACTCGCTAATATGCGTTGGATGACGATTTTGTGGTGTTTCGGTTGTTCCAAAACGGAAAACCCAGTCCTGTGAACCTGTCGTAATCAACTGATTTCCAGCAATAAGAGCATTAATATCCTTAATCACTCTATCTTTTTCACTTGGTACAAGACGAATCTGATTGAGTAATTTCAATTTAAGCGTATTAGCTGCCCTAATCCAAAGAGTACGGTCGCCACGATAAAATAAATCAGCTACACCCGGAGAGACGTATGGTGTCCGATTCAAGTCAGCTATTCCTTCATCAATAAGTCTGAAAAGGTCTTTATAAATATCTGCCCCTTTCTCGAACTTGGGAGTAAGATTACCTTCACCTTGTGAGGCTTCTGAGTATGGAACATCCCCCCACAAATCCACCATTATGCTATAAATATAGGCTTTTTCGATTTTAGACATCCCAACATATCCAAAGCTTTTTGATTCAGTACCATTTTTAATTATAATTTCAAGGTCATTAAGTGCTTGTGAATAAAGGTTATTCCAATTAGTTTGAAATGTAGCACCTGTATGGTCGAAGCGACTCAGACCCAAAATATATGCATGTTGCATCGCAACCGAAGCCGCTCGATTGAGTGCCCCACCAGCAATATTTATCCCTAACGAAACCTGTGTAGCAGGAAGCAATAGTTCCAAAACAGGCTTTGACGGGTTGTTTGGGTCGGTGTTAACGTCCAAGAATTTTTCGCAACTACTCATCATAATCAATGAGGTTGCAAGCAGAAATATGTTTTTTATATTTTTCATTTTTAAATGCTTATTAAAATTAGAATGTAATTCTGAGATTTGCACCAAAACGGCGGGTTGTTGGTATAGAAACCAACTCAAATCCTTGTGCATTGCCAACACCGAGTGAATTTACTTCTGGGTCGAGGTTCATGTATTTAGGAAAATTTGGTGCATTGAACCACAAATTACGTCCACTAACCGACAGACTCGCAGAGCCAAAAGGCGATTTAGCCAACCATTTTGTAGGAATTTGATATGACATCGAAACCTCACGTAAGCGTATCACGCTTGCGTCCCAAACTCGAAATTCATCAGCAGTACCTTGACTTCCTGAGAAGGAGCCTGTTCCAAAGAAATATTCATTGACTGAAATCGGAATATTATTGGGTTGTTTTTTACCATCAAGACCCAAAATAGGCAAGCGGGTAGTGGCATCACCAAGAACTCCATTAGGTACAAAAACTCGATTTCTATCTTCGGTATCGCGGGTATTTCCACGACTGAGCATTTCAGCCATCGAAACCGAAAGCAAATCGCCACCATCACGGTAGTCTAATAATGCACTCAGTGTAAATCCTTTGTACGAAAGATTATTGGTTATACCTATAAAAAAATTTGGATTTGGATTACCAATTGCTGCTTGTCTGTCAGCAATAATTGCCTTTCCAGTACGATTATTGACCAATAAATTACCCTCATCATCACGCACATACACATCGCCACGAATCAAGCCATAAGGCTGCCCTACAATGTGCATACTACTTATAGCTGTGGTAATACCGCTATAAGTCAATTCTTGCGGACCACCTAAGTCTAACACCATATTACGATTACGAGTAAAAGTGGTATAAATATTCCACTTGAAACCATTGGCCAATTTTATTGGTGTAATATCTAAACCTAATTCTAAACCACGATTGCGGACTCTTCCTAAATTGACAACACGAGTTGTATAGCCAGATGAAGGTGGTACATCAACCGTAAAAATTTGATTGCTACTTATTTTATTGTACCAAGCAAAATCAATGCTCACGCGATTATTAAGCAAACGCATTTCGGTACCAACCTCAAATTCTGTGATTTTTTCAGGCATCAACGTGCTACTACCCAAGCGGTTACCCTGTGTCATTATATTTGTGCCATTAAAAGGCGTACCCGTATCAATTGGTGATGAGTTAGGGAGGGTCGGGTTAATACTAAAAATCGTTTGGGTCTGGTAAGCACTTGCTTCATTACCTACTTGTGTTAGTCCTGCTCTTATTTTCCAGAAATTTATCTGCTCAGAGGTTAGTTTGAGCCAATCTGACATAACTATCGAACCATTGATACCACCATAGAAAAAGCTGCGATTATCTGTAGGAAGTGTTGAAGAAATATCATTTCTACCAACCAAATTGACGAAGAAAATATCTCGGTGTGAAAATTGCAAATCGGCGAAATGAGCGAGGTATCTTTGTTTTACGAGACCACCACCAATGGCTTGTTGCACACGGGTGTTGTCTAAGTCATTGATGCCCGGTACGATGATTCCATCACCAAAAACCGCTTGACGGTCTGTTACACGTTGATTGGCATTTTGTCCTAAAATCAAACGAGTATTCCAAGTTGATGAAAGATCGCGGTTGAAGGTTGCTAAAAATGTCCAGTCTAATTCTTGGCGATAAATATTGTCATCTGTTATATTTCCATTCGGAAAAATATCCCCTCCACGACCATTCACACTTCTACGGCGATCGTTGTAGCCATTGAATCCAACCGTAGCCTGTAAATTAAGCCAAGACGTAGCATCAATTCCAGCAGTAAATTTCCCAAAATATCTATCAACTTTACTGGTAAATGGCGAACTCTCAACCGACCAATAAGGGTTGTCAATACCAACA
>JANNDY010000137.1:0-20673 GCA_031378345.1 Emticicia sp. | reverse complement strand
AGCTAATGTACCATTAGCTCTTGAGCCTTTACCACCAGCACCACCAGTTGCAGCATTTCCACCAGCAGCACCCGAACCACCACCAGCACCTAATGCTTCGATTGTGATAGAAGTTACACCTGCAGGTACAGTAAATGTCTGTATCGCTCCTGTAAAATTAAATACTTCGCTTGTAGTTCCACCACCAATGTCAGGGACTTTGCAAGCAGCAAAATAGCTTGTAGTAGTTGTTACAGGTGGCGTAACAAAAGGACTTGTCGTACTTAAAACACTTCCTCCTGTGGCAGCACCATACCATTCTAAAGTTCCGGATGTACAAGAAGCAGTCAATGAAGCTGTTTCGCCTGGGCAAATTGTAAAGTTGGCTATTACATTTGGAGGAGTTGTTACCATTACTTGCGGAGAAGCAACTCTACTTCCTGCACACACAGTATTACAATAAGCAAAATACGTTATTGTTGATGTTGGGCTATGCGTAAATGGACTTCCCGAACCAAGTAATGCTCCACCTGTTAAGGCATCATACCATTCTACTGTACCTGATGAGCAAGTTGCTGAAAGCGAAACGCTTCCCCCTGCACATATTGCAGTTGAGCTTACCGCAATACCCGATGGTGTAACTGTAGTTGGATTAAAAACTACTTCATTAGTTGCAACTCTACTGCTTTCACAAGCACCGTCTGCACAAGCTGCATAATAAGTAGTGGTAGCAGAAGGTGTAGCTGTAAAAGGACTACCTGAGCCAATACTTACGCCACCTGTGGCTTGTGTGTACCAAATCACACCTACTGCTTGTGGTGCGTTTGAACTATTGACACCTGTTTGTGAGGGCAAAAGAGAAGTCGAATTATTAACACCTGTTTGTGATACAGGACCAAATGGCATTGTAGGTGCTGGACCACATGAAGCAGAAAGCACCACACTTGAGCCACCACAAGCTAAGGTATTATTAACTGTTACGGCTGTTGGAGGAAGAATAGAACCAGATCCAACAG
This sequence comes from Emticicia sp., assembly GCA_031378345.1. Classification (GTDB taxonomy): domain Bacteria; phylum Bacteroidota; class Bacteroidia; order Cytophagales; family Spirosomataceae; genus Emticicia. The sequence continues at coordinate 19,678 of JANNDY010000137.1, read as the reverse complement.
TAACTGGGCTGGTAGCCACTCTACTACTTTCACAACCATCTAAACAAGCAGCATAATAGGTAGTATTTCCACTTGGTGTGTGCGTAAATGGACTTCCTGTGCCTATGGCTACGCCACCAGTCAAAGAAGTGTACCATAAAATGCTTGAAACCTGCGGAGCATTTGCCGAAAGTTCTTTTTCTGCTTGTGCCATAGCTGATTGGTAAACAGGTCTGACAGGTACAGAGCAAGAAGCTGTAAGTATCACACTTGAGCCATCACAAACTAAAGTATTATTTACAGAAACAGCTGTCGGGGGCATTGGTGCAGGGGTTACTGTAACCGAAACATTTGCATCGCCTCCCAAAATCACCATTTTGTAAGTCCAAGGTAAAGGGTTATCGCCGCCACTTGCAACCGGAACATTGTCGAAAGTTGTCATTACAATTGTATAATTTCCGGGAATTGTTACATTATAAACAATTCTGGATTTTCTATCAGACGCACCATTAAAATCATCATTTAAGGCTAAAATATTAGTCAATGGTGATGCTGCATTAAAGCCACCACTTCCATAAAGGCATAAAAAACTATCAAATGCCGTTGGGGTAGTTACAGCACCATCAGATGCAATCAAGCTAATGGTTTTGCTTCCTGTACTTGAAAAACTCACAGGGAAAGATTTATAATGCACCGCAGTACCAACACCTGAAAGTGCCGTAAGTGTATTAGGTCTATTAAATACTGGCTCGCTTACAGTTAGCATGTCATTTATTTCGGAAGTTCCATTACCTCTTATGCTTTCGCAACCAGCCAATTTACAAGTAGGAAAGTAAGTTGTATTGCCATCAGGTACATGGGTAAAGGGGCTACCAGTACCAATAGCACTTACACCTGTCAGCGATGTGTACCAATTTACGACTCCACTTGAACAAGTTGCTGAAAGCGTAACACTTGTTCCTGCACAAATAGTTGTATTACTTATGGCTACACCTGTCGGTGAATTTGGAATTCCAACAGAGACTACAACAGACACAAAAGTACTCACACAAGCACCAGCTTCGCAGCGAACATTATAAGTAGTATTTGCAACAAGATTTGGTGTAACAAAAGGTGAGCCTGTAAATCCAACCGCCACACTACTTGCATCATACCAAGTTACAGTTCCAGTAGCACAAGAAGCTGATAATGAGGCAGTTGTATTTGTACAAATGGCAGTATTGGCAGTACCTGTAGGGGGTGTTGGAGGAACACCACCTGCTGAAATTAGCACCACAGGGTTTTCACTATATGTTGTAATACAAGTGCTTCCTGTTGGGCGATAGGCAAGGTTATAGTTTCCTCCACTTAAGCCACTAAAGGTAGATGATGCTTGCCAGCTTGTTCCATTATTAACACTATACTCAAATGGAGAATGAGGAATACCAACAATTGTTACCGAATAATTTGTACCAATGCCACCACCTATATTTACTTCATGAACAACCACAACCATTGTAGCACCAGCAGGAACTGTTTGGTTCGAAGTCATAACTGCACTACTTGAGCCAGCATCTCCCAAAAAGTTGGTAGTGGGATTGGCAGGAACAAAACTTCCTAAGTAAGTAGCTAAATAAATAGGAATGGTAGGGAGGGCAGGAGTTGATACTGTAACAGTAACACAAATGGGGCTTCCCGTAGTATTGGTATAAGTATAGCTATCAAAAGCCCTTGCACCTGTTGTATTATTCAATCCAGGACTTGCCTTGCCTGCACAAGTGGCTGGAGTGCCAGTTCTTACTAACCTTCCTGTTTGAGTTGCGTCAGTGGCGGCAATAGTTCCACTTTGTATAGTTGTTCCTGTTACATTTACAATAATTGTACCTGTAGTTGAGCAAGTTGGCTGTGTAACTGTTGGAGCAGTAATGGCTATTGCAGGAAAAATCGGAATGGTAATAGGAGTAAATTCTGCTGGACAAGCACCTGCGGCACAGTTGGCTCTATAAGTCGTTGGACCTGTCAAGGCTGGTGTGTTGAAAGGTGAGCCAGTAAATAGCAAAGTAGTACCTGCGGCATCATACCAAGTAACCGACCCAGTAGCACAAGTAGCTGATAATGAGGCAGTTGGGCTGCTACAAGTATAAGTTATTGCAATCGGTACACAAATAGTCCCTACAATAGTTGCCCTGTGCTTTTGGTTATAAAGACCAGCTATACCATTGCCACCATTAGCGTTTAGAGTATAAGCAAAATCAATATATTCTTCTGGTTCTCCAAAAGAATCATCGAAAATTCTTAGTGTAAATTGCTTACTTAAATTACCTGCACTAAAAGTTAATGGCGATGGAATTATTATACTATAATCAACGCCCAAAGTTGCAGTACCCGTTTGAGTAAGAGTCAAAGCAAGTGGCTGTGAAGGGGCATTATCCATCACAATATCTATCAAATAATCTTTATGAGGGGCAATCACCTCTTGTTGGCGAGCAATAGTACCACCTACTTTGAAATGCACCGTAGGCGTTGTAATAGGGTCTGTTACTTTAAAACTACCAATGCGAGTGCTAAAATTGCCCGTTGAAGTAGCTGGATAATATTCAGCCGTAAACCACATGGTTTCTTCGTCTGATGGGTCGGTTACCATTGCCGAATAATCTCCCCATCGGTTGCCAGTTGAGGTTTGTACGCCACCCGAAGCATGAAAAACTTGTTCGGCACCAAGCGAATTTAGTGCATCTGATTTTTTTCTTTCAGCATAATAAATATCAGGGTTATTAGTAGAACTTGATCTGCTATACCCAAGTGCAATATTGCCTCTTTGGTCAATGCCAGCACTTCCCATCCAGCGGTTTACACCAGTTGCACCACTAATAGCACCGGGAGAGTAAGTAGATTGTTGATTTATAACCCAAGGGCTTGCAGGTGTTGGTCTTGTGAGCTCATACCAACGAGTAGCCGCTTGGAATGTACCTGCATTAGTTGGGTTTACTCCAGAAACGTTTACGGCATAATTCATCACCATAGACTCATAATCATCAAACCTACGATAAACAATTCGGCTCATCATTCTATCAGCAATGGCATCTAAGCCTACGGCAGTGCCTTGTTGTTCGATAGCACTTCTTGAAGAAGGAGAACGACCATCAAATGCACCAGTTGGTAAAGAAGGCACAACATTTAATGTTGAGGAAGCAGGAGTTACAAAATTAGGCGTTAAGGTTCTAATTTGTAGTTCGTCTATTGCTCCACCTGTTTCATCTGAAACATAAGTCAAGAATGTTGGTAAAGAGCTCGGGTCAGGAGATTTCATTCCTTCAAAACTTGCAGGCAAATATCCACCTTCAGATGGTCCAGTTTGAAAGGCAATTGCAGTGGCAGTTGGCAAACCAGCTACCATTTTGTTTCTATCAAAAGCCCAAAAACCTTGCCCCAAATAAGCTGTGAGGGCAGTATTGAAATTATGGGTTGTTACGATATAACTGTCATTCCAAATAGCTACGTGTGGGTAATCTGGCATTACGCCAGTTGTAACAAACTCATATACATTATATGCACCACTTGGGTCATTGGTCTGCGAAACACAGAAAATCAAAGACTCCGAGCCACCAGAACCGATTTGACTAAATTGTAGAAGCACATATCTGTCTGCCTTTTGGTCATAGAGAGAAATTGGGTCGCCATCGTCAGTGGCAGTAGCGGCAATTTCACTAAATAATAAAGGACCTGTCAATAAATTCCCAGATTTATCATACACTTTATGTACCAAATTTATCATTTGGACAACGTGGTTCGGTCCAACCGTTACAACAGGGTCAGGAGGAGTTACACTAAATCCCTTTGTGATATTGTCAGCTTGGGTTGCACCATCAAAAGATTGAATGAGTGCATTTACTGAATTTGGAGAAAAGGCACTTGACTGAATGTTTTTATCAATACTATTTGCCTTTGGATTATCAACATTAAACCGTATACGTTTATTAACTCTATCCCTCAAATCTTGTGGGTTATCGTCTATGCCAGGACGAAGTTTTTTTGTATCTTTAATATCGGTTGCTTGACTTGTCCTGATTTCAGACAATTTTGGCGTAACTCTGACGAGTTTTCCAGTAATGATTTGTGAAGGACCTTGCTGCCCGAAAGCGACATTCACAAAGGCACAAAGTAGTATTGTGCATAGAAAGGATAGATGTTTTTTCATGTGCAAGTAATTTTTAAGGCTTTACATTTGAGATATTCGTACAATTTTATGAAGGTTTGACGAAACCTTTACTTGTTGAAATTTCTGATTCAGAAATTTAGGGAGGCGTTTTCATTGGATAGTATAGATTATAGGGTAATTTTTATGGCAAATGGTACTAAATCTGAGAATTAAAAACTTCAAAAATTAAAAACGATGAGGATATCCAAAGAAAAATAAACCTTCTTAGAATGGTGAATTGTTGAATAATGATTGGAAAGCTTTTCTTTTACCGTTTTGGGGATTTGTAGATATGGAAGCTATAAATTCTTTCAATAATCAAATCTATTAATAAAAAATGAAACCGTTAAATAAAAAACGAATTTTTTATTTAACGGTTTTAAAGTGTAATTTAAAATCAAAGGATTATTCATCAAAACCCAATCCTTCCCTTTGATTTGCGTCTATCACCTTTTTCGATATATTCTCGCATATCGGCTAATTCTTTTTCAAATCCTCCTGATAAAATCGGGAATCTGCACCAGCCTCTTGGGTCGAGATTATAGCTATCTAAATGAAAACTTGGAGCATAACGCTCACGTTTCCATTGATTTCTGCTCCAAAGTCTGAAAAATCTTTCTATCCAAACAGCCAAAGTTTGCTGGTCGAATCGTGTTGCAAATTGAGCTTCCATGAAAAGTAAACATTCTAAAGGCGGTTTTTTGTCTCTAATCGCCACGCCTTCGATGGCATTTAGGACTTCATAAGGCATCAAATCTTTTTCGTCTGTTTGCTTGGTTTCCAAAGGCCGCAGTTCGGCAGTTGGTTGAAGTGCATTTACTTTTTTCAAACCTTCGATTTTGATATGTTTTCCTTTCACATCGCAACCTTCGGTTTCGAGCCAAACCAACCATTTTTTAAGCCAAAACTTGTCAATTCCAGCAATTGGGTTAATGCTTCCTGCTGTGTCACCGTCCATTGTGCAGTAACCAACGGCAACTTCCGAGCGATTTGACGTTGCTAAAAGCAAGTGATTGTGCAAATTTGTAAGCAACCAAACGCTTGGAGCTCGAACTCGTGCCTGAATATTTTGTAGCGGCAAATCGTCAGTTTCCCAAGTCAAATCTCTGCCTATTTGCTTCTCTATGAGGTCTTTATAAGTTTCTACGAGTCCATTTATATTGATATTATAGAAAGTTGCACCGATGTTTTTTGCCAAACTTTCTGCCGATTCGTAAGTATCTGTCGAACTATTTTCTGTGCCTTGATAAATGCTGTGAATCATGCGTTCGGCAATTTCTTCAACCGTATTGCAGTCTTGGATTTTCTTGATGTGTGAAAGTTTTTTCTTGAAAGCATCTAAGCCAATACTTTCATCGGCAAGGCGAATCATCAAACCACACAAGGCAACGCAAGCACAAGAATCTGCTCCGCCAGATAGCGAGACTGTGAACCCTTGCGAACGAGATTTTCGTAAATAATCGAACAAAGCCAAACTTACGGCACGAGCAAATTCTTCTTCTTTCAAGAAACCGCCTCGTTCAAATTTCTCTAATTCGGCAATTTGCGGAGCAACAGGTTTTATTTCTGGAAAATCAAAAAGTGCAGAAACCTTCCAATTTCCCTGTGCAATAGGCGATTTTACTTGCGAATGGTTCGTTTTTGTAATTTCAGCATCAATGACGGCACTCGTTACATAAAATTCTTTATAGCCAAATCTTGGCGAAGAAACCAACAAATTTCCGTCGGAGGCAATCATGGCATCACCATCAAAAATCAAGCGACCAGATTCATTTCCTAAGAGATTTGTATAAATATAATTACAAGCAAATGAGCGACTACCATCAATGACCAAACGCTCACGGGTCATAAATTTCGAGAAAGTAAATGGACTTGCACTCGGATTCAGAATAATATCAACGCCTCTGTCGAACAAGGCTCTACCTGGGCGATTTGCCACCCAAGCGTCTTCGCAAATCTCAAATCCTATTCGAACACCGTCCAGCTCAAAAACCAAATCTCCAATTGGATATTTGAATTCATCAATTTCGATTTCATCTCGCACGCCCGCTTGCCAACGGTGAAACCAACGGTCTTCGTAAAAAACTCCATAATTTGGCAAATGTTGCTTACAGACAAAACCCAATATCTTTTTGTTGGCAATCAAACAAGCGGCATTATAGATTTTATTATTGAAACGTATCGGCAAACCTACTGAAACTATCATGCTCGAAGTATGCTGCACGATTTCTAAAAGGCTTTCTTTGGCTTGTTCTGCCAAATCCCAAGAGTAAAAGGCATCTTCGCAACCATAGCCCGTAATGCACAATTCGGGCAAGCAAAGTAAGGTAACACCTTGACTATCAGCTTCTTTGATGCAATCAATGATGTTTTTTTGGTTTTGTTCCCACGCCAAAGGTGTTTGGTTGAGTGTGCCTGCGGCTGCTTTTATTAATTTCATTTTTTTAGATAGTTTCCGTGACACGCTTTTTCTGCGTGGCACGGATAAAAGTTTTGTTGATAGTTTGCTTGATAAGTATTGTAATTATTGTAAAAAGTACGTGGTGGTACGAATACTTAAATCCGTGACACGCTGAAAAAGCGTGTCACGGAGTACAAACTATTTCAGCCAAATATTAGCTAATTTTTCTTCATTAAGCACTTTATATGATTCCGAATAAAAAGTTTCATCATTGAGTTTCAAAATTTCTTTGGCTAATTTCTGATTGCATAAAGTGCCATTTCTTAGCCTCAGATAATCTTTGAAAGAAGAAAATTCCCAATCTTCCATTTTATCAACCATCAAAGCTGCGTAAGGATTTTGATGAATATAATTAAAACAAGTAATTGAAGTTTCAAAATCAATTTCGATTGCTGCCAATTCTTTGGCTTCTGTGTTTTGTGTAAATAATGAGCCAGTTCTGCGTTCTTGGTTATTAATTCCTTGAGAATAGCTACTCAAAATTTGTCGAAATCCTTCAGAAATTACATTACTTTCCACTTTTCCAACAATTTTTGTCTTGATTGAGTTTTCATTTGCTTGAATCATGAAATGAAAATGATTTGTCATTAAGCAATATGCCAAGATTTCGCAATGAGGGTTGAGTTTATCTCTTATTTTTCCTAAAAAATAAAGATAATTTTCTCGATTGAAGAAAATCTTTTGACGATTATTCCCTCGATTGTAGATATGATAAATTCTATTTTTTTGGAAGTGCATTTCAATTTGTTTTCACAAAGCTAATAAAATTTTCAAGCAATTAATCTGTGTAGATTGAAAAAGCATTCATGTATTTTGTAAAGCTATAAAAATTTTCAGGCAATTAATCCGTGCCACGCTGAAAAAGCGTGACACGGTAACCGTCGGGGTATTGGAAAAAACTATTAAACAACAAATATTTATCAAAAAAAATTAATTATTTATTGTTTATCAATAAACAATATTTATATTTGTGCCATCATTAATTTAAAAAATACAAATATTATGCAAACACAAACACAAAAAATTTTAGATTTCTTGCGAATTGTAGCTTGGATTGCCTTCATTGGTTCCATCATTTTATTTATGATTAATATAGCAACTTTTATAGTTGGCTTTCTTGCACCAGATTCAAAAATGACTTTTTCCGAAACTAATATAAAACTATCTGGGCTACGAAAAGAGCATTTGAAAGAATACATTTTTGCATTTTCTTTTTTGTTAACAGTTGCATTTTTGAATGTTCAAGTTTGGAAAAATGTAAGAGATGTTTTGCAAAAAATCAGTCTGGAAAGTCCTTTTTCAATGGAAATAGCTAAGATTCTCGAAAAAATCGGCTATTATCTTATAAGTATTTGGGCAGTAGGATTTTTGGCTGACGGTTATTTTGATTACCTCGCAAAGCGAATTGAAGGCGTAGAACGAGGAATGGATATTGACTTTAATTACCTTTTTGTGGCAGGAATTGTCTATATCATTTCGCAGATTTTCAAACGTGGTGTAGAACTACAAGAAGAAAGTGATTTAACAGTTTAAACAAAAAAAATTATGAAAACACAGACACAAACAATTTTAGTTGTTGTAAAATATTTAGCACTTATTGGTGCAATTGGCTTTTCGATTGAATGTGGAAGCCAAATTATTTCGGTAATAGTTAGTTATTTTAAGCCAGAAGTTGCCTCAAAATTTTACAAAATAAGTCCAAAACTCTACGAACTACGAAGTTTCGACATACGTTATTTTGGATTTGCGATGGCATTGACGATTTGGTTTTCGGCAACCAAAGCATATATATGGTATTATATTTTTGATTTTCTGAACAAATTGAGCTTGAAAAACCCTTTTACTGTCGAAATTGCTACGAAAGTTCAAAAAATCAGTTATTTCTTATTTGAACTTTGGGTAGTGGCAGTTATTGGCAATGAATTTATAGGTTTTGTAAGCAAAGAATCAAGCATTGATTTGGTCAATCATTTCAATCATGAAGAATATTTCTTTATGGCAGGAATTGTCTATATTATTTCGCAGATTTTCAAACGTGGTGTAGAAATTCAAGAAGAAAACGAACTAACAGTTTAAACATTTATTACTCATGAAAAATTATTCCATTTTTAATATTACGAAAGCACTTGTCAATATTCACTTTTTTCTGTCAGTTATTTCTTTTCTTGTATTGCTATTTTTTAGTTTTTTCAAAGAAGAAGAAATCCCTCAAAAAGATGGCAAATTATTGAATTTACAAGGAAAATATGTCAGTGTTAATGCTGATTGGGACGTTGTGAAAGATTTTACTTTCAAAAATAGTGACAAAATTTCGCCAGCATATTATTTGGAAAAAAGGAAAGAAACAGGTATGCTTTATATCAGAAGTAATGAAAGAGTTGCTATAATGATTATCATTCAAAATCTTTTAACTTTTGCTTTGTATATTTTGATAGCATATTTTTTGAAGGAAATTTTCAATTCAGCTAATGAGGAAAAAATCTTTACAATTAAAAATGCACATCGAATTAGAAATATAGGATTAGCATTAATATTTGGTGGTTTTTTGAATCTTTTGCATGGCTTTTTTCTGTCAGATTATGTGAGAGAAATTATCATGGAGTTTGGAAAAATGAAATTTCAAACGAGTTTTTTTGTTTTTGGACCTCAAAATAGCTTTTTCTTAGGATTTTTACTTTTAGCATTGTCGCAAGTATTCAAACGTGGCGTAGAGATTCAAGAAGAAAATGAACTAACTGTGTAAAAATCACTCAATTACAAATCACTCACTCACAAAATCAAGAAAATGTCCATAATCGTAAACCTCGATGTAATGCTCGCTCGACGTAAAATTCCCTTATCGGAATTGGCTGAGAAAGTAGATATTACGTTACCAAACCTCTCTATTCTTAAAACTGGAAAGGCAAAAGCCATGCGTTTTTCTACCTTAGATGCCATCTGCAAAGCTCTCAATTGCCAACCAGGAGATATTTTGGAGTATGCTGGGGAGGAAAATAAATAATTTTTTCAAGCAAAAGCAACTCTTTCAGCATAGTTTTCATCTAAAAAATGTAGCCTCTACGCCTTTCATCACAAAATTAAAACCACTTGTGTAATAACTTGTACCTTGCATTACAAAGTACCTATATATTTGTATCATAAATTATGAAAAAGAAAAATTAGTTTAAGGTTTATCAAAGAAAACTGTTCCTATTTTATGGGACAGTTTTCTTCAAAAATGTAACCCCAACTACAGAATTTGCATCAAACAATAAAAAATAACAAAGCAGAGAATATGTTGAAGGTGGTTTAAGATTTCGTAAGTTTTCTTGTATCCTCAATCTCATATCTCAAATCTGAAAAAGCTATTACTTTAAAACTACAAAAATGAAAAAGCTATTACTTACAATGCTACTCGCAAGTGCGAGCCTGATTTCTTTTGCCCAAATTTCCTACAAAGGAAAAGTATCGGGAAGCCTCTACGACGAAAAAAAGCTACCAATGCCGTTTGCAAATGTCTTGCTGCTTAAAGCCAAAGATTCGACACTCACCAAAGGTGCAGTGAGCGATAATGATGGAAAATTTTATTTTGAACAAGTGGCAGTTGGTAGCGAAACTCAATACATTGTGTCGGTCTCGATGGTTGGCTATAAAAAATATTTTTCGCCAAAAATTGTACTTAGTGATGAGAATTTGGAGGTAAAATTATCAAATATTCAACTCGAATTAGACACCAAAAACCTCAAAGAAGTAAGCGTAACAGCCAAAAAACCATTTATTGAGCAACGTGCCGACAAATTGATTGTCAATGTGGAAGGCAGCATCGTTGCCACAGGCAATACTGCTTTGGAAGTGCTTCAAAAATCGCCTGGGATTTCGGTTGATAACAACGACAACATCAGTGTAAAAGGCAAGCAAGGTGTGCTTGTGATGATGGACGGCAAGCCAACTTATATGTCGCAAGCAGATTTGGCAATACAACTCAAAAACATGAGTAGCGACCAAATCGAAAAAATTGAAATCATTTCCAATCCTTCTGCCCGATATGATGCCGCTGGAAAGGCTGTCATAAATATAGTTACGAAGAAAAACAAGAATTTTGGCACAAATGGCAACATTTCGGCTGGTTTTTCGGCAAGTTTTCCACCAGATTTGGAAACTGGACTTAGTAGTGATTTTAGTACAATCGAAACTGTAAAGCCCGGCATTATGCCAAAATATAATACAAGTTTGAACCTCAATAACCGTCAAGGGAAAGTAAATTCGTTTGCAAATTTTACTTTTTCAGACAATCAACGCTTCAATAATAATGTGCTAACACGTGATATTGGTGGGAAAGTATTTGAACAATATGCTTATCGCTATAATGCCAATCAGAATTTTAGCTATAAATTGGGTCAAGATTTTTATGCTTCCAAGAAAACTACTTTTGGCTATTTGGTCAATGGAAGTGTGGGTGCTTGGCAAAATAAGCTAAACGCTCCAAATCTCAACAGAACTTATATCAAGCATGCTGGAAGTGCCATTCCTGATTCGAGTTTGCAGACTACGGCAAGCAGTTTTCAGTCTTGGAAAAGCATTACTTTGAACACCAATTTCAAGCATACTTTCGACTCATTAGGCAAAGAATTAACTGCCGATGTGGACTATTCGGTTTATGATAATTTGAGTTTTGAGCGTGGCATGAATACCCAGTTTTTTAAATTTATTGATACAAAACAAATCGAAATTGGCTCTCCACTGAACATTACGAGCAATATTCCGAACAAATACAATATTTTTGCCGTAAAAGCTGACTACGTAAATCCTTTGCCAAAAGCGAATGCTCAATTGGAATTTGGCGTAAAAAGTAGCTTTGTGAAATCTGAAAACGATATAATGTTTTTTCAGAATGGTTTAGCTGACAAAGGGCGTACAAATTTCTTCATTTACCAAGAAAATATCAATGCTGCTTACGTAAATTTCAATAAAAAATTAAGCGAAAAATGGAATTTGCAAACAGGGCTACGCATGGAACACACGCACGCAAAAGGCGAGTCGGTTACGCTGAATGAAAGTCGGGAACGTAATTATGCAAAACTTTTTCCAAGTGCATTTTTGACACAAACTATAAATAAAAATAACCAACTTACGTACTCATATAGCCGCCGAATCGAGCGTCCAGATTATGGTTCGTTGAATCCTTTTATCAATTTCCTTGACCCATATACGTATCAGTTAGGCAACGAATATTTGAAGCCTCAGTTTACAAATTCTTTTGAAATGACACATACTTTCAAGCAAGCTTTTGTTACGAGTTTGGGTTATAGCGTTACAAGCGATTATATGATAGAAGTTATCAAAAATGCTGTAAATGACCCAATTGTGCTTGCAAAAATCAAAAAATACAATAATATTCAAGGACTTGACCCTGAGAAAATCACCTTTGCAACAAGAGAAAATCTGGCAAAATACGAGAATCTAAACCTCAATTTGAGCTTCCCGATTCCGATTACAAAATGGTGGTCAGCACAAAACAATGTTTCGGTTTACTACAATAAATACAACGGGCAATTGCTCGGACAAACTTTAAATGTTGGTCAAGTTGCGTATAATTTTTATACAAGTCAAAACCTGAAATTGCCAAAAAGTTTGATGATGGAAGTGTCAATGTGGTACAATTCGCCCAATGTTTATGGCATGATGATTGGAAAATCTCAGTACGCAGTCAATGCAGGTTTGCAGAAAACTTTTTGGAACAAAAAAGCTAACTTAAAGCTCAACGTAAATGACATTTTCTTGACAAATAGGTTTAGAGGACAAACAAATTTTGCCAATGTAAATCTCGCCATTCGCAACCGTTGGGACAGTCGAAATGCCCGTTTGACTTTTACTTATAAATTTGGTAATCAGAATGTAAAAGCTGCCCGTCGTCGTAGCACTGCCACCGAAGCCGAGCAAGGAAGAGTAAAAACTGGGAATTGAGAAGATTTTTTTTGCTAAAAACATCAAAGCAGTTTTTCATGTAAAAGCAATAAATTACCGTCGGGGTCTCGCAAGAAAACTTCGACGGTTTTATTATATATGACAGGTTTTGAAAGAAATTCAATGCCTTTTTTGAGTGAATTTTCATTTACTTTTTTAAGGTTTTTTACATCAAAAACAATTTTCTGATAACCAATTTCGGTATAAGAATTTGGCTTTTCGTTAGGCATAGTTTTAGGGCTGTCAAACTGCCAAATTTCCAAAAGCATATTGCCAACTTGAAACCATGCACCACGCAATTCTAAGCTGTCAATATTTGCAATATCATCTAATTTTGGGTTGTTTTTGATATTGTCTTTTCTGTTAATAGGCTTACTATCAAGTAGTTGTGTGTAGAAATTTACTAATCGGTCAATGTCATGCGTGACTAAAGCAACGTGTCCAAGCCAAACATTTTCAGTGAATTTTGGCTTTTCAAACTCCTCATTTTCAAACATAATATTGTCATTATCTTTGATATAAGCATAGTGAATTCCGTAGCCTCTATCAATCGGTTTTTCTCCTCGACTCACGATTTTTGCTCCTAACTTTTTTGATTTTTCGTAAATTGAATTTGTCATTGGCGATTGGTAACAAACGTGAGTAATTCCCGAACCTTGCACAGGCATTTTACTCTGTGAATTTGGATTTATACCTTCAAATTGCAGTAACTCTATTTGCCCATTTGGACCTTTCAAAGTTACTGTTTTTCTATTTTTATGCTTAATTTTTGCTGCTTTTTCGGAAGGGATTTGTTGTTTTATTTCCTGACGATTAATCACTTCTAAACCAATAGCATTTTTATAAAAACCAATTGATTTCTCCAAATCAGTTACAGAAAGACTGACATGATTGATGCCCGTTATTGCTGCATTTTGAGCAAATATTTGAAAGGAAATAAATAGATATAATAGTAAGGTTTTCATAGAAAATTTGAGCTTATTTGATTTCAAAACACAGTAAAACATTGCCTGCTTTTTCGCCAAATTTGGCATAACCCGAATTGATAAAAACTTGATTTCCGACAACAACTGCCCCTGCCGAATCAATTGTTCCGCCGCTTGCTTTTATTCCATTTGTTGCCTCAAATTCTCTTTTTGTATCAAATTCCCAGAAAATACTGCCATTTTTGCTCGAATAAGCATGAAAAACTCCATCAAGTGAGCCACCAAAAACAACATCATTTGCCAACGTGATGGCTGCCGAAAGCCCCGGTCCGCATGACCATTTGGCATCTCCACAAGTATTCTCTTGAATTTTCGACCAAATAAATTTTCCATCAGCAATATTCAAAGCATGAAGCCCAGAAAAGGCAGGTTTGTCTTTATCAACTTCATAAACATCTCGGTCATTGATAGGCACAAAAAGTGTTTTTTGGTCGCTTGCCATTCCCCAATGAATGCCGCCCATAATGCCCCCACGACCAACCCTCGCTTGCCAAACAATCTCGCCAGCTTTGTCAGGATTCATGGCATAAACCATACCCGATTTTTGCCCTGCCAAAATCAAATCTTGGTTGCCTTCAACCAAAATAGGAGCAGCTCCAAAATCATAATCTGGGCCAAAATTGGGCGGACAATTAGCTCCGTCGGGCATTGTGCAAGCAGCGTTCCACGAATCTTGACTGACGGTCTGTTTCACCCACTCAATTTTTCCAGTTGCCAACGAAAGTGCAATAATCGCATCGCTGGTAGCAGTAGAGGGGCTTGTGTAGTTTTCGCCAGTACCAATATAAAGCAAACCTCGTTTTGTATCAATCGTTGGGCTACACCAAACAGGTGCTCCCGAAGGAGCAAAGTTTTGTGTACCAACCGAATTTTTGCTACTTGGTTTTGGCTCATCAATGGTATAAGTTTTCCAAATTTGCTTGCCATTTGTGGCATCAAGTGCAACCACCGAGCCTCGAGATTTACAACATTCATATTGTGGATTATAGGCTGAAATAACTTCAATTGCCGAAACAGGAATATATAAGCGATTTTGATATAAATTTAATGAGCCAGTGATGGTTGCTTGCTCATTTGTTTCTATTTTTTTCTTCCAAAGTAGCTTACGAGTCGAAATATCAAGGGCGTAAACATTCGCTTTGAAATCTCCAAAATATAAGCGATTGGCATAGCCATTTTTGTCTGTACCTATCGAAATAGCACTTCTGACTTCACTTTCTGTCTGAAAAGTCCATTTTATACAACCTGTTTTTGTATCAATAGCATAAATAATTCCATGCTGACTGGCAGTATAAAGTGTATTGCCAGCAATGGTCGGTTGCGACCTTGCACAAGTTGCTTCTGGAAAAGCAAAAGCCCATTTTAGTGTCAATTTGCCTGCATTTTCGGAAGTTATACTTGTAGTTTTTGAATCAACAAACCTTTGATTACTCAAACCCATGCCCCAATTACTCACTTTAGGAGTTTCATTTTTAGGCGTTTTCAAGTCATCGCACATTCCTGCAATGGCGGTTTTTTCTTGAAAACCAATTTTAGAAATAAAATTAGCAACCAAAGTTTTTTCATCTGCCGAAAGGCTCGAACCTTGTACTTTCATTACGCCACTTTGCAAGGATTTTATGATGGCATTGCTTGATAATAATTGTAATGCCTCAAATCGTGGAGCTTCTTTTACAGTTCCATTATGACAAAAAACACATTTGCTTTTATAGATTTCTTCACCTGTTGGAGGAAGTTTTTTCTCGAAAGGATAAACTTCTTTTGCGAAAGAAGAGAAATTAAACAAGAAAAAGAATGTTATTAAGACGATGTCGAAAGTTCTATGTTTTTTCATAATCAACTGACTATCAATGAATTAATGTTAAACAACTCGAAGTAAATATCGTAGGAAAGTCCAATCTTTACATTCTTGGTTAAATTCTACAAAATTTATTAGAATTAGAAAAATTCAATTGAGGACTTTCTCTTAAAATAAGAGATTTATTTTTGAAAAAGCAATTTTTCTTTTGAAGGTTTTCAATTTTCTTTTGTAATCGAAAGGTGCTTTTTGGGGCTTGTTTGATTTTTTTAATAATTTCCGCAACCATCAATAATTGCTTTAAAAACACTGTTGTTTTCTACTTTAAAACCTGGATTTAAAATAATTTCGCTCCCAGAATCAAAAGTTACATTTGCATTTTGTATAATTGAACTATTCGATAAAATCGTTTTGCCAGATTCTATAATTTTAACACCATTTATGATTTCTTCGCTTAAATTGAGATTAGGGCAAGGAGTGAAATTGCAAGAACTTTCAGCACTGTTATAAATATTTCTAATCTCACTTGAATTTAATGTGCCTTTCAGAAATTTTACATCATCAATTTTACCTGCAAAAGTATCGCCTGAATCATGCCCCTTTCCTATAAAAATACAAGAAGGATAACCATAATTGGGGGCATCTGAAACTGGTTTTTCATCTACCAAAATCCCATCAATATATATTTGTTGCTTTTGTAAATTTCTCGTCAAAACAATATGATGCCATTGGTTTTGGCTAATTCCTTTACTTGATTTTAGAGTTGAAGAGCTTTGAGAGGAGGATGAAGAAAAAGTCCAATTCCAGCTATTTAAGTTACTGTCAAAACTATAAACTAACTTTTGATTTTGACTTTGTGTGCCTAAAGAAATGACTTTTGTTGAGCTATTTGCTTGATTATAAGGCATTACCCAAAGTGAAATGCTATATTCTGGATTTAATAAGCCAGTTATCGGAATGTCAATGAATGAAGATGTCCCATTAAACTCAAATGCTGAATTTGAATTGTCAAATCTATCAGATGCTGCAATTGTATTGTACAAAGTGCCTGAGTAATTTCCTAATGAATTTGTGCCATTATTATTGAGCAAATAACAATTTTGAGTTTTTGGAATAACATTTATTACTACTTTTCCTGTAGCTTCACCATAGCCACAAGCATTTTGAACAGATGTTAGTTTTAGAACTGTTGTGTTATTATTTACAGCACTATAACTTTGTACATGATTTTTATACTCGGTTGAATACATAGTATTAGATATTCCATTATTCAAAGTATAAGACCAGTTTCCTGCCCCTTGAAAATCTAATTGATATGAACTGTTTTGACCATAAAAAGCATCAGTTGCACTAATCAAATTCCCAGAAGGCTTTTCACTACAAGGTCTATAATCACAATCAATCGAATTATATATGTCGAGCATTTGAGCATCAGTTAAAGTACCTGAAAAAACTTTCACATCATCAATTTTTCCATTGAAGCCATAAAAATAACCCCCTGTTTTTCCTCCAATTGCCGAATAGCCAAAATAATCATCATCTTGGTTAATATAGCCAATGCGAATGACTTGACCATTTACGTAAAGCCAAATTTTACCATTAACATTTGTAACAGCAACATGTATCCATTGATTGAGTTGAATATTTATTGGTTCTTCAAAAAAATTAATGTCATTTGTTTGAAAACGTAAAACTGTTAAATTAGTGTTACTTTGTTTACTAATCATCAATGCATGGTCAATCCCAAAACTGCTGCCGCCAAAAATAGTCATTGGAGAGGATTGTGGTAATGCACCTAAACTAATCCATGCAGAAATAGAATATGACCCAGACCGAACTGTCGCATTGGCATTCGCTAAATATACCGATGTATTCCCGTTGAAACTCAATGCTTTGTTTGGATTACCAAATCTATCACTTGTAAATGTGGCATTGCTATTTCCATGTTTTGGAGCTACATCATTCAGCGTATTGCCATTAAATGAAAAACAACTGGTAATGATTGGTGTAAAAATAACTTTTATTTGATTTGTCAGAATGCCAGTTCCACATCTTCCACCGAAATGAGTTAATTTGTAATATTTAATTTTAGAAGAATCCGAATTTAGATTGAACGTTCGATATGAAGAGGGATAACTACCACTTGAAGATTTTACAGGCATTTCTTTACTAATACTTGACAAGTAAAAACTTTGCCCTGTGAAGTTTGCTTTAATAGTTCCAGCGTTTTTCATAATCACTTCATCAGTTTCAAAAGTCGCAAATGGAATATCATTACAAAGCCTAAAATTACAATCATTTGAATTGAATAAATCTAAAATATGCCTGTTTTTCAATGCTCCTGAAAATATTTTTACATCATCAATTTTTCCGCTGAAATATTCTCTATCGTTCACACTACTGCCAATTCTTGCACGAGGATTATTGCTGTATTGTGGGAAAGAGCCTTGATAAATTCTTTGCACCAAAATTCCATTTATAAAAAGTTTCAGGCTATCTAAAGTTTTTACCGAGCAAATATGTACCCATTGATTTGTAGTTGCCGTATATGAAGTTGATGGAGCAGCACCATCATAAAATTTACCACCAATAATCCATTTTGCTTGATTTCCAGTTTGAGAATTATTGGCGATGCCAATATATTGTTCATAATCATCTGCACCTATCGAAATGATTTTTTGTAATGAACCACTCGAAGGTAAATTATCAATATAAGCCCAAGCAGCCATAGTATATTGTTCGGCAGGGTATTCTCTTGCATTCATACTTATAAAATCATTGATGCCATCAAAAGAATATGCTTGATTTGCTGCATTATTTCTATCATTTGTCAATAATGCACCATTTACTGTGCCTTCATTGGCACTTACACCATCAACGGCTTTTGCGTTAAATTGATAGCATGACCTCAAAACCGTATCTCTTTCAAGCACTTTTGTGTACATAGTATTATTCAGAATTGTACCAGTTCCACATGAATTTCTAATTGATGCCAATTTTAATTCTGATGATTCTATAGGATAAGAAATGAAACTTGCATCGTAGTTTGAAAGTGAAGTATATTCATAGCCACCATCGCCAAATGAGTAATAAAATGGGGGAGTGCCAGTAAAGGCAATTTCAACAGTAGCTTGATTACCACTTAATAAAGTTTTGTTGGATAAAAATGTTGCTGTAGGAAGTGTACAGGCAAAGTTATTAGGTATAAACCTGCAAAAATTGACAGAACCTCCACCTGTTGGCTGATTTATTGTAATATCCGTTGCTCCACCAGAATAATTACTTAGCATCATGAGATAAGTTTGTCCCGTAAAAGCATGTTGAATTCTTAGATTAGGGTTTCCAGCATCAAAATCACAGGAAAAGGGTAATCCAGAAGCATAATAACAAGCTCTTGATAAATCATTACTTACAGGTCCCCAAATAACACCATTGATGTTTTGATTTGTAGAGTTAGTGAATTCAAAGTTTAATTCTTCACCATTTCCACTTGTTACCGTAATCACAAACCAGTTTTGATTTTGAGGAGTCCCTAAAGTAAATCCACAGCCATAATTAGTATTGACAGAACCTTGCACACAAGGGTTATTTAAAATTGTTGCAGGATAAGTAAACGAACTTCCACATTGTGTGAGGGTATTATTATTTAGCGAACTACAAGCTATATAAGGGTTTTGACAAACCTGAGCGTTTGTATTTGATATAAAAACAATGGAAAAGAGTATAAAAATGAAGCAAATATTTTTTTTCATGTGTTTGGATTTTATACAGAATCAAGCAGGATTTCTTTAATGAAGTGCTGTATTTGTGTTTAAAATAAGAGATTTATTTTTTAAAAAGCAATTTTTCTTTTGAAGGTTTTTAATTTCCTTTTGAATATTAAAGAATTGTAATTCTAAGAATAATACAATAAATTACAGTTCAAGTCATATCATTATATTAGTTATA
Source organism: Emticicia sp. (assembly GCA_031378345.1). Taxonomy (GTDB): domain Bacteria; phylum Bacteroidota; class Bacteroidia; order Cytophagales; family Spirosomataceae; genus Emticicia. Next base: position 386 of record JANNDY010000137.1, on the reverse strand, counting down.
TTTTAGTTAATGTACTTTAAATCAATGCTTTAGCGTCGGTTAGTAGGGTGTTTATTTTAATAGTTTCATTATAGTTCTAAAAAAAATACAATTATTTTCTATCAAATATTTGTTTATCCAAAATATTACCCGTACTTTTGCACCTGTATTAAAAAAGGCACATCCGTATTGGAGCCTCTGCGTCAATAAATTTGTTTCAAGAGAGTTCGCACTCCTTCATTCAATTTCCTTTCAGGGCAGCAACGGATGGTTCTCATCGTTCGCTTTATCATTTTTTTTCGGCTATCGGGGCAATCCACGGTTTTGCGTGAGGACGACAGTGACGTTCCGACTAAAACATTTTATCCTTAATGGAACCAGTTAAATTTTCTGACCTTCCGGTCTCA
>JANNDY010000111.1:0-44266 GCA_031378345.1 Emticicia sp. | reverse complement strand
AAAACGAAGGCAATAAGTGGGAAAATTGGATAAAATGGAGCTTTAAAAGGACGTTCAAGATTAGGTTCTTTTTTTCGTAAAACGATTAAACTCAACATACTAACTCCGTACATTATCACTGCCCCCAAAACCGAAAGAATGATAATCTGAGACGTTGTTCCCGTAAAGATTGCTACAAAGCCAACCAACCCGCCCACAATTAAAGCCCAGTGTGGGGTTTGGAATTTTTTATTCACAACACTCAGAAAATCAGGTAGATAGCCCGCCCGTGCGAGTGCATAAATTTGTCGTGAGTAACTAATGGTGTTGCAATGAAAAGAGGCAATCAGTCCAAAAAGTCCAATACTGGCAAAGAGTTTTGCTAAATAACTGTCTCTGCCCAAAGCCATCGCAAGTGTTTCTGGCAATGGATAATCAATGCTACTCAACGTCCGCCAATCACCCACGCCCGCACTCAAAATCATAACTCCTAACGCTAAAATAACTAAGGTAATTATACCCGAAATATACGCTTTTGGAATGGTAGTTTTTGGGTTTTTAACTTCCTCTGCAACCATTGCCACGCCCTCAATTGCCACAAAAAACCATACCGCAAAAGGAATTCCCGCAAAGATTCCATCCATCGTTAAAGTTGGTGGATTGTGAGCCATAAAATTCTCCGTTTTAAAATACGGAAAAATTACAGCCATGAAAACTACCAATTCCAACACTGACAAAATTGTTACGACTAATGAAAAACGAGCCGATTCTTTTATTCCTAAAACGTTAATGGTAATAAAAATAAAGTAAGTGCCAATGGCAACAGGGATTTCGGGAATGTTAGTATTAAGAAAATGAACATAACTCCCTAAGGCATAAGCAATTGCGGGTGGAGCGAGCAGAAAATCAACTAAGGTAGCAAAGCCAGCAATGAATCCTCCCAAAGACCCAAAGGCACGATTAGCATATTCAAAAGCACCACCCGCATCGGGAATGGCTGCCGTTAATTCGGTGTAAGAAAAGATGAAAGTAACGTACATGACGGTTACGAGCAACGTAGAAACCAAAAAACCAATCGTTCCCGAAGTTTGCCAACCATAATTCCAACCAAAATATTCACCCGAAATCACCATTCCAACAGCAATTGCCCATAATTGAGACGTGCCTAAAACTTTCTTTAAACCTATTTTTTTGCCGTCAGGGGGTTCTGTCATTGTTTTGTTTTAAAATTAAGTTTGTTTAAGAATAGTTAAACTATTGATAATAAGCTATTTATATAACCAAACTATGGAAATTATTCGACTTTCGTTATTCGAATAATTCGTCATTTTTTATCTTATTTTATAAAATTTTGCTGCATTTTCGCCAAAAATTTTTGCTTTTTCTGTTGTTGAAAAACCTTGCGTATAGGCTTCTATAATTCCTTTGACTTGGGCATATTCTCCTGCAAGCAAGCACACGGGCCAATCTGAACCAAACATAATTCGGTCAGTGCCAAAAGCCTCAAAAACAACATCCAAATAAGGTTTTATTTCTTGAAAAGTCCATGTATTCCAGTTGGCTTCGGTGATAATTCCCGAAACTTTGCATTGAATATTATCAAACTTTGCCAAACTTTCAATGTCTTTTTTCCAATCGGCAATCAAACCAGCTTTGATGTATGGCTTGGCAATATGGTCAAGCACAAAAGCTTGATCGGGAAAACGAGCAACAAATTTTTGAGCAACAAGCAAATGCTTTGGAAAAATCAAAATGTCATAAGTAAAATCATGCTTTTTCAAAGCGGCAATTCCTCGCAAAAACTTTGGGTGGAGCATAAACTCTAAATCGGGTTCTGCCGGCAAAATATGCCTAAATCCCGCCAGTTTTTTTTGTAAAGAAAACTCTGTCAATTGCTCGGCAATATTATCTGCCTTGAGGTCAATCCAACCAACGACAGCCTTTACAAAATCGTTTTCTTCGGCAAGATTAAGCAAAAACATTGTTTCCTCCAAACTTTGGTCAGCTTGCACAGCTACACAGGCATTAATGTCATTTTTTTTCAAAACAAGTGCTAAATCTTCTGGGTAAAAATCTCTTTGAATAACCGACATTTCATCAGTAATCCAAGAATCTCTAATCGGGTTGAATTTCCAAAAATGCTGATGAGAGTCAATTGTCATAAAATGATTTTAATTTTTGACAAAAATACGAGTAAATCAATTATTTTTATGGCATAATAAGTATATTTAATTGTACTTTATCAAGCCTCACGATTATTTTTTTGAAGAATTTTCTTGCGTAATTCAATTATAATATTTATATTTGACTTAAAGTTGTGTGGATTTAGTAGCAGATAAGGCTGTGGGTGTTTTGCCCACAGCCTTTCTTTATGTCATTTTTTAGAAAATTTGCTTTTTATGAATAAAATTACTGACGAAATTCAAGCCATTGCAACACCCGAACGAGCCAAAGCTTCGGAGTGGTATTTTAAGACGGGCAAGGGTCAATATGGCGAAGGAGATATTTTTATTGGCATTTCAAATCCTGACCTTCGAGCGATTTGCAAAAACCATAAACACTTGGCTTTCAGTGAGTTACAAGAATTATTGGATAGCCCTATTCACGAATATCGCTTGGCAGCATTGATTATTTTGGTTGAACAAATGAAAAAAGCTAAGGGCGAAATTCGTCAAGAAATCTACGATTTTTACTTAGACAATACACACAATATCAATAATTGGGACTTGGTTGATTGCTCGGCACGAGATATTGTTGGGGCATATTTGTTCGACAAAAACCGAAGCATTCTTTATGACATGGCTCGCACCACCCACCTCTGGACACAACGAATTGCCATCATTTCGACTTTGTATTTTATCAAAAATAAGCAATTTTATGATACCCTAAAAATCTCCGAAATATTGCTCTCGCACAAGCACGATTTGATTCATAAAGCTGTTGGTTGGATGCTCCGAGAAGCATGGAAGCAGGGTGGTGAAAAGCAAGTTGAAGATTTTTTAGAGCAAAAAATCGGTCAAATTCCTCGTACTGCTCTTCGTTATTCTATCGAAAAAATGACCGATGAAAGAAAAAAATATTTTATGAATCTGAGTTGAAATTATCATTATTTATCCCCCAAAAAGGGTGATTTAATGCCTTTTTGATATGTTTTGCAACTTTTTGCTTAGTTTCCTTGTATAAAACGTAAGACAATTTTCCCAATTGTCCACACAAAATCAACAAACTACAATTTATAATCACTTTATGAAAAAACTATACACTACCATAGGAGCAATCCTTTTGGGAATTACTACAATTTCCGCACAAGACAACAAAACCACTCAGGGCGACGAAAAGTATAATCTTCACATCAAAAAATCAAAAATGCCAATAAAATTAGACGGTGTTTTGGACGAAGATGCTTGGAAATCTGCCGACCTTGCCAAAGATTTTTTTCTCAATCGCCCTTATGATTCTTCTTTTGCCAAGCTAAAAACCGAAGTTCGAGTAACTTTCGATGATAATTTTATTTATGTTGGGGCAAAGATTTTCCAACAACGAAAAACCTATACGACTACTTCTCTGAAACGTGATTTTGCAGGTGGAACGAGCGATGTTTTTGTAGTAAATTTCGATACTTTCAAAGACCGATTGAATGCCTTTCATTTTGCATTATCGCCTTTCAATGTTCAAAGAGAAGGCTTATTAACGCCCAGCGATGAATCAGTTTCATTGTATTGGGACAACAAATGGTATTCGCAAGTTCGAAATTATGATGATTTTTGGGAGCTCGAAATGGCGATTCCATTCAAGACTTTACGCTATAAAATCAACGAAGGAGATAATTCTTGGCGTATAAATTTTGGTCGAAATTGCTTGAAAGCCAACGAAATTTCGACTTGGCGACCTGTTCCACGCAATTTTCCACCAAGTAATACCGCTTTTATGGGAAATCTTCTTTGGGACGATGCTCCGCCAAAACCCGGTGCAAATGTTTCGTTGATTCCTTTTATTTCGGGCGGCACAACCAAAGATTTTCAAAGAAATGAAGAAAATTTACAAGCCCTTCCAACGACAACAGACAATACTGGAGGAATTGGCATGGACGCAAAAATTGCCGTTACATCTTCCATGAATTTAGACTTGACAATAAACCCTGATTTTTCGCAAGTAGAAGTTGATAGACAGGTTACAAACTTGAGTCGTTTTGAATTGTTTTTTCCTGAAAGAAGGCAGTTTTTTCTTGAAAACAATGACCTTTTTGGCACTTTTGGCTTTCCTGATACTCGCCCGTTTTTTTCAAGAAGAATCGGAATTGCTCGAAATCCAGTTACAGGACTCAACAAGCAAGTGCCGATATTGTTTGGGGCAAGATTGAGTGGAAAACTCAATGATAATCTTCGCCTCGGAGTGATGAATATGCAGACGAAAAAAGTAAATTTTGGTGAAAACAAATACCTTCCTGCCGCCAATTATTCAGTGGTTACACTTCAGCAAAAAGTGTTTGAACGTTCAACAATCGGAGTAGTTTTTGCTAATAAAGAAAATTTATTGAATGATTTTACTACCGACCAAAGGCAAGGTTATCGAGCTTACAACAGAAATGCTGGTTTGGAGTTTAATTATAATTCAAAAAATGGGCGTTTTGAATCTGAAACCTATTATCATCAATCGTTTTCGCCCGATGGAAAAAAAGATGCTGGCAGTGCGGCACATTATATGGGGTATCATCACCCAAATATTGATTTGAACTTGGGTATGCAACGAATCGGAGAAAATTATCGAGCCGATATGGGTTTTGTGCCACGAACAGGCATTTATCAGCTTTATCGCCCAATTCTGTTTACATTGAATCCTAAATCAAAACAAATTTCAAAATATATTAATGCTTTCGGAATCGGAAGTGAGGGAAGTGATGTTTTTGACTTGAATGGAAAAAGATTAGATAGCGAAACAAATCTTTCTTTTTTTGTCAATACACCGACAGGGGGCGAAGCTTATATTGCTTATAACTGGAATTTTACACATCTTTTTTTTCCATTTGACCCAACCAATGCAAGCGATAATCCAAACCCGGATTTATCTAAAAATGTAAAAGAGTTGCCCATTGGCGACTATAAAGCACGTTTTTGGAGTATTGGCATTGAAAATAGCCCTCGTAATGCTTTCAGAATCGAAGCAGAATGGAATCAAGGAGAGTATTTTAATGGAAAAGCGATTGTTTCAGAAAACACAATCGGCTACCGAATTCAACCTTACGGACTACTTTCGCTCAATGCAAATTATACGCAAATTGATTTACCAAAGCCATATAATAGTGTCAAATATTGGCTAATTGGACCAAGTGCCGAGTTGAGTTTTTCGAGAAGTGTATTTTTCAGTACCTTTTTTCAATATAATACTCAAACAAATAATACCAATATCAACTCTCGCTTACAGTGGAGATTTAAACCCGTAAGTGATTTGTTTTTGGTCTATACCGACAATTATTTTGCCGAAGCTATTCCTCGTTATCCTGTAAATGCTTGGACTCCAAAAAACCGTGCTTTGATTTTGAAAATTACTTATTGGTTAAATATATAATCAATGTAGAATGACGAATATTGAATGACGAATATTGAATGACGGATATTGTTGTAAAAAGCTAATTGCTAAAAGCTAAACGCCAAAAGCTCTTTTATTCCCTCCAAAAATTGCACTATTCTTATTAACAATTTGATAATCAAGGGATTATCGAATCTTGGCAAGGTTTTCTCAATAATAATTCTTACTTTTGCGTTTTATTTTAGTAGGGTGTTGTTCGTCTTTGTTTATCGTTGTGTATATGGTAAATGTTGATGCACAGCGAAACAAACAATTACATTTAATGAACAATATCAGAAACATTGCCATCATTGCCCACGTTGACCACGGCAAAACTACATTGGTTGACAAAATCATTCACGCATCAAAACTTTTCAGAGAAAACCAAGAATTTGGCGACCTAATTCTTGACAACAACGACCTTGAGCGTGAGCGTGGAATTACCATCACTTCAAAAAACGTGTCGGTAAGATACAATGGCGTAAAAATCAACATTATTGACACACCTGGTCACTCTGACTTTGGTGGTGAAGTAGAGCGAGTATTGAAATTAGCCGATGGCGTAATTTTATTAGTAGATGCTTTTGAAGGTCCAATGCCACAAACTCGTTTTGTATTAGGCAAAGCCCTTGCATTAGGTTTGAAACCAATCGTAGTTGTAAATAAAGTAGATAAAGAAAACTGTCGCCCCGACGAGGTTCATGAGCAAGTTTTCGACTTGATGTTCAACCTTGATGCAACCGAAGACCAATTAGATTTTCCTTGCCTTTATGGTTCATCAAAACAAGGTTGGATGAGTACAGATTGGCAAAAACCAACAACTGACATCGTCCCATTGCTTGATGCCGTTATCAAATATATTCCAGCTTCGCCAGTAGTTGATGGAACAGCACAAATGCAAATCACTTCATTAGATTATTCTTCTTTTGTAGGTCGAATAGCTATCGGTCGTGTTGCAAGAGGCGTTTTAAAAGAGGGTATGCAAATTGCTCTTTGCAAAGCTGATGGTACAATAAAGAGAAATAAAATCAAAGAATTGCAGGTTTTTGAAGGCTTGGGCAAAGTAAAAGTTGCTGAAGTTGGTTCAGGAGAAATTTGTGCAATCACAGGTATCGAAGATTTTGAAATTGGTGATACAGTTGCTGACATCGAAAATCCAGAGGCTTTGCCACGTATTTCGATTGACGAGCCTACAATGAATATGTTGTTTACGATTAATAACTCTCCTTTCTTCGGAAAAGAAGGTAAATTCGTAACTTCTCGCCATTTGCGTGACCGTTTGATGAAAGAAATTGAAAAAAATCTTGCATTAAGGGTAGAAGCTGGCGATACTGAAGATAAGTTTTTAGTATTTGGTCGTGGAATTCTTCACTTGTCTATTCTTATCGAAACGATGCGTCGTGAAGGTTACGAAATTCAAGTTGGACAGCCACAAGTTTTATACAAAGAAGATGAAAATGGTCGCCGTTTAGAGCCTATCGAAACATTGGTGGTGGACGTACCAGAAGAAACTGCAGGAAAAGTTATCGAATTGGCAACCCAACGCAAAGGCGAGTTGTTGATTATGGAACCAAAAGGCGATTTGCAACACTTGGAGTTTAGTATTCCTTCTCGTGGTTTGATTGGCTTACGTTCAAGTGTTTTGACTTCAACTTTTGGTGAGGCAATTATGAACCACCGTTTCAAGGCGTATGAGCCATTCAAAGGTGCAATTCCTGGTCGTGTAAATGGCTCGTTGATTGCCAGTGGAAATGGTCCAGCAACACCTTATTCGATTGATAAATTGCAAGATAGAGGCGTATTTTTTATTGACCCGAACGAAGATATTTATGCAGGAATGGTAATTGGCGAGCATAATCGCCAAAACGATATTGTTGTAAATGTGCAGACAGCAAAGCAATTAACAAATATGCGTGCGTCGGGTACAGATAATAATGTAAAGATTGCTCCAAAAGTGAATTTTTCATTAGAAGATGCAATGGAATATATCCAAAAAGACGAATATTTGGAAATCACACCAAAATCAATTCGTATGCGTAAGATTTACCTTGACGAAAACGAGCGTAAACGTGCAGAAAGCAAAAATGCTTTTGCAGGAGCTTAATTTTTGAAAATATAATAAGAGCCTTGATAGTCGAAAGATTATCAAGGCTTTTTTGGTGTAAATTAGATTTGTTACATTTGTATAAAACTCAAAATTACTATGGTAGAAGTAGCAAATACACCAGAGGTATTTACCCAACTGATAAACTCTTTGGGTTATACAAGCGTAATGGATTTTGCACGAGAGCAAGCAAAAGGCATTATTCTCCAAAAAATAGCTTATTATAAAAGTCGTATTGATTTTTTTGAACAAAAATACGGAATGACTTTTGATGCTTTCTGTCAAACTTTTGAGCAAATAAAACAACATAGTATTTTTGAGAAAGAAGATGATAGCATCGTGTGGGAAAGTTCGTTTGACGTAGTAAACGCCTATCAAAAAGACCTTTTAATGTTGAATCAAAGAAATTGAATAGTCTCTCTAAATTTTGGAAATTAGATGTAGTTTTTGCCGAACTCACCCAACTTGATAGATAGTAAAAAAAGACTATCTTTGCACGAAAATAATAATAAGAAGAATTCTTGAAAGTTGAACAAAACATAGAAAGGTTAAAGTATTTGCTGACATTGTTAAAAATGTCAGTTGAGGAACTGTTGCCTTTAATCAGTGGAGGTTTGACCAAATCAATAACAAAGGAACAGATTTTAAGTCCAAATATTGAACTTGGACATCTAAAAAGAATTGACAAAGTTTTCAATAAGGGCATTCACTATTATTTAGACCCAAAATCACCAGATATTTCAAAAGATGCAAGCATATTTTTTAGAAAACCAAAATTTGACGTTGAGTTAAGTTTAGGAGCAAGAAAAATTGTTAATCATTTTGAAGAATTTAAAATTTCATTATCAATAATTGCTGAACTTTCAGATATTAAATTTGAAAGAGTTTTACCCGTTTTTAATTTAAATAGTAGTCCTAAAAATGTAGCAACAGAAATAAGAAAATTGATTAATGCTGAATTTAAAGATAAACCCAAAGATTTTTTAACAGAGTTAATAAAGAGACTTGCTGAAAAAAATATTTTAGTTTTTGAATTCGTAGAAACTTGGAATAAAAAAGAAAGGGCAAATATTGATGGTTTTTTTCTTAAATCCAATGTAATTGTACTAAAAAGACAACAAATCTCATTCAAAAGAGAAATATTTACTCTTGCCCACGAATTAGGGCACTATCTTTTAGATGAAGAAGAAATAGACCAAATTGACTATCAAGATTTAGCAAATCAAAACGTATCAAAAATTGAAAATTGGTGTAATGAATTTGCATATTATTTTTTAAGCGGTCAATTTGAAAAAGTCATTGAGAGTATAGATAATTCAACAGCTCAAAATGATTATAATATTGACTTAATTCAAACAATTTCAGAAAAAACACATTTAAGTAGAATTGCAATTTTTACAAAACTTCTTTTACTAAATAAAATAAGCCCTGCGAATTATAAAAAAGTTAAAGAGGGCTTTGAAGAGGATTTTAGAATTAAAAGTGAAGAATTAAGGAAGCAAAGAGAGTTGGATAAGCAGAATGGTATTAATTCAGGTGGCTCAACACCGATACCTATAAAGTCACCATTATTGGTTTCGACAATACAAACAGCGTTTTATGAAGGCGTAATTAATGAATATGAGTTTTGTAAAAAATTAAATATCAAACCTGACAAAATAGACAGTTTCCTATATGAAAGTAGTAATTGACACCAGCTCATTAATGTCGTTGGTTCGCTACTACTTACCATTTGACAAAAAATCAATTTTATTTGAAGCAATAAAATCCAAAATAGCAAATGGAGAAATTTTGGTCATAGATAAAATAATTGAGGAATGTGAATTTCTTAAAAGTGGAATTGTCTTATCTACACTTTCATTCTTAACCGATAAGTCATTCAATAAAATCCATAAATTACCATTAAACACAGAGTTTATTTTACCACCTGCACCCGCAAAATTCTATAGAATGGTGGATAATAATTTTGTAGTGAATGTTCAGAGAGCCAGATTTAATGAAACACAATATGATTTGTTAAAAAATGACTTTATGAATTCGGCTGATATGAAACTAATTCTGACATGTTTAAATCTTAAAAAAGACAATCCGACAGAAGAGGTATTTCTTGTTACAGAAGAGACAGAGATTAGTAATGATAATAAAGTTTTCAAGAAAATACCTGCAATTTGTTCACAGTTAGACATTGTAACAATAAATATTCAACAGCTAATTGACAAATTTGACGGAATCGAGATAGAAATCAAATAATATAGTACCTACCCAAACTGATATATAAGAGCCTTGATAGTCGAAAGATTATCAAGGCTTTTTTTGTGTAATTTGAAAATCGTACCTTTGCCATTATGAATCAAAAACCTATCTTAATTCTAAAATTCGGCACAGCTTCCATCACACAAAAAAATGGAGAGCCTGACGAAACAATTATTGCCGAGATTGCTCGCCAAGTGGCAACCTTACACACTGACTATCAGATAGTTATGGTTTCTTCGGGGGCAGTGGGTGCGGGCAAGCATTTCATTAAAAATTATTCGGGAGAAATTGCTGAACGAAAAGCGGCGGCCGCTATTGGTAATCCACTTTTGCTAAATATCTACGCCAAATATTTTTCGCAATACTGTATTCAAATTGCCCAAAGTTTGTGCGAACGCCAGCATTTTGGGAATCGTGAGCAATTTTTGCAACTCAAAGAAACCTATCAAGAATTGTGGAAAAATGACATTATTCCGATTGCCAACGAAAATGATGTTGTGAGCAACCGAGAATTAAAATTTTCGGACAATGATGAACTTGCCACGCTTATTGCCACAGGTTTTGGAGCAGAAACTTTGATGATTTGTACCTCAGTTGGCGGACTTTTAGATAAAGAAAAAAACATTATCCGAAAAATAGAAAACATTGATAATCAGATACTTAGCTTAGTTGATAATTCAAAATCGGCACTCGGTTCGGGTGGAATGGCATCAAAACTGACTTTTACGAAGTTGGCTACTCGCATGGGAATAAAGGTGATTATTTTCGGAATGAAAGAAAATGATGGCATCTTGAAAGCCATTCGTGGTGAAGCCGGAAGTGAGTTTTCGGCACAAGAAGTTAATCTTTCTTCAAGAAATAAATGGCTGGCAAGCGGTAGTTTAACAGTCGGAACTTTACAAATTGATGCAGGTGCAGCAAAAGCTCTACAAAAACGAAGCAGTCTTTTGGCGGTAGGCATCAAGAAAGTAAAAGGCGATTTTGAAATCGGTGAAGTTGTAGAAATCATTGATAATCAAGGCATTATGTTGGCAGTTGCTCGTACAAAAGTTTCTTCGGTAGAATTAACGGCAAATTTAAAAACTCAAAATTATGAAGTTGCAAATGCCAATGATATTGTTTTGATTTAGTGTTTTTACTTCCTCAACTCTCCCTTCAAAAAATGTCCCGTATAGCTACCTTTTACCTTAGCAACTTGTTCGGGTGTTCCTTCTGCAATGATGTAACCGCCTTTGTTTCCGCCTTCTGGTCCAATATCAATTACGTGGTCAGAAACTTTAATTACGTCAAGATTATGTTCAATAATTAGTACTGTATTGCCTTTATTTGCCAATTTTTGTAGTACTTCGAGGAGTTTTTGAATATCTTTAAAATGAAGTCCCGTTGTTGGTTCATCTAAAATATAAATTGTTTTTCCTGTATCTTTTTTTGATAATTCTTCTGCCAACTTTACTCGTTGAGCCTCTCCGCCCGAAAGCGTTGTGGCGTGCTGCCCCAAAGTAATATAACCCAAGCCAACTTCATTCAAAATCTGTACTTTTCTATTGATTTTTGGAATACTTTCAAAGAATTCTACTGCCTGTTCGACAGTCATATCAAGCACATCGGCAATAGATTTTCCTTTGTAACGCACCTCCAAAGTTTCACGGTTGAAACGTTTTGCTTTGCACGTTTCGCAAGCTACATGAACATCGGGCAAAAACTCCATTTCAATCTTTTTCATGCCCGCACCTTCACAATCTTCACAGCGTCCGCCCTTCACATTGAACGAAAAACGACCAGGTTTATACCCTCGTATTTTGGCTTCGGGAAGTTCGGCAAAAAGTGTGCGTATCTCCGAAAACATACCAGTATAAGTTGCAGGATTACTTCGTGGCGTACGCCCAATTGGACTTTGGTCAACCTCAATAACCTTATCCAAATGCTCCAAACCTTCGATAGATTTGTGTGCTAATGGCTCTCTTTTGGAGTTATAAAAATGCTTGTTCAGCACAGGATAAAGTGTTTCATGAATCAATGAAGATTTGCCACTTCCGCTCACGCCTGTAATACAAATCATCTTGCCCAAAGGTAATTTCAAAGTAACATTTTTGAGGTTATGCCCCGTTGCACCCTTGATTATCAGCGTTTTATCATTTCCTTTACGCCTTTCTTTCGGAATTTCAATATTGATTCTTCCACTCAAATAATCTGACGTAATGCTGTTATTCTCGAGAAATTCTTTGGGTGTTCCATGTCCAACAATGTGTCCGCCATGCCTTCCTGCACCCGGTCCGATGTCAAGAATATAGTCCGATTCGAGCATCATGTCTTTGTCGTGTTCCACAACCAAAACCGTATTTCCTAAATCTCGCAAATCTTTTAATGCTTGAATCAATTTTACATTATCTCGCTGGTGCAAACCAATGCTTGGCTCGTCCATAATATACAAAACACCAACCAATTGGGTGCCTATTTGTGTAGCCAAACGAATACGTTGCGACTCACCGCCCGAAAGTGTCCGAAGTGGACGATTCAAGGTCAAATAATCTAAACCAATGCCCATCAAAAAGCCAATTCGCTTACGAATTTCCTTCAAAATTTCTTTGGCAATAATATTCTGACGGTTATTCAAACGACTTTCTATATCAACAAACCATTCGGCAATTTCCCGAATATCCATTTCGGCCAATTCGGCAATATTTTTCTCTGCAATTTTGAAATGCAATGACTCTTTTTTTAGTCTAAAACCCTCACAATCTGGACAAGTTTTTATGACCAAAAAATCACGAACCCAATCTTGAATTTTATCGTTGTCAGAATCTTGTTGGCGTTTCAAAAAAGTAATTACACCTTCAAAATTGGTATTCCATTCTGTGCCGGGATATTTTTTTGAAGGAACGGCAAGCGGTTCTTCACTGCCATAAAGTATTGTTTTGAGAGCTTCTTCGGGAATTTTGTCTATCGGTGTGGCAATATTCGACTTATAAATTTTCAGAATAACCTCAATTTGCTTGAAAATCCATAAATCTCGGTACTCGCCCAAAGGAGCAATTCCGCCACGAGTAATGCTCAGCGTTTTGTCTGGAATAATAGATTCTTCGGTGATTTCTTCGACCGTTCCCAAACCATTGCAAGTCGGGCAAGCACCATAAGGCGAATTGAACGAAAAACTATTGGGTGAAGGGTCTTCGTAGGAAATGCCCGATTCGGGGTCGGTGAGGTTTTGTGAAAAATATTGTGTTTTGTCTTTTATGTCCAAAAGCATCATCGAGCCTTTGCCTTGCTTCAATGCCGTACCGACAGATTGACTCAAACGATAACGGTCTTCATTTTTGGGAATTACTCGGTCAATGACAATTTCAATGTCGTGAATTTTATAACGGTCGAGTTGCATTTTTGGATTGATTTCCAAAACTTCGCCATCAACTCTTACTTTGTTATAACCCAATTTTGCAATCTGAACAAACAACTCTCTATAATGCCCTTTTCGACCTTTTACGACTGGAGCGAGTAACGTAACCTTCTGATTATCAAACTGTTGCAGAATTTGGTCAATGATTTGGTCTTGTGTTTGCTTTACCATTTTATTGCCCGAAATATAGCTAAATGCTTCGCCAGCACGGGCAAAAAGTAGTCGCAAGAAGTCGTAAATTTCGGTTGTAGTTCCAACCGTAGAGCGAGGATTTTTTGAAGTAGTTTTTTGCTCGATAGAAATTACTGGCGAAAGTCCATTGATTTTATCAACATCTGGACGCTCCATATTTCCAATAAAACTGCGGGCGTAGGCAGAAAAACTCTCCATGTAGCGGCGTTGTCCTTCGGCATAAATTGTGTCGAATGCCAAGGAAGATTTTCCACTTCCCGAAATTCCTGTAATGACAACCAGCTTATTTCTTGGAATAATTACATCAATATTTTTTAGATTATGTTCTCTTGCACCCAACACTTCGATTTGCTCGAAGCCTGTTAGTTCTATGTCGTTCAGTTTTTTGTTGCTCACTATCTACGAAGATTTTTTTCTACAAAGATAACGAAAAAACTGTGGCGGTGGTTCAGAAATTTAAAACGACTAATGTTTAGGTGGCTATATGATTTTGTCATCGTTTTTGCTAAGTTTGTAGCAAATGTTGTTCATGAATAACCCCTAAAAACCAATGCTCAACTATATTCAAGACATTATTGACCGTTTTGGTGGGCGGTATTTTGGAAGCGAACAAGAAAAAAACGCTCAATATTACACTGCCGATATTCTAAAAAAGTATTGTGATAAAGTTGAAATTGAAGAGTTTCAGTCGCCTCTCGAAGCACATTTTCAGTCTTTGAAAATCTTTTGTATTGTATATGTACTTGTTTTGATTTTATTGAAAATCAATGTTCAGTATGCCGCAATTTTGGGTTTGCTCAATACGGTTTTGTTGAATGGGCATTTTGTAACCTATCGTCATTGGCTTGATTTTTTGTTTCCAAACAAAGCCTCTTGGAATCTTATTGGAGATATTGAACCAACACAAGCTGCTACTTCTACAATTATCGTTGCAGGGCATATTGATAGCGTGAAGGAGTTTAAATGGTGGTATAAACTCAAAGCAAAAGGTGCATTATTAAGTGTTTTTGCAGGGTTTTTAATAACTTTTCTCGGAATATATGCTTTTTTGAGCCTTTTTATCTATGCTCCATTTTTTCAAAGTTTGTGGTGGATATTCGTCGTTTTAACGCCAATATTGGTAGTATTTTATGACATGCACGGCAAAAAAGTAGTAGATGGAGCATCTGATAATTTGACAGGAGTAGCTTTGACAATAGAAATGGCAAAGGTTTTTTCGGGCAGAAAATTAACAAATACTCGATTACGACTTATAAGTTTTGGTTCAGAAGAAGCTGCCTTGCGAGGCTCGTGGGCGTATGCAAAAAAGCATAAAGAGCAATTATTGCATGAAAAAGCCTTTCTTGTAAATTTAGATACTATCAAAGAAAAAGCTCATTTGACAGTGGTAACTGCCGAACTGAATACACTTGTTTTTTTCAAAAAAGAAAATATTCAATTGATTGAAAATGCCTTCAATGCTACAAAAGTACCTTTCAAAAAATTGCCTTTGACGGTCGGAGCGACCGATGCTTCGGCATTTCATATTTTGGGGCTACCAGCAATTTCGCTTATCGGCATGCAGTCTGATACTTTAGACCCATCTTATCATACTCGCTTAGATACAGTCGAATATATTAATCCTGATGGAATGGAAGCTATGCGAGAAGTTTTGATTAATTTTATTGAAACTTGGGACAAAAAATAGGGTTAGGTTAAAAAAACTAAATCCATTTATATTCAAATAATCAAAGTAAGTACAAATAACGTATCTTTGCACAGATTTCAACCCTATAAAATGAATGTAGTCCTACGTAATAGTTTTGAGTTACAAATAAAATCTCTTACTGGTTTTGACTTTGAAGATTTTGTAAAAGAACTTTTCTTACATAAATATGGAATTAACGGATTTATTCCAACCAGACCTCAAAAAGACAGGGGCTGTGATGGCATTATAGTTGCTAATAATGCTATTATTGCTTGTTATGGACCTGATAAACTCATAGAAAAAGACTTCAATAAAAAAATTGATGACGATTATCTGCAATATTTGACTCATTGGAAAGATAATTATTCTAATTGGCAGTTTGTAGTAAATCAAAAACTAAGTGATTGGGCAATTAAGAAAGTAAATATTGTAACAGTTAATCCACCTATTGGATTAGATGCCTTAATACATATTGTTGTTAATGAATTAACCGTATTTCAGCAAAGACAATTGGCGACCTTCTTAGGAATAGATAAAGCCTACTTTATACAGGATTATCTTGAAACAATTCTAAATCACCTCTTATCTTCTGCCCCAATTGTATCCGAAATTGATTTTACATATAACAGAAAAGAAAGATTAGATTATCAAGAAAAGATAGGCATAAATTATAACCAAGAAGATATTGATAGTGCATTAAATGAGTATGAACTTTATTTAGAGGCTGGCGATTTCAATAAAATT
Source organism: Emticicia sp. (assembly GCA_031378345.1). GTDB lineage: Bacteria > Bacteroidota > Bacteroidia > Cytophagales > Spirosomataceae > Emticicia. Next base: position 28,348 of record JANNDY010000111.1, on the reverse strand, counting down.
GATAGTGTTTTACATAACTTTAATGATGATGAAAAAACACGAGTTAAGGCAAAAATAATCACTGATTATAAAAATTGTTCTGGCTCTTTCAAAGAAAGGCTTCAAATATTGACTGAAAACTATTTAAATAAATATGCCCATGAAAAGGACGATGATTTTCATTATTACATTACAGCAGTATTACTATATTTGTTTGAACAATGCTTAATCGGTCTTAAAGTTATATGATTTTACCACATCCCGAGAGTGATTTAAGGGCTAACATAATGGTTGTTGGTGCTGACATTATCAGAATGATAAAAAAATATCGTTCTGAGGGTGGATATGTTTTAATTGAATCGCTTTTAGATATTTTTCTAAAAAAAGATAGTAGTAATAAAAGAACACCCGATATGTTTCTTAACACCCTAACTTTTTTGTTTATGATGGGAGTATTAGAGAGAAAAGGGTATAAGATTAAACTAATTGAAGTAGAAAAAAACAATAAATTAAAGTCTAAAACTAAATACTCCAAACAAAAACAATACACATTACCACTTTTTAGCTGATATTACTCAATGCTTCATAGATTATATTCTGAAACCAATTTATTAGTTCAACCGATTCCTTTTCAATCGGGTATTAATATTATTTTGGGTAAATATTCGGCTACAAAAGAAGCTAAGAATATAAACGGAATAGGTAAATCTTCAATTATTCGTCTAATAGAATATTGTTTTTTGTCAGGTAAAGCAGAGGACACGTTCAAAAAACGACAGTATGATTTTCTCCGCAAAGAAGAACACAACATAATTTTAGAATTTGATGTAAGTGGTAAAAAACATTTTATAAAAAGATATTTTAGTGATAGAGATATTATTTATATAGGGTTTTCTCCTAAAAACTTCGACACATACTCAAAATCAGATGCAAAAATCCTCCTTAATGATTTATTATTTCCGATTGAAGACACCAAGGTTTTTTATCAAGGCAATCGTTTAGGCACATTATTGAATTTCTTTATTAAAGACGATATTAATGCCCAAAAGAGAATAGACCCGATTAATTTTTTAGATTATACGAGTAATTCAAAAGATATAGCATTTTATAATTTTTATCTGTTAAACTTACCAACAAAAGGTCTTGACAGTTACATAGAAGTTAGTAAAGAATATGAAAACAAAAGAAAAGCAATAAAAGAACTAAATGATACTGTAATAGCAACCACAGGCAAAACCGTTCAAGTATTTAAGACTGAAAGGATACAAATTCAGAAAAAAATTGATTTATTAGAAAATAGTTTAAAAGAATATAGATTTTTAGGCAAATATCAAAGCGTTGAAAATGACTTGGTTATTCTAACAAAAAAAATTAATGAAAAATTAGAAACATACCATCTACTAAACCATGAGTTTAAGCGTTTGAAAGAACTCTATGATTACGATATTGAAATAGATACCGTCCAAATCCAAAAAGTATATAATGAATCACTTTCCACATTTGGGGATTTAGTAAAAAAAACGCTTGATGATGTCATTAGTTTCAAAAAAGACATTCTTAACAATAGAAATAAGTTTTTAGTCAAAAAAGAAAAAATATTAGAAGAAAATATTGCTATTGTCCTGAGTGAAATATCAAGTTTAGAGTCTGAAAGAAGTAAACTTTATAAGACACTTAAAGAAAAAGGAGCATTAGAAAGTATAGAAAATACATATAAAGAAATAATTCAAGAGCGTTCTGGTCTTGAAAAAACGTCCAGATATGTGGGTCAAATTGAAGATTTTGAAAGGATAATTCTTGATTTGAATGTAGTAATTGATACAAGAAAAAGAGAAATAATTGAAGAATTAGAGCAATTCGAAGGCACTTTGAATACTTTAAGAAGTTTTTTCAAGGAAATATTAGAAAATGCTATTTTTATTGAAGAAGATAATGATAGTGCTTACTTTGATATTCAACTTTTACCAACATCTGCCAAAAACTCATTGCCATTTAAGATTTTAGTTGAGATTCCCAAAGCTGATTCTTTGGGTCAAAGTAAACTTAAAATTGTTGCATATGACTTAATGCTTTTTTTAAAAAATATATCGGAAAGTCGTAAAACCCCTAATTTTTTAATACATGACGGTGTTTTTCATAGCATTTCACATCGAACCATTACTAATACATTAAATTATATTTCCCGAAAATTTAACGAATTACAAAACTTTCAGTACATCGTAACATTTAATGAGGATGAAATAGAGATTCCAGAAGATAAAAATCAAACTTATGGAACATTTGATTTTGATTGGAAGAAAAAGTGTGTAATTACGTTATATGATACACCCGAGAAAATGTTATTTAAGAGAGATATACCAAACTAATAAATTCTCTTGTTAGATTTAAAACCTAAACAAGAGAATTTATTTCCCTACTCCTCCCAAGCCCAATCAATGCGGTGTTTCATGTCTTTGATTGCCATGCCGTTGGCTTTGAAATAAGTTCGTATTTCGTCAACTTTATCATATTGTTGGTTGGCTTTGTATTCTCGGTAAAGATTCAACATTCCGTTCAAAACCACCTCTGAATTTTCGGCTTTTTCTTCTTTCAAACCTAAGATTTGTTCAATGAAAAGCACAAAATTGTCCCTCAATTCATTAAAAGTTTCCTCACCGATGGCAGCCGTTGGCAATTGATTCATGTAAATCATGTTGATGTATTTCAACAAATTGAAAAGTTGGGCAATCGCCACAGCGGTGTTCAAATCATCATTCATGGTATCATAAAATGCAACGATTGATTTTTCTATGTCCTGTTTTTTCTTTTCGTCAATAGCTATTTCTGTTTGCTCAAAAGTTAGCGTTTTTGCTACACGCAAGCCATTTGTAAGGCGTTTAAAGCCTTTTTGGGCAGCTTTCAAGGCATCATTCGAGAAATCAAGCGTGCTTCTGTACTGCGATTGTAGCATAAAAAAACGCACCGTCATTGGCGTATATGCTTGGTCGAGCAAAGCATGACTTCCTGCAAAAAGCTCTGATGGAAGAAACGAATTTCCCAAAGATTTTGACATCTTTTGACCATTAACAGTCAGCATATTTGAGTGCATCCAATATTTTACAGGTTCTTTTCCTGTGATGCCCACGCCTTGTGCAATTTCACATTCGTGGTGTGGAAATTTCAAGTCCATGCCACCGCCGTGAATGTCAAAAGTTGCCCCTAAATACTTGCTGCTCATACAAGTACATTCCAAATGCCAGCCTGGAAAACCCATGCCCCACGGGCTTTTCCATTGCATAATATGCTCAGGATTGGCTTTTTTCCAAATAGCAAAATCAAGTGGATTTCGTTTTTCGGCTTGCCCGTCAAGCTCACGAGTTTCGTTCAAAAGGTCTTCAATAATTCTGCCCGAAAGTTTGCCATATTCGTTGCCTTCGGCATTGTATTTATTAATATCAAAATAAACAGAACCATTGGCTTCATAAGCTAAACCCTTATCTATCAGTGTTTTAACTGCTTCAATTTGTTCGATTAAATGTCCAGTTGCTGTTGGTTCTATGCTTGGTGGCAAGAAATTAAATTGCTCCAAAACTGTATGAAAATCGTTGGTATATCGCTGTACAATTTCCATTGGTTCGAGTTTTTCGAGCTTCGCCATTTTGCCGATTTTGTCTTCACCTTCATCGCCATCGCCGACCAAATGCCCTACGTCAGTAATGTTTCGTACATAACGAACTTTATAACCAATATGAGTCAAATAACGATAAAGCACATCGAAGGTCATAAAAGTGCGGACATTGCCCAAATGCACATAATTATAAACCGTTGGTCCACAAACATACATTCCTACGTGATTGGGCGTGATGGATTCAAATGTTTCTTTTTGACGAGAAAGCGTATTATAAATTTTCAGATTTTGCATACAGGATTAATGAGTGAATAAGTGAATGAGCGAATGTGTGAATGAAAAAGTTTCACAATTCTTTCAAAACTCTTTGTTTTTCAAGAAAAATAAAGAAGATTTTACTAATTTTTTAGAAATTAGCTACAACAACAACATCGAAAAGAAGAAGCAAAAAGCATTTCTTGGGAGATTTTTTTACAAAATTACAGAACGTTTACCGAAACCTACTAACCGAAACGCATTTATTATGCCAAAATGTTTTTGTTTGTTTGCTTTATTACATGCTTTTTCGGAATTTACATAAAAAAATCAAAATGAGCGAACTGAACGAACAAAAACTTCAAAAAAGCCTTACGCCAACTCTACTTTGGGGGCTTGGAGTTGGGTATGTCATTTCGGGAATGTATTTTGGTTGGAATCTTGGACTCGAAAAAGGCGGCACGCTCGGCATGGCGATTGCCACTTTTTTTGTCATTATTTTGTATGTTACGTTTTCATTGAGTTATGCCGAACTCGCTTGTGCAATTCCACAAGCGGGCGGTGCTTTTGATTATGCCAATCGTGCTTTGGGCAAAAAATGGGGCTTTTTTGCAGGAATGGCTCAAAATATTGAATTTTTGTTTGCTCCGCCAGCCATTGCGGTAGGAATTGGTGCTTATTTTAATGCTGTTTTTCCTCAAATTCCAATTACAACAGTGGCGATTAGTGCGTATTTGATTTTTACGTTACTTAATATTCTTGGTACAAAACTTGCCTCTACTTTTGAGTTGGTCATTACGATTTTAGCGGTTTTGGGTTTGGTGATTTTTTGGTACTTTGCTTTTCCAAAATTTGAATCTAAGAATCTGATTATCAATGATTTACCGAATGGTTTTAGTGGAGCTTTTGCTGCTTTGCCTTTTGCTATTTGGTTCTTTTTGGGTATTGAAGGTTTGGCAAATGTTGCCGAAGAATCTAACAACCCACAGAAAGACATCACTTGGGGATTTGGCTCGGCTATGGCAACTTTGGTGGTGCTTTGTGTGCTTACTTTTGTGGCGGCAGTTGGCATAAATGGCTGGGAATCAATCGTTTATAAAACTGACGGCAGTATTTCTGACTCTCCTTTGCCAATGGCAATGAGCAAAATCATGAGCGATAAAAGTGGGGTTTATCAACTTATTGTAGGCATTGGCACTTGTGGGTTGATTGCCTCATTTCATGGCTTAGTTTTGGCGGCTGGACGAGCAACTTATGAGTTTGGGCGTGCAGGAAATGCCCCAGCTTTTATGGGAAAAGTTCACCCGAAATTCAAAACGCCAGCCAATGCTTTATTGCTCAATATGGTTTTCGGAATCGCAGCACTTTTGAGCAATTCTACTGCCGATATTATCATTTTGTCAGCTTTTGGAGCTTTGACAATGTATATTTTTTCGATGATTTCCCTCTTGGTTTTACGCCAAAAAGAGCCACATTTGATACGACCTTTTCGAGTGCCATTTTACCCGTTTTCTCCAATTATTGCTTTAATAATTGCTTCGGTGGCATTGATTGCCATGATTATTTATAACTTTAATCTTTCTTTGGTTTTCTTCGGAATTTTGGTTGGAAGTTTTGTGATTGCTAATTTTTTAGTACGACGGATTTCCTAATCCGTTTTTTTACTCTATGAAGAACGGCTTAGGAAAGCCGTTGTACATTACTATGACTCCAAAAGATATTTTACTGCATCTGCGATTGCCTTTTTCGTTTTTTTTGATGCCTGTTTATTGGTTTGCTATTAGTCAAACTCCAAATTTGGATAAGCCAAAAGCGGTCTGGATTTTCATAATTTTGCACCTACTTATTTACCCTGCAAGCAATGCTTATAATAGCTATTTTGATAAAGATGAGGGCAGCATTGGAGGTTTAGAAAAACCACCTGCCGTTGATAAAAAACTCTTTTGGGTTTCTTGGGCTATAGATATTGTAGCGATTATTCTTGGATTTTTCTTAGTTAGTCCCCTTTTTGCTTTGATGATTTTTGTCTATGGATTAGTTTCAAAAGCATATAGTAATGATACGATTCGCTTGAAGAAATATCCGATTTTGAGTTGGTTTATTGTCGGCATTTTTCAAGGAGGATTTACTTATTTCATGGTGCTTTTGGCTTTTGTTTCAGAAGTAGAATTACTAAAAACGCACATTTTTCCTGCAATAATAAGCACTTTGATGCTTTGGGCAGTTTATCCAATGTCGCAAATATACCAACATGAAGAAGATGCCAAACGTGGCGATACTACGATGAGTATGTTGTTGGGCATTCGAGGAACATTTGTATTTACCGCAACAATTTTTAGCTTCGCATTCTTTGCATTTTTCTTATATTTCCAGCAATCCGATTTCATTGCTTTATTGCTCTTCAATTCGCCTACATTTTTGTTTTTCGGTTGGTGGTTTCTGAAAGTTTTAAAAGACAAAAATCAAGCAAACTTCAAGAATACGATGTGGCTAAATTTGTTGGCTTCGGTTTGTCTGAATGGCTTTTATATTTGGCTTTGTGTTAAATAGAAAACCGTAGGATAAAAATCTTGTATAAAAAAAAGGTTGTCAGCAAGTGCATACAACCTTTTTGAACCTTCCTCTTTTTTAACCAAAAACTACAATCACGGAACCGTCAAACCGTCGAACCATGTTATATTATCTTCTTAGAATGCGTATGCATACATATATAATTTGTCTTTCAATTCCTTGCGGGCAATATGAATTCTGTTTTTCACAGTTCCGATTGGGATGCTTAATTTTTGTGCAATTTCGTGGTACTTAAAGCCCTTAAAATGCATCATAAATGGCATTTTGTATGCTTCGTCAAGGGTCTCTACTGCATTGTTGATGTCTTCCATTGCAAAAGCCGAGTAAGCGTTGTTATCAACCAAACTCTCTGTGCTATTGATATAATGCAAATTATCAGTTGTGTCAATAAAAGTATTTTTTCTCACCATGCGTTGATAGTTCGTGATGAACGTATTTTTCATGATGGTATAAAGCCATGCTTTCAAATTTGTTCCGTCGGCGTACTTCTCACGGTTCAAAAAAGCCTTCATTAAAGTATCTTGTAATAAATCATTGGCATCTTCATGGTCTTTGGTAAGCCTCATAGCAAAAGGTCTCAATGACTTCGATGTTTTTGATATAGCGTAGTTAAATTCGAGAGCTGTCATAGTTTGTTTGATTTTGTTGATACAAATGTAATAAAACTTAAACAAAACTTCCAAATTAAATTTGATATATTTTTCAATATTTTTAAAATTATCTTATAAAGCACTAAAAAAAGGCTTATTTTATGCAAAAAAAAGGGTTTTTCGAAAAATAGAAGCTTTAAATTATGTTTAATATAATCAAAATATACATAAACAAAATGTATTGTTGAATCAAAGCCTTGACTTTAGCTATCATTTATTTACGAATTATGTGAAGAAATAGATTTCACAGACAAACTTTTTATTCTAAATTTGATAAAATATTTTTACTAATCAACATTATGTTAAAACTCGGATTTGTAAGTGCTATTTTAGCCGATTTTGGCTTTGAACACGTAGTAGATTTTGCCTCAAAACACGGTTTTTCTTGCCTCGAAATGATGTGCTGGCCCACCGAAGGTGGTGATAACCGCCGTTATGCAGGAGTTACGCACATTAACGTTGATAAATTGGATGCAGGACAGGTGCATTATATAAAATCATTTCTGCACGAAAAAAACGTTGGTATTTCGGGCTTGGGTTATTATCCAAATCCATTAGATGCCGACATGAAAAAGTCAGAGTTTTATATCGAACACATCAAAAAGGTCATTCGAGCTTGCAATACTTTGCATGTACCTGTGATGAATACTTTTATTGGTCGAGACCCAAAAAAGAATATTCAAGATAATCTAAAAACATTTAAGAAAGTTTGGAAGCCAATCATCGAAACTGCCGAACAAGAAGGAATAAAAATTGGCATTGAAAATTGTCCAATGTTTTTTACAAATGACGAATGGCCGGGAGGAAAGAATTTAGCAACCAGCCCAGCCGTTTGGGACAGAATGTTTGAAACCTTCAAAACACCTCTTTTTGGACTCAATTACGACCCATCGCACATGATTTTTCAGATGATGGACGAAATCAAACCAATTTATCAATACAAAGACCGCCTGCATCATATTCATTTGAAAGATGTGAAACTTTACCATGATAAATTAGACCGAGTAGGCATTTTTGCAAATCCTTTGGAATATCATTCGCCAAAACTCGTAGGTTTGGGAGATGTTCGTTGGGGGAAATTCTTTGCGGCACTCACCGATGTGCGTTACCGTGGACCCGTTGTGATTGAAGTAGAAGACAAGGCTTATGAAGGAAGCCCCGATGATATTACAAAGGCGATTTTACAAAGTAGAAATTATATTAGGCAGTATTTGCCTTGAAAATCAATGAGTGAATGATAGAATGAGTGAATAAAAAAACACGAAGTTGCACAAGAATTCTAAGTGCAACTTCGTGTTCTAAGTGTCTATGTTGTGAAAAAAATCAATGCCCTCCGCCCATTGGCATATTTATTTCTCCCTCAACTTTTTTTGCTTTAATAAGTAAAGTTGCACCTGCTGCAATCAATAAAAGAACTCCTGCAAAAGTAATAGCTTTGCCAGGGTCGTTATTCAAGAAGTTTTTCAAGATATAACCAAAAGTAAGCGTTTGAATTAACATCGGAATCACAATCATCATATTGATGATTCCCATATAAACGCCATAACGTTCTTTTGGAATTTCGCTCACCACAATCAAATAGGGAATTCCCATCATACTTGCCCAACCAATGCCAAAACCAGTAATAGCTGGGAAAAGCAAATATTTATTTTCAATCATCGGAAACGCTAAAAAGCCAATTCCTGCCAAAACCAAACACACAGCGTGTACCATTTTTGGTGAATATTTCTTGGCAAAATAAACCAAACTAAATGCCACCAAAAACATCACAATATTGTACCAACCATTCACTAAGCCAGTCCAGCTAACTGCCTCATTATAAATAGGATTGTCTTGATAAGTGGTAGTTTTCCAGACCGACTGAGCAATACTTTTTGAGGAATTTTGCCAGTAACAAAACAATGCATACCACTGAAATAAGTAAACCAAAGCCAATTGCCACATAACTTTGGGCATTTCTCGAATCGCTTGCGGAATATCAAGAAATGGCGTGAGAATACTCATTGGCTTTGCTTTCATTTCTGCCAATTCTTCGGCACTTGGTGGAATTTCAGCAGTTGTTCGCATACTCCACCAAACTGAACCAATCGAACAAACTGCTCCTAAAAAAAACGAAGCATAAACCCAAGTAGGCAAAGAGCCTGTTGTGCCTAAAAAAATTAGTGGAAATATAAAAATTGAAAGATTTACCAAAGTTTGTCCCAAACCAGTAAAAAAACTTTGTGCCTGAAAGCCCGTTGGTTGCTGCGAAGCATCTAATTTATCGGCAATAAAAGCACGGTAGGGTTCCATTGCAGTATTATTGCCCACATCCAAAATCCATAAAAGACTTGCCGCCATCCACAACGAACTACTGAAAGGATAAAACAAAAGTGCCAAGCTACACATCAAAGCACCCACCAAAAAATAAGGTTTACGACGACCAAAGCGAGGCGACCAAGTTTTATCAGACATTGCTCCAATAATTGGCTGAATTAGAAGTCCAGTCATCGGACCAGCTAAATTTAGCAAAGGAATTTGGTCGGGACTTGCCCCCAAGAAGTCATAAATCGGATTAACAGCACTTTGTTGAAGACCAAAACTATATTGAATGCCGAAAAACCCAACATTCATATTGATGATTTGAGCAAAACTCAATTTAGGCTTTGAGAAATTCATAGGGTATAAGGTTAAAGTAGTAATTGTACAAAGTAAAGAAAAAATTTCATTTTTTCAAAGTTGGGCATTCATCAATTCCAAGCGTAGTCAATAGTGGATTCAAGGTTTTTGTTGTAATCGTTACTTGAAAAAACTTCACTTTCATGGCATCAAAATCGCAAACAAATTTGTTTTTTACTTTTAGCGTACGATAAACCGCCGTATAATTAACTTTTTTTTGTTCCCATCCATTCAACGCCAAGTTTGTTTGTACGCACTCAATCGCTCGTTTGAGGTTTGAAAAATAAACTACGAAAGGCTCTCGCTTACGAACCTCGTTGAGCGAGCCTATATAATTGATACTTACTTCATAAATGATTGATTGACGCATATTTTGATAATTAAGCTCCGATATTTCAGCAAATTAACAAAATTGACAAAACTTTCATCGAAAAAACCTAAATTTGCCTTATTAATTTGATGCTACACAAAAGTCTGAAAGACTTTAACTCGAATAGCCCCGAATGAAATTCGGGGAGCCAAATAGAACAAGAAGCAACAACCACGAAGTGGTTGAACTTGCTTTGGAGGATTTTGTTCAACCCTCTTCGGGGTTGGAGATTTGATTTATTTTAATGTTCCCCGAATTCTATTCGGGGCTATTCGAGTTGAAGCCCTTTGGGCTTGGGTGCATAAAATAAAATCTAACATTGTTTATAGATAAAATATGCAATACGAAATAGTCATAGGTTTAGAAGTACATTGTCAACTTTCGACAGAAAGTAAAATTTTTGCTTCCGATACCAATAAATTTGGTAGCGAACCAAACACAAATATTAGCGTCATTACTTTGGGCCATCCTGGGGTTTTGCCAAAATTGAATAAAAATGCTGTTGAATATGCCATAAAAATGGGTCTGGCTTGTGGTTGCGAAATTACGAGAAACAATTATTTCGACCGAAAAAATTATTTTTATCCTGACCTTCCAAAAGGCTATCAAGTGTCGCAAGATAAGTTTCCAATTTGTCAAGGAGGAAGTGTAACTGTGCGTTTGAAAGATGGAAAAAGTTTCCGTGAAAGGACATTAGAGCTACATCATATTCATTTAGAAGAAGATGCAGGAAAATCTATCCATGATGGCAGCGATGCTTTTACTTTGCTCGACTATAACCGTGCAGGTACGCCATTGGTCGAGATTGTTTCGGAGCCTTGTATGAAAAGTGGCGAAGAAGCAGGAGCATATTTAACCGAAATCAGAAAGATGGTTCGTTACCTCGATATTTGCGACGGAAATATGGAAGAAGGCTCAATGCGGGCCGATTTGAATATTTCGTTGAGAGAATTTGGTGCGAAAGAATTCGGCACAAAAGTCGAAATCAAAAACATGAATTCGATTCGTAATTTGCAGCGTGCCGTTGAGTTTGAATACAAACGCCAGTCAAAAATGCTTGATGCGGGCGAAAAAATCATTCAAGAAACCCGAATGTTTGATGCCGACAATGGCGAAACGTATGGCATGAGGTTAAAGGAAACGATGAATGATTATCGTTATTTTCCTGAGCCAGATTTAGCTCCCATTAGAATTTCTGATGAATGGTTGGCGGAAATACAAGCAAAAATGCCGACTTTGCCCAATCAATTATTCGAGAAATTCACGAAGGAATTAGGCGTTTTGGAAGAACACGCCGTAACACTTACGGAGTCGAAAGAAATGGCAAATTATTTTGTAGAAACATGTAAGTTAACGCAAAATTATAAAGTTGTTTCCAATTGGCTAACTTCTACGATTCGTGGCTATTTGAATGAAAATAGCATAGAAATTGCCGATTTTGCTTTAAAACCAAGTCAATTGGCTGAAATAATTATGTTGGTTGATGAAAACAAAATAAGTAGCTCGGCAGCTGCTCAAAAACTGTTTCCGTTGATGCTTGAAAACCCAACGGAATCGGCATTGAAATTGGCAGAAACCAATAATCTGATACAACAAAGCAATACTGATACGCTACAAACGTTAATCAACGAAGTTCTTGCAGCCAATGCCGACAAAGTGAAAGAATACAAAAGCGGTAAAAAAGGTTTACTTGGCATGTTTGTTGGAGAAGTTATGAAAAAATCGAAAGGTTCTGCCGACCCAAAACGTACCAATGAATTATTGATGAAGGCACTACAATAAACAATTATCAAAAGTTTTTTAATAAAAACAAATAATATGAAACGCATAATTATTGCTATATGCTTGATGCTCACAGGTTTAGCTTGTCAGTCGCAGCCTCAAACAGCAGTTACATCGACAGGTGCAGAAAGTACCTACAATATCTCGGGCAAAATAAAAAATTCGGTCATTGGCAAAGTTTACTTCGAGCGAATGAACGACCGCAATATTCCAATGCGATTAGATTCGGTTGCCATTTCACCCGATATGACTTTTGCTTTCAAAGGTAAAATAACCGAGCCGGGTATTTACCAAATCAACATTGCCAATCAACAAATCGTTGGTTTGATTTTGGACGGCGGAGAAACCCTCAATATTACAGCCGATGGTGTTAGTACGCCCGACAAAGCAGCAGCTTTTTCTGTGGAAGGGTCGCCAATGATGGCTAAGTTCAATCAAGTTGTTGCCGAATCTCAGAAGTTCCGTCAAATACAAACAGATTTGCAAAATCAATTTGATGCAGCAACTCAGAAAAAAGACGAAAAGAAAAAGAAAGATATTCAAGTTTCTTACCAAGCATCAGAAGAAATATATAATGCTACAATAAAGCCAATTATCGCCGAATTAGGCACTTCGCTTTCGGGTTTGATAGCCATAAATAATTTTCTAAATCCTGAAAAAGATTTTGAAATTTTTGTAAATACTGCCCGTCAGTTAGAAAAAGAAGGCAAAAATCATTTTTTTGCAAAGCTATTTGTTCAAGATGTAAAGCGTAAAAGTGCTGGAGCTGTTGGCTCGGATGCGAGCGATTTTTCGTTGGTTGATTTAGATGGAAAAAGTGTAAAACTCTCAGAATTACGTGGAAAAGTAGTAGTTCTTGACTTTTGGGCAACTTGGTGCGGCCCTTGTATCATGTCGTTTCCAGGCATGAAATTGGCAATGGATAAGTACAAAAACAATCCAAATGTGAAGTTTTTGTTTGTTGATACTTATGAGCGAGTAGAAGAAAGCCAATGGAAAGAAACGGTTGCCACTTTTGTAAAACAAAGGGGTTTCGATACACTTCCTGTCATTTTGGATATAGGTGGTGGCGTAGCTGGAAATTATGGTGTAAATGGAATTCCTGCCAAATTTTGTATAGACAAAGAAGGGAAAATCAAATTTAAAAGCACTGGCTATCTTGGTTCAAGTGATGCGATTGTAAAAGAAATGTCGCATTGGGTGGAAGAGGCAAGCAAGTGATGCTTTAGCATTTTGCTAAGAAATATTGAAAAACGGTCTTCTGTAGTCATTACAGAAGACCGTTTTTCATATCTGCCAAGACTAAAAACGCTTTAAAACCAACTCACTAACCGTCTGTCCAATAGAAAGTGAGGACGTTGCCGCAGGAGAGGGAGCATTACAAACATTGATTGCTTGTTGATTTTCAAAAATAGCAAAATCATCTAAAAGTCCACCCTCACGGTCGCATGCTTGGGCTCTTACGCCCGCTTCGCCCGCCACCAAATCATCAGACCGAATTTCAGGAATTAATTCTTGCAAAGCTTTCGTAAAAGCATTTTTTGAAAACGAACGGTACATTTCTCCCAAACCAGTTTGCCAATATTTTGCTGCCACTTTCAAAAATCCGGGCCATGTGAGTGTTTCAAATAATTCGCCCAAATGAATGTCCATTTTCTTGTAACCCTCTCTTCTAAATGCCAAAACTGCATTTGGTCCAGCCTCCACACCTCCATGAATCATGCGAGTAAAATGCACACCCAAAAATGGAAAATTTGGGTCAGGCACAGGATAAATCAAGTTCTTAACGAGGTATTGTTTCTCCGGTTTTATTTCAAAGTATTCACCTCTAAATGGTGTGATTCTAAGATTATTTGCCTGACTATCAGTCATTTGCCCAACTTTGTCGGAATATAAACCAGCACAATTGACAACTAATTTTGTTTCGTAAGTTTGCTTCGAAGTTACGATTACAGAAATGTTATTTTTTGAAGAAATACTCATAACTTTTTCGTTGAAAGTAATTTCTCCGCCAAGTTTTTGAGTTTTTTCTAAATATTTTTTACAAACATCAGTATAATCAATGATACCTGTTTGAGGCACAAAAAAACCTTTCAAGCCTACTACATGAGGCTCATATTCTTTGATTTGCTCGGCGTTCAATAGCCTGAAACCGTCTAAGCCATTTTGTTTGCCACGCTCATAAAGACCGTCCAAAATCGAAATCTGTTCGGGGCGAGTTGCCACTACGATTTTCCCACAAAGGTCATATTTGATTTCTTCTTTTTCACAAAAATCAAGCAACATTTCATAGCCTTTGATGCAGTTTGTAGCTTTCAAACTTCCTGGTTTATAGTACAATCCTGAGTGAATCACGCCACTATTATGCCCCGTTTGGTGCTTTGCTACTACGTTTTCTTTCTCAATTATCAATAATTTCAAACTTGGATTTTGCTCTTTTATTCGCAAAGCAGTTGCCAAACCAACAATTCCACCACCAATAATAGTTACGTCGTAAATCATTTCAATTAATTAATTTCCCATTACCAATTATCAAAATTCTGATGATTAATAACCTCGTTCATTTAAAAAGTACAATTTTTCTTGCCGTTTTGAATAAGCAATCTTAAATTTGTGCAAATTTAACGACAAGATTCGGACATGAAAAAGTTTAGTGTTTTATTATTTGCAGTAGCAACGGTTTCGTTGGCTTCGTGCGACTATCAAAAAAATAATGTTATTGAACAAAATGACGTTCGCCAAGGCGATGAGTGGGTTTATGGTGTAAGCCCAGACTCGGCAGCACGTCAATTAAAAAATAAATATACGGAAAAACCTGAGCTTGAAAAACGCACGAATGCCATTCGTGAGAAACTTACAGCAAAAGGGGCTTAATTTTTAAAATTCGATTAGGCATTTTACAGTAATTATGGCAAATTATGCCATTTTTTCTGTAAAATGCCTATTTTTATTAAAAAACAAAAAAATGAACATAGCATTAGTAACAGGTTCGGCAGGTTTGATAGGAAGTGAATCAGTCGCTTTTTTTGCCGAAAAATTTGATTTAGTTATTGGTATTGATAATAATCTTCGTTCTTATTTCTTTGGTGCAGAAGCCTCAACAGACTGGAATCGCAAAGGGTTGGAAGATAAATTCAGCAATTATAAGCACTATAATGCCGATATTCGTTCAGAGGTTGAAATCGGAAAGATTTTTGCCGAATATGGTGCTGATATAAAATTGGTAGTACATACTGCCGCCCAGCCAAGCCACGACTGGGCAGCACGTGAGCCATTTACAGACTTTACAGTCAATGCAAATGGCACGCTCGTGATGCTCGAAATGACTCGTCAGCATTGCCCAGAGGCTGTTTTTATCTTTACATCAACTAATAAAGTTTATGGCGATACACCAAACAATTTGCCATTAGTTGAATTAGAAACTCGTTGGGAAATTGACCAAAATCATGCGTATTATGAGCATGGAATTGATGAATTGATGTCGATTGACCATTCAAAACATTCTGTTTTTGGTGCTTCAAAAGTAGCTGCTGATGTAATGGTGCAGGAATATGGTAGATATTTTGGCATGAAAACTGCCGTTTTTCGTGGCGGTTGTTTGACTGGGCCAAATCATTCGGGAGCTCAATTACATGGTTTCTTGGCATATTTGATGAAATGTGCAATTACGGGCAATCATTACACGATTTTTGGATACAAAGGCAAGCAGGTTCGTGATAACATTCATAGCTGGGACTTGGTGAATATGTTTTGGCATTTTTATCAAAATCCTCGCCCGGGCGAAGTGTATAATGCTGGAGGCGGACGTTTTTCTAATTGCTCAATGCAAGAAGGAATTGTTCTTTGTGAAGAAATCACGGGCAATAAAATGAGTTTCAGCTATGCCGATGATAACCGAAGTGGCGACCATATTTGGTATATTTCTGACCTTTCAAAATTCAAAGCACATTATCCAAATTGGAATTGGAAATATGATTTGAAAACAACCCTCGTGCAGATGTATGATAATATTGGCAAGCGTGTTTAGTTAAATATTCGCTTGTTTAGATAAAAGAAAACCTCTAAAAGTACAATACTTTTAGAGGTTTTCTTATTTATAACTATTTGATTATCAATTGATTGTGTCAAATCCGCAATGTGGAACTAATACTTTCGGAATTTTGATTCCTTGGGGCGTTTGGAAGTTTTCTAAGATAGAAGCCAAGATTCTTGGCAAGGCCAAAGCCGAGCCATTGAGTGTATGCAAAAGTTGGGTTTTACCCTCAATTTTGTAACGAAGTTTCAAACGATTGGCTTGATACGACTCAAAATTTGACACCGAACTTACTTCCAACCAACGTTTTTGTGCGGCTGAATAAACTTCAAAATCATAAGTAAGAGCTGAAGTAAAACCCATATCTCCACCACAAAGTCGGAGGATTCGGTAAGGCAATTCGAGTTTTTCGAGCAATGCTTTAACATGATTTACCATTTCTTCGAGTGCTTGATAAGATTCTTCTGGTTTTCTGATTTGCACAATTTCGATTTTGTCAAATTGGTGCAAACGATTCAAACCACGCACGTGAGCCCCCCAACTTCCAGCTTCTCTACGAAAACAAGGCGTATAAGCTACATTTTTTATCGGCAAGTCATTTTCTGATAAAATTACATCACGATAAATATTCGTAACAGGCACTTCGGCAGTCGGAATCAAATATAAATCATCGACCGTTGAGTGATACATTTGTCCTTCTTTGTCGGGCAGTTGTCCCGTTCCGAAACCCGATTCTTTGTTTATCAAAATCGGCGGTTGAATTTCCATATAACCCGCAGCCAATGCTTCGTCCAGAAAGAAATTTATCATTGCTCGCTGAATTCTTGCACCTTTTCCTTTATAAACAGGAAATCCTGCACCTGTAATTTTATTGCCTAAATCGAAGTCGATTATATCATATTGTTTGATTAGTTCCCAATGTGGTAAAGCGGCATCATGCAAAGTTGGAACTGTGCCGTGCTCAAAAATATTGACATTTTCTTCGGGCGTGCGACCGTCAGGAACGCTTGTGTGCGGAAGGTTCGGAATAGTAACCATTACATCATAAAGCTCTGACTCTGAAGACTTTAGCTCTTCTTCCAAAGCCTTCGACTTCACTTTCAATTCGGCAGTTTCGGCTTTTGCAGCTTCGGCTTCTTCTTTTTTGCCAGCTTTCATCAAACCACCTATTTCTTTTGCCAAAGCATTTGCCCTTGCCAAAGTTGCATCAAGTTCGGCTTGCGTTTCTCGGCGTTTTTGGTCAATGCTCAAAACGCTTTCAATGGTTTCTTCGGCATTTTTGAAATACTTACGCTTCAAGCTATCAATGGTAGCTTGTTTGTTTTCTTTTATATAATTTAGTTGTAGCATAAAAACTGTTTGGCCTATTTAAAAGGATTGAAATATTTTAACCCTTTGATTTTTTCAAAATCGTTGTCATTGCGAGAAATGAGTGTAAAATCAAAGACCATCGCAGTTGCGGCAATGATTGCATCGGGTAATTTGATTTTGTATGAACGTCTTAGTTCAATGGTTTTGGCAACTACCTCATTATCAAGTGGAAGTACAACAGAATTATCAACAAATGCTTGATTTATCGACATTTTTTCAGAATTGGGAAAGTTCCAACCTAATAATTCAATTTTTGTGATAACAGAAATATTGCTTTCTTGATTTAATACACCACTCAAAAAAGGAATGGCAGAATGCGGAATATGTCCATCTAAAAAATAAATCGCAATATTGGTATCTATTAAATATCTCTTTCCCATTCCTTGCGAAGTGTGCTTAGTTGTTCGTCAATTTGTTCAATGGTTTTGCCGCTATTAGTTTTGCCATAGAATTGGTCAAAAAAAGAAGGCTCTTTTTTAGTGTCTATTTGTTTTGCAAAAGAATTCTCTAAAATCTTGAAAGTGTCAATCATTTCAAAAGATTTCAAAAATTCCAACAAAGCAATCGCTTTTTGAGGGTTTTCAACACTAATTTGAATTTCCATAATAATAATGTTTTAACGAGTAACAAAGTTAATGAAAAATAAGTCAAACGTATTTTTATTCAAATTTAAACAATCCTTCGTTCAAGGCATTCAAGGCCTCATTTTTATGCTTGGTATCAACCAAAAGTGAAATATTATGCTCAGATGCTCCGTAGGCAATCATTCTGATTGGAATATCTTTCATGGCTTGCATTACTTTGAGGGCAATTCCTGCATTATCTGCCATGAAATTTCCTACAATGCAAATGATAGATTGGTTGCGGTCATGCTCTTCTAAATCTGCAAATTGACTTAAAACGGCTGTGATTTTATCTAAATTCTCAGCATTATCAATCGTTACGGCTATCGAAACTTCCGAAGTCGTTATCATATCAACTGGTGTTTTGAAGTTTTCAAAAACCTCAAAAACTTTTCTCATAAAACCATACGCGTTTAGCATACGAGTTGAATGAATATAAATTGCCGTGATGCCATCTTTTGCCGCAATTGCCTTGATTTCGGAGTCGGTTGTTTTATCAGCAATGAGTGTTCCATAGGCATTTGGCTCTAATGTGTTTTTCAAGCGAACAGGCACACCACGCATTTTGGCAGGCGTAATGGTGCTTGGATGCAAGATTTTTGCTCCGAAATATGCCAGTTCTGCGGCTTCTTCAAAAGTCAATTCACGCACAGGGAAAGTACGCTTCACGATTCTTGGGTCGTTGTTGTGCATACCATCAATGTCTGTCCAAATCTGGATTTCTTCGGCACGAATTGCTCCACCAATAAGCGATGCTGTATAATCAGAACCCCCACGTTTTAAGTTATCAACTTCTCCACGAGGATTTCTACAAATAAAGCCTTGTGTGATAAACACCTGTCTATGCGGAACGCCGCCCGCAGTTAGTGGCGAAAGCATTGCTGTGAGTTTTTCTTCGGTAAAACTCAAAACTGGCTCGTTGTCGGCATCAATCATCATGAAATCTAATGCTGGCAAAAGAGCTGAACTTACACCCTCTTCTTGCAAATATGCCTCAAACATTTGTGTTGAAAGCAACTCGCCTTCGGCAACGATTTCCTTTTCTTGTTTGAGCGAAAAAGGCTTGATATTTACCAATGACCGAATGAAATTAAATTCGTTATCAATAATTGTTTGACCTTTAGCAAAACCCTCTTTGGTTTTGTATAAATCTTTTATAAATGCTTGATAATGAGCATAAAGAGCATCTATTCTTTCTGTTGCCTCTTCATCATTATTAGCTTTGAGAGCTTCGCCAATAGAAATTAGTGAATTTGTTGTGCCAGAAAGTGCCGACAAAACAACGATTTTACGACCGCTATCTTCGGTAATTAACTTACGAATTGAGTGCATACGCTCGGGCTTGCCTACTGAAGTCCCGCCAAATTTCCAAACTTGCATTGTTTTATTGGTGATTTTGTGAATGAGTGAATTTGTGATTTCACTCATTTTTTTCTTGATTATTAAATAGTTGTACTTTCTAAATACAAAGTGTCAGGACAAAAATCAATTTCATTGTTCCACATCACAGTTCCATTAAATGGTTTTACAGAATAAAAATTACTTATATCTTTCAATTCTTGAAAAACACCAAAATTGAGATAGGGTTTTACATCGAAAACTCTTTTTTCATCATTATTAAAAGTTAGTTTTAACCTAAAATCTATGATGGGCTCAACCGCCTTTACACGAGGATTCATAAAATTTTATTTTAAAGGGTCTATTTGAAAAAGTTTTTGTCCTTCAATTGCTAAAAGCCAATCAGCCATTAGATTTTCTCTGTGAATTTCAATCCAAGCCTCTACCAATTTTGTCTTGCTTTTAGGAAGATTACCTTCTATTATTTCGCCACTTGCGATAGAAAAAACGCCTTCAAATTCACCAAATTTTGCGTGAATATGAGGTAATTTATGTTGTTTATTATCGAAGTAATACATCGAAATTAACAAACCATAAAACATAGATATTACAGGCATAGTTCTTTTATTTTAATGATTTTCTATGAATATTTTACTCCAATCCCAACATCTTAATTGCCGTAATCGCCGCCTCATCGCCTTTATTTCCGTGAATTCCACCAGCACGGTCAAGGGCTTGTTGTTGGTTGTTTGGAGTAAGTACGCCAAAAATAACAGGTTTATTATATTTCAAAGAAACATTGGTCAAGCCTTGTGCTACGGCATGGTTGATGTAATCATTGTGCTTGGTTTCGCCTTGAATCACGCAACCGATGGCAATGACGGCATCAATGTCTGCTTTCTGGGCAAATACTTGCGAGCCAAAACTCAACTCATAACTTCCAGGAACATTAGCTCGAACGATATTATAGGCTTTCACGCCATTGTCCAATAAAGTTTTATAAGCACCTTCAAAAAGGGCTTCGGTAACTTCTTCATTCCATTCTGCCACAACAATTGCAAAACGTTTCTGACTTACATCTGGTAAGTTTTCAGTGCTAAATTCGCTTAGATTCTTATTTTGACTTGACATTCTTTCAATGATAGAGTGATAGAGTGATAGAATGAGCGAATGATAGAATAGTTTATTCATTAATTCTATCATTCACTCATTCAAAATTAAAAAAGGGACAAACCTTGCTCGGCTTATCCCTTTGATTATGATGTTTTATAACCAAATTTTACTCGCCGACGATGCCTTCGAGTTTGGATTTATATTTCTTGGCATTGCCAATTTCTATAGTATCTGGATATTTTTCTACGATTTCACTATAAACTGCCAACGCCTCTTTGTTGTTTTTGGCAACTTCATAAGCATTCGCTAATTTCATCAAATATGTTGGCGTAAAAGTTTTATTTGGCTTATACTCTGCGGCTTTTTTGTAGTAAGTAATGGCATCTTCAACACTTTTCTTTTCCATGTAAGCATCGCCTATTAATAAGTATGCACGTCCTTGAACAAGCAAATCACTTGAACTGAAACTTTTCAAATGCTCAATTGCCTCATCAAATTTGCCTTGTTTCATCAAAGCTGCACCTGCGTAGAAGTTTGCTAAGTTACCAGCATTTGATGCACCATAATTATCTGAAATGGCTAATAAACCCTCATTTCCACCTGTGCCATTCAAGGCTTGCTTCAAAGAGTCCGCTTCAAAAGCATAAACTGCATTGAACATGGCAGCCTGTGCCTCGTCATCTTGCGACTTTGTATAATAATTATAACCAACAACTCCTAAAATAAAAGCCAAGATTCCTCCACCAATGATGGTCAATAATTTCTGATTGTTTTTTACAAAACCTTCTGCTTTGTTGATTTCTTGCTGTAATGCTTCTGGACTTTCAATGATTTCAAGACCTGATTTTTCTTTTTTTGCCATTTTAAATTTTTCGTTTAGCTAATTAACTTGATTAAATACTTGATAATCAAGTAATTACTTCAAAAACTAAGATTTATGCTTAATATGTTTTTTTTCGGAGTGCAAAGTTATGAAATTGATTTTGAACTTCTATATATAGTTTGATAAAAATTATGCCAATTGTCATTATTCTCCTTCTATTTCTTTTGAAATAAGGTCATTCTGTATGTTTTTTACATAAAAAGCAAGCCACAACCGCAATAAATTACCTTTAATCGTATTTTAATAATCATTTTTTTTAATAACTTGCATAAGTTTAATCATCAATAAACCTTCTTTAATTATTCTCACATGAAACAATTTCTACGATGTTGGGTCGTGCTGTTGTCTGTTTTATTATATCAGATAAGTTTCGCCCAAGACAAGACTATTAGCGGAAAAGTTACTTCCTCCGAAGACGGAACAGCTTTGCCCGGAGTAAGTGTAGCTTTAAAAGGCTCAAGCAAAGGCATCACAACTAATTCGGATGGTAAGTACAGTATTTCAGTTCCTCCCAACACGACATTGGTTTTTAGTTTTGTTGGAATGGAATCACAACAAGTCAAAGTGGGTACAGCTGCTATTATTGATGTGATACTAAAATCCGTATCATCAGAACTAAAAGAAGTTGTTGTAACGGCATTTAATATCTCAAAAGATAAAAAGACTTTGGGTTATGCCACTCAGCAAGTAAATGGTGATGAAATTGCAGAAACGCAACGAGAAAATTTCTTAACTGCTCTTCAAAGTCGAGTAGCAGGTGCAACTATCAACACTACAAGTGGAGCTCCGGGGGCATCTTCGCAGATTGTATTACGTGGCTTTAATTCATTAAGTGGAAATAATTCACCGCTTATTGTTGTTGATGGTTTACCGATTAGCAATTCTACTTTCGACCAAAACAACTTGACGGTTCAAGGCTCTAATCGTGGTAATGATTTTACCAATCGTGCGGCTGATATTAATCCTAATGATATTGCGAGCATTACGGTATTAAAGGGTCCAGAGGCAACTTCTCTATATGGCATTGATGCAGGTAGTGGTGCAATTGTTATTACTACTAAAAAGGGCATAGCAGGAAAACTAAAAATGAGTTATGATAATAGCTTCAGAATTGATCATATGTATCTCTATCCCGAAGTACAAACTACATATGGATTAGGTGTATTGGGAGATGGAACTCAACGAACACGAAATGCTCACGGCCCCAAATTAGCCGATACAACAAAGATTTATAATAATATTAATAATTTCTTTGATGATGCTTTTGTTCAAAAACACAATCTGACACTTGATGGAGGCAAAAATCGCCTTCTTTATCGTTTGTCGCTTGGCTCAACAAATCAGAATGGTACAATTCCAAACACAGGGCTTGACCGCTACAATGCTCGCGGCACTATGTCTTATAGTTCTCTAAAAAAGAATTTTGATGCAAACCTAAGTTTGGCATATACACACAGCGAAAATCAAAAAGCACTACGTGGTGCTGGTGGGTTTTTGCAGGCATTGTATTCTTGGCCAATCTCAAATGATGCATCACTTTACTTGAAAGATGATGGTTCTCGTCGAAGATTCTTTGATGATGCTAATTTTGCCGAAGCGGATAATCCATTTTGGACTGTAAATAAAAATCAGAGTTCAGATAAAACTAATCGTTATGTCTATAATCTATCGGCTTCTTATCGCCCACTTTCTTGGCTGACTATTACAGCCAGAGGAGGATTGGACTCTTATCAAACTAAAGGCAATATTTTTTTCCACCCTTTATCCAACGATTATTATACTGTTGGTGGAATGGTTGAAAACTACACCGAAAAATATAAGGGGTATAACGGTGTAATGATTGCTACTGCCGAAAAAAATGTTGGAAAACTAAGCAATACGTTGAGAATTGGTACTTCTATTGATGAATATCGCCGTGATATATTTTCTCAAAGAGGACAAAAACTCACCAAAGTTGGCGAAGACTACGTAAATGATTTTTCAACGGTTGACCCCGCAACTATTCTCAATAGCCGAACACTCGGACGTGATACCCTCGTAAGAAGAAGAGCCCAAGGTATTTTTGGAGAATATACTGTTAACTATGATGATATTTTGGTGCTTACAATAACTGGTAGAAATGACCAAACCTCTACTTTGCCCAAAGAATCTCGCTCGTTTTTTTACCCTTCGGCAAGTTTAGCTTTCAATTTTAATGAATTAATCGCCAAAAACTCAAAAGTGTTTAGTTATGGTAAATTACGTGGCTCAGTAGCCGAAACAGCTAAGGATATCTCACCTTATGGTTCGCAGTCGGTTTATGCAAGGCAGCTTACGAGTGGATTAGGCTATGGGTATGGCTTCACAAATAATAATCCATTTATTAAACCTGAAAGACAACGCACTTTTGAAGTTGGAACAGAATTGAATTTCTTCGGAAAAAGATTGACCTTTGATTATACTTATTATAATACACTCAATATCGGACAAATTGTAAGAGGTGTTCGTTTGAGTTATGGTTCTGGGTTTATTCTTTCGACACTCAATGTTGCCGATACTCGTAATAAAGGTATGGAATTGATAGTTACTGGGCAGCCAATAAAAAATAAGAATTTCAAATGGGATATTACTGTAAATATGGCGGGAACTCGAAATAAAGTACTTAATCTGCCATCAAATATCCCTGAATATTACAATTCTGATACTTGGCTTGATGCTTTCCGTAATGGTTTAGTACCGGGCAGTACAACAACCTCATTGACAGGTCAGGATTATTTTAGAAACTCTAAAGGACAAATATTAATTGACCCTGGAACAGGTAATCCTTTAGTAAATCCAAATTATGTAAAGATTGCTGAGCGTAACCCCGATATAACGGGTGGTATAATCAATAATTTTACTTACAAAAATGTTTCATTTTCATTTTCATTAGACCTAAGGAAAGGTGGCGACATTATGAATGGAACAGAATATTGGATGACACTTCGAGGATACAGCACTCGCACACTCGACCGTGAAAAACCAATCATTTTACCCGGTGTATTGAGAGATGGTTTGGAAGAAACGCCGAACCCAACTCCAAATACGATTCAGATTACACCCTATTTTAGTAATTATTACCAAGACGGACGTATGTACGCATCAAATTTTGTTGAGCGTGATATTAATTGGGTACGTCTGCGTGAGGCTCGCCTAAATTATCGTTTTACACCAAAAATGCTTAAAAATATGAAATATATTTCTGGACTAAGCTTTTTTGTTTCGGGAACAGATTTATTCATACTTACCAATTATTCAGGGGCTGACCCTTCTGTAAATGGTAATAGTGCCGCAACGGCAGGTGTTGGTTCTTTTGGTGTTGATTATTTTTCTCCATCAACTCCAAGAGGTATTAATTTCGGTCTAAGAGCAGATTTTAAAGCAAAATAACCAGAATTAATTATCGAAATATCAAAAACTAATTCGTTTATTTATTAAGAAAAACATGAAAAAAATATTTTTAATTATAGGTTTAGGATTGGGGCTAATCTCTTGCGATGATTACATTGATGAAGCCTTTCGTAATCCCAATGCTCCGACAGTTGTAAAACCTTCTGAGGTTTTGCCTTCTATTCAAGCCAATATGGCTCGTGGTGTTCAGTTTGATTCTCGCATGCTTGGCCGATATGTAAATTATTGGACATTAACCACGGGCGGTGGCTCTTGGGATCGTATGGGGTATGACCCAAACTCAGATAATGGCGGAGAAAAATGGCGTACTCATTACTGGAACTTAGGTCATAATGTAATTAATATGATGAAAGATGCCCGTGCCGAAGGTAAAGATGAATATATCGGTACAGGACACGCCATCATGGCTTGGAGTTGGTTACTACTAACTGATTATCATAGTGATGTAATCTTGAAAGAGGCATTCAATACTGATCAATTAACATTCAAATTTGATGGCCAAGAAGATGTATATAAGCACGTAGCAATGCTCTGCGACTCTGCCAATATTTATTTAGATAAAGCTTCAAAAAAAGAAATTTCAAGCGATTTTCGCACAGCAGATGCATTCATTTATGCAGGAAATATTGACAAATGGAAGAAGTTTGTGAGTGGAGTAAAGGCAAAATTATTGCATCGATATTCTTTGAAAAGTACGTATAAACCAGATGATGTTATAAAAGCCGTTGATGCTTCTTTAAGTTCGACAGATGATGACGCAATGATAAAATTTAATAACGGTCCCGCTGCTGCAGATGATGCGAATTTTTTCGGTCCACGAAGAAATAATATGGGAGCATATCGCCAGACTGATTTCATCATTAGATATTTGGATGGGTCGGTTTATACAGGTCTCAAAGACCCACGCATAGATTTTTTGTTTCGACCATCAACAGATGGAGTTTTTAGAGGAATCAGAATGAATGCAGGAGAAGCTACAACCCTTCCTGCTAACCGAAAAACTTATAGTTTTTTTGGTACTTTCTCAACTGTTGCTCCTGCTGGTGGTGTTGATACAGATGCTCGAAGTTTCTTCAAAAACACAGCACCCTCACCTGCGATGACTTATTCGGAATTACAATTTATAAAGGCTGAGGCTGCCTTCATAAAAGGAGATAAAGCAACAGCTCTGGCTGCATACCAGAAAGGGATAAAAGGTTGTTTTGAAATGTATAAAAAGTATTATACTGGATATGTAGCTTTTACTGATAAGCAGGCAGATGATTATATCACAGCTATCAGCCCCAAAACAGCAGCCAATCTAACATTAAGCGATATAATGATTCAGAAATTTGTGGCTCTTTGGGGCTATGGATTTGAAGAAACATGGGTTGATTTAAGACGCTATAAATACAGTCCTGAAATTTATAAAACTTACGAACTCCCAACTGCAATATATCCAGATAACCTTGGAAAGTTAGTACAGCGTGTGCGTCCGAGATATAATTCTGAATATCTATGGAATGTTGAAGAACTCCGAAGAATTGGTGGTACTAATACCGATTACCACACGATTGATTCATGGTTTTCAAAGCCATAAATTAATCATAACTCGCTGAAAATCAATTAATTAACTAAAAAGACAATGATAAGTTATGAATAAAATAACTAAATATATATCGCTTGCCTGTATTTTTACGGCACTGATAGCTTGCGAGAAAACACGATTAGATGATAATATCCAGTGGCAATACGTTAATTCTTCAACCGATGCCAGCTTGAAAGTTATCAATGCTTATACCTCTAATGTACCTGCGGGAGCCCCTGGTGTCGGAGTAACAAGGTTTTATGTTTATCAAGAAAAAACCAAACTCAATGGCAATGCTCTTACCGCTCCTGGTTCTTGGCCAAGTACGGCTACTTATGCTGCCGTAAAAGCAGGGAAAGCTAACTATTTCTTATTACTTGACCGCCGAGTAGGAAATGATTATGGAGTTTATGCAAAAGGAGACACAGCCTTCAAAGCAAATCTTGACTTACAGCCAGGAAAGTTCTATACTGCATTTTTGATTGGGGCTTCACCAACTCAGGAAGTAATTCATGTTGAAGATGAGTTAATAGAGCCAGCGTTAGGTAAATACCGATTACGTATAGCAAATCTTGTTCCTGACCCTGCTCGCCCGATAGATGTTTATTCTCGAAGAGAGAAAAGAAAAATCGTAACAGGTCTTGATTATAAAAAAGTAGGTGCTTTTGTAGAATTATCAATACCATTAATTAGTGATACACTTGATGTTTTTGATGCTACGAGCCCTACAAAGCCCCTATATGGTGCCATTTTTTTGCCTGTAAGTAAGAGAATATACACATTTTATGCTCAAGGGAGAAAAGGTTTCCGAACGGAAGCTTTAAGTTCATATACTAACCGTTAAATTTTTGATTGAAAAAGTCTAAAAAGAGCCATCTTGAAATTACTCAAGATGGCTCTTTTATGAATAATCTACGCAGCTACAAAAAAATCTTGTACCTCATGGGGTTGCACTTTCAGTACATTGGCAAGTACCAAAACCACTAAAGTTCGAGAGGCAATTTTTCGAGAAATATTGGCAATTGTAGCATAAGTTTCAACCGTAATCTGTTGATTATCAGCCAAATACTTCATCAAAACTTTTTCTTTTTCACCATATTGAAACCGAATATTTAAGCCTTTTCTTTCGCCTTTCAAAATCTCTCGCATCTCACGGCTTGCCTGAACCGAGCGGTCGGCAACTCGCACATAAGCACGGCGGTTTTCGGCAATTCCATCTAAATCTACATAATGAGGTTTGAATGGACTTTTCAGAATATTATAGATTAAAATTTCTCGTTCACCTTCAACGCTCAAGCTTTCAAGGCGATAATCAATGGCAGGATAAATGTATTTTTCGATGGCACGTTGAAGAATAAACTCATCTTCGTCAGGGAATTTGAGTCCTTTGAGACTTTTGTCGTCGGCAACGCCCACAATAAGTTTTCCGCCATCAGTATTGGCGAAAGCCACCATCTCACGGACTATTTTTTCGGGATGGGTGGTTTTTAGTTTAAATTCTACGTACTTGTTTTCGCCGTGCCTAACAAGTTCTTTTAGTTCCCGCAAATCAATATTTGATTGGTGGGTAGGTTGGTATTCCAGTATCATTTCTCGAATGATTTGGTTTCTTAAAAGTACATTGCCTAAACCAAATTTGCAAAGATATTTATGTGTTTTTTTGCTTTTGGCAATAAATTTAAATTACGCAAGGCTGTTATTTTCCCCTCCTTTTTCAAGCTACGGTGTACCCACATCTTTGTAAAGGATTGACCAACCCTCAAACATATTGTTGAAACGGTCAAGTCCTTTGAAAAGAGTGATAACTCCAGCGGGTCTTTGGGAGGGAATACCACCCCAGCCACCTAATCTGGCAATTATCCACGTAGCCCAAGCAAGTTTGGAGGGATCAAACGGATTTTGTTGTTTAAGTGTTTTACCATCAATTTTTGGAAGAATTGCCTTTAAACAGGCTTGTTCTTCTTGATTAAAACAAGTTTTGATAGATACTTCATTGTCATTTTTTGCATAAGCCAACTGCATGATTTTTAAGGCAGTAGGCAAGGCATAGACACAAAGTTTTTTAATAGCTTCTCCGTTTTCGATTTGAGAACCTTCAATATTTAGTCCTTGTTTTTTA
>JANNDY010000088.1:0-179783 GCA_031378345.1 Emticicia sp. | reverse complement strand
ATAAATTTGATAAATTCCAATGTGCCATTCATACTTGCTTGGACGATGCCAACAAAGAATACAAACAGGAAATAAAATCACTAATGAATCTCAAATTTCAGACTTTTAAAAATGTTAATATTTACCCTGTTTAAAGTATAGTTACTACTACCGATTGTGTTATAACATTTTGTGAAATGGCATTGACAACTGTAGCATTGTTTGGGTTTATGGACGAAGACTGTCCCAAAAGCATTTGAGAAATGACTGTAAAAACGCTTAATAATAGTAGTTTTTTCATGATTTTTAAAGTTTAAATTATTTTTGAACACCAATTATTCGCCATCTTTCAAATACTCCATCATATATTAAAGTACATCCACCTTCTCCATTGATTGTGAGATTTGGAGCTAAATTTGGTTCGCCAGTACGAATTCTATTTCTTGCAAGAACATTGGTTGCTTCATTATAAATTTCAACTGAAGTCAGACTTTCCCGAACATAGATGTGTAATATTACGCCATCAACACCACCTGTAATTCCTTTAAAAAATCGAGATGAAGAACCATCTAATATTATAATGGATTTATTGTCTCTTTCTAATATTTCTGTTGATACTCCAGATAAAATTTCAACTTTTGAACCAACTGCCAAATCACCACTAATAGTCAAAGTAGAAGTAGGATCTGGTACTCCAATTCCTACATTTCCATTGCCTTGAATCACCATTTTTTCAGTAGCTAAATTTGTTCCGCCAAGTGTTGTATAAAATCTCATATCTGTACCAGTAATTGTACTCGTCCAGTTTTGATTAGCGAGCATATCAATTCTTGCCTTGGCATTTGTATAACCAGTGCCATCATGCCCTTTTGCCCCAAATCTTGCTAAAATATTGCCTGAAATTGTAGGTAATGGAATCGCTGTAACGCCATTTGCCCCAATTCCAAAGATAGATGGAGCATCGCCTCCATACCGATATACTCCCACTCCTCTATCACTATCGGAAGGCTGCTGTACCTCCAATTGATGGTCTGGCTCGGTAATGATATAATTTCCTATGCCAACTTTTCCATCATGGTTTATTGTAAATCGCCTATAAGCAGTATTTGAATTAGTGGCAGTGGTATAAATATCCAATTTGTTACCACGATTAGCATTTGTCCAGTTTTGGGTTGTAATAAAACGCAAAGCTCCTTGAAAATTTGTTGCAGCTCCATTCACCCAACCAGCAGCTTCAATACTCAATAAATAATCATCAACCGTAGTGTTGGTAGGACTTGATAATGTACCGCTTTGTCGGATACTCGTCAATGTAGGAGTTGAAGTTCCTTTCAAGGTCAAATGGTCAGTACCATTTTTAGTATCTACTTTGCCAGGAGTTAAGGTTGTACTTTGGGCGAAAATTTGTGATGCAAAAAACATCAAAATCAAAGAAAATATTGTTTTTTTCATTGGTTTTAAAATTTAAATTATTTTTGAGTATGAGTTTCTTTTGTTTTATTTTCTGACAATAAATTCACTTTATTTTTCAAAGAAATGATTTCATTTTGTTGGAAATTTAGCAGCCTTTTCTGTTCGTCAATTAGTTCTTTTAATCCCTTTATTGATTCAATAATCATAGGGTCGAAATCTCCGTAAGTAGCTGATAATAAACCATTTGTATCTGATTTTACTTTACTTGGAAACACTTCTTGCAACTCTTGGGCAATAAAACCAAATTGCATTCCTGTTGGGCGAATTTTGCTTGCATCACCATCATTCCATTCATAATTTACACCTCTCATACTTAATACTTTTTGTAGCATTTCTTGTGAATTTAAGCTCGAAATATTCTTTTTCAAACGCCTATCAGAATTTACCAACCAGTTTCCGCCAGCGGTATTGCTTGCCGTGCCATTTACTTGAAAATTGGCAGTATTTGTATTCAAATCGTTGTTGATGATATTTATTCCAACTTTATCATCAGCAAAATTTCCCCGAATCAAAGCACGAACTGCACTTGAATTTTCGATAACTAACAGATTATCAGCTGTCATAGTGTAGCCAGCTTGGTATCCAAGAAATACATTTCCTGAGCCTACTACGTTAGAATATCCAGCATCATTTCCAACTACAGTATTAAAATTACCCGTAGAATTCAAATTCAACGAACCATACCCAACCGCTGTATTCGAAACCCCAGTCGAATTTGTATATAAAGAATTTGAACCAATTGCAATATTTAAAGAACCAGTCGTATTTGTAAGTAATGTACTTGAACCGAGTGCAGTATTGCTGCTACCTGATGAGTTATTTTTCATTGTAAAATCTCCAATAGCTGTGTTATATTGTCCAGTGTTATTGGCTGAAGTCGTACTTCCATGCAAAGCATAGTATCCAATAGCTATATTATATGTTTCCCTTCCGACAGTTCTATCATCTGCCCAAGAAAGTGCAGCATTACCGATTGCTATACTTCTACTATTTCCTTTATTATTTAACAGGGCATTATTTCCAATTCCTATATTATAATTTCCATCAATAGAATTATACAATGCAGTTGAACCAAGTGCTATATTACTTCCTCCAATTGTATTATAGCGAAGAGAATTGCTACCCATTGATAAATTATAATCACCATCAGTATTAGCATACAAGGCGTTTTGACCAAAAGCATCATTGGTTTGACCTGTAGTATTACTAAAAAGTGCATTTGCACCTACCCCTGTATTATTTCCGCCTGAAGTATTATTATTTAATACATAAGATCCAATGGCAGTATTGCTAATTCCTGTATTAGTAGCAGATGAACTACTACCTTTGAGTGCATAATAGCCTACGGCAGTGTTATAAGTATCTCTACCCACTATACGATTATCGGCATTAAACATTGCATACGCACCAACTGCTGTACTTTTGATGTTTGCTACATTGTTATATAAGGCTGCATTACCCAAAGCCGTATTTAAAAAACCAGTTGTATTAAAATATAATGCTTGTTCACCAAATGCAGAATTAGTTTCACCAGTAGTATTAAATGATAATGCTTTTGAACCAAATGCAACATTTTGAGTACCAGAAGTTGTGTTTTTTAAAGCATCATCACCAACCGCCGTATTGGTGGTATTCAATGTATTTGAGAATTTACTCTGCAAACCTCTGGGTGTAATGGTTATGCTTTCGTCAGTAGTTCTTTGGGTAAAGATTTGGGCATTTGAGTACAAAGAACTAAATATAAAAATGAGAGAATAAATAATTTTTTTCATGATTAAAAAGTTTAAATTTTGAAAATAAAAATGAAGTTTAGAGTTTTAAATAAAATCATAGAAAAAAAATAAATATTCTCTGATTGGAATCAAGAATAATTTACCTTACTTATCTGATAATAAGGATTTTACGTTTTTTGAAACAATTCCTGAAATAGAATTTTTCAAAGATGCTATTTCGTTGTTAATAAATGCTTTTAGCTCTTTATTTTCATTTTCTAAGGTTTGAATTTTTTCGTTCAAAGCTTTTATTGATTCAATAATCATTGGGTCAAAATCTCCATAAGTAACTGATAATAAACCGTTTGCATCTGGTTTTACTTTACTTGGAAATACTTCTTGCAACTCTTGGGCAATAAAACCAAACTGAATTCCAGTTGGGCGAATTTTGCTTGCATCACCATCATTCCATTCATAATTTACGCCTCTCAAACTCAGCACTTTTTGAAGTATTTCTTGTGAATTCAAACTCGTAATATTCTTTTTCAAACGTCTATCTGAATTTACCAACCAATTTCCGCCAGCGGTATTGCTTGCGGTACCGTTCACTTGAAAAGTGGCTATATTCGAGTTCAAGTCTGAATTCAAAATATTTATTCCTACTTTATCATTAGCAAAATTCCCTCTAATCAAAGCACGATTGGCATCAGAATTTTCAATAACAAGCAAATCATCGGCATCATGATTATAGCCAGCTTTATAGCCTAAAAGGACATTTCTATTGCCTGTATTATTAGAAAAACCTGCTTGATAACCCAAAATTGTATTCTGCGAACCTGTTGTATTGGTAGATAATGCTTTCACACCGATTGCTGTATTTTGCTCACCACTCGAATTGCCTGCCATTGTAGAATCACCAACAACTGTATTATACTGACCTGTGTTATTGGCTGTTGTACTGCTTCCTCTCAGAGCCATATAACCAACTGCTGTATTACATGTTTCTCGGCTTATGCTTCGGTTATCGGTGGTGTATATAGCACCATACCCAATTGCCGTAGAGCGGTTATTGGCTACGTTTGAATAAAGTGCTAAGTTTCCAACGGCTACATTTTCAGTTCCTGTAGTATTGGTATACATAGTAACATATCCGAGACTCGTATTTCTTTGCCCAAGAGAGTTGTTGGTCAAACTTGCTGCTCCGATAGAAGTATTGTTGCTCCCAGTCGAATTATTAACCATTGATTCGCTGCCAATAGCTGTATTGTATAACCCAGTATTATTAGCTTGTATTAAACTTCCATGTAAAGATTTATAACCAACTGCTGTATTATTGGTTGTTCTGCCTACTGAGCGGTCATCTGCATAAGCCATAGCATTAAAACCTATTGCCGTTGACTTATTATTAGCTACGTTTTTGGACAATGCTCCAGTTCCGATTGCAATATTATTGCTTCCAACTGTATTATATTCTAAGGAATATGTTCCGATAGCCGTATTCTCAAAGCCTGTGGAGTTGTTTCGCAAACTTGAGCTACCAACCCCTGTATTTTCGTATCCGCTTGTATTGAAGTACATCGAAACATCACCGATTGCAGTATTGTATTGCCCAGTATTATTTGCTGGAACATTGCTACCATATAGGGCATAAGTACCTACTGCGGTATTATATGTAGGTTGCCCAATAATTCGATTATCTGCATGATACATGGCATAATGCCCTATCGCAATGCTTCTATAATTACCAACATTATTTGCCAAAGAAGACTTGCCAATAGCAGTATTAGTATGCCCTGTTGTATTACTACTTAATGCCCCTTCTCCAAAAGCCGAATTAAAGAAACCTGTTGTATTAGCAAACAAGGCATTTGCACCAAATCCTGAATTTTTAATTCCAGTTGTTGTAGCTGACAAAACGTTTAAGCCAAAAGCAGAATTATCTTGAATACCAGCATTTAAACTTTTTAAAGCACTGTGTCCAATAGCGGTATTGGTATAATCAAATACATTGGTAAACTTACTCTGCAAACCTCTGGGTGTAATTGTTATGCTTTTGTCGGTTGGCCGGTTAGTAAAAATCTGAGCTTTTGATTGAATCAAAATCAAAGCGAAAAGAAGGATAAAAAGTTTGGTTTTCATAGTTAGATTGCTTGTTTTTCTTAAATAGTTAAGTTTGTAAAAATGAAAAATCAAGAAGAAAAACCTTGTTTTCTCCTTGACAAATGCTGTTTATTATTTTCTTTACTTCTGTTTATACTCAATCTGAATTCCCCTTACGCCAAGATTTGCAGTCGTCCAGTTTCCGCAGTTGGCATTGCCATTTGAGCCATCATCATCAAAACTGCTAACAATCACATAATAAAAATATTCCTTGTTATCTACTGTCAAATTGGGGTTTGTGGCAGGAGTAAGAGCAGTGCATCGAATCGGACAAGCAGCTAACTGACCTGAATTGAGCGAAACAATTGCACCCAAAACCTCAGGCGGACAACCATTATCAAGCACACGATAAAAAGTGAATTTCAAACTACAATCTGGAAAATTGGTCAATCCGCTTCTATCATGATAACAAGCCTCAAATGACTGAATATCAGCATTATGTGGCAAATCAATTGGTGCCATCATACTTGCAGAGGGAATGTTTCCAGCATTTTGAGTTACATAAGAAAATGCTGCATTCTCGGGCGATGTTTCCAAATAAAAACCACCAGCACCGAGGCTAATCATTGGTTGAAAACCAGTTCCATGCAGTTGCCAATGAGAATTAACTGGCGTATTTTTCATGTCGCCGTTTTTCATCGTTACGGTACGTTCAGTAGCATCTTTAATGAAATTTGAGGGCTGCATAGAAGCAGGACCAGGCTGGGCGAAAGTTTT
The DNA here is from genome assembly GCA_031378345.1 of Emticicia sp. GTDB lineage: Bacteria > Bacteroidota > Bacteroidia > Cytophagales > Spirosomataceae > Emticicia. The sequence goes on along the minus strand of JANNDY010000088.1, from coordinate 173,742 downwards.
GATAGAAAGAAATAATAGGGTTACTAATAAATACTTTTTCATGATGTTTTTTATTTAATAGATTGCTGAAATTACATGCCATACTTGACCTACTCCATCATAAACAAGTGTAGCTCCACCTTCAATAATGATTTCTAAATCAAAATTTCCAGCTAAATTATTACTTGTTCTGATTCTGTTTTCAGAGATTACACTCTGATCTAAATTTTTGATTGTAGTATTACAGGGACCTTTAAAAACTAAATGCACAATCATTCCATCTTCGCCACCGCTTAAACCACCAATGATTGTATTATTTGTACAATCCAGAATAATGACCGATTTTCCATCACGATTGAGCGTGCCGACATTACCAGAAGATGTAACATGGCGAGGAAATAACCTTACATCACCATTTATACCAATCGTTGCCTTTGGGTCTGAGGTGCCAATGCCTACATTTCCTGAGCCTTTGATTATCATTTTTTCAGTGATAGTTGAAGTATTGACAGGGGTTGTATAAAATTTTATATCTGTCCCTGTTTCGGCTGCTAACCAATCTTCGTTTGCTATCATATCAATTCTTGCTTTTGCAGTCGTGTAGTCGGTTCCGTCATGCCCTTTTGCACCAAAACGCCCTAATATATCATTTGTAAGTGTGGCAGTTGGGATAATAATCGAACCTCTTGCACCTACTCCAAAAACCGAAGGAGCATCTCCACCATATCTAAAAACCCCAACACCTTTATCATCATTATCAGGCTGTAATACTTCCAATTGATGCGTTGGATTTGAAATAAGATAATTTCCTATACCGACTTTACCGTTCTGATTGATATAAAACCTGCTAAATGCCAAAGTGCTGTTGTTTTCGGTCGTAAAAATTTCGGCTCTTGTGCCACGATTGTTAGCGTTCCAGTTTTGGGTTGCTGTAAAGCGTAAGCCAGATTGAAAACTCGTGAAACTTCCACCTGCATACCCTCGTCCTTCGACACTTAAAAGTATATTTCCATCAACAGTAGAAGCAGGATTACTTAATGTGCCTGTATGCCTATACCCAACAATATTGGGGGTGGCGGTAGCTTTTAAAAGAATACTCTCATAAGTAGAGTGTTTGGTTTCGACACTATTGGGCGATAAAACAATGCTTTGACCCCAAATTTCTAATCCGAAAAATTGTATAATTGCGAAAAGAATAATATTTTTCATGGGAATATTTGTTTATAAAAGATTAATAATGAGCTGTTTACCTAAACAAAACCGAAAATTCACCTTCGGTAACGACAATTTTCTTTACTGGATTTGTGAATGAAAATGCCTGAAACGAAAATGTGCCTTTCATGTTAGTAGCTGTCTTTTCGGAAATCGTAAGAGTTCCTTTTTCGGGGAGTGTATTGTTGAAATTTGAGTTATAAGTCGTCTTATCGGTATCTTCAAAAAGACAAACTATTTTGGAAGTAATAGGATGAGTGCCGACACCGATGGAAGTCGGAATAGACACATACATCGTACGAGGGTTTGTAATTTTTGTATCGCCTGATTCTGTTCCATAAATCGTATTATTATTTGAATTGCTAAATAAAACAGCATACGCTCCAAGTCCGCTAATTGAATAGACTTTGCCATCAATTTTGCATTTAAAAAAAGTGCTTGGACTGATACTTTCTTCTTTTTTTGAACAGCCTAAAAAAAGACTAAAAACAAGGCAAACGAGTAAAATATTGGTTTTTTTCATGGGAAAGTTTATGATTTAAGATTTGAAACTGCTTTAGATACTCTATCAATACGTCTTCGTGAAATTTGAAATTCTACGCCATCTATCATCAAGATTTTTGAATCCGAAATCGGATTTTCGCCTAAATAATTAACATTGACCATGCAAGATTTATTGACCCTTACGAAAGGCAGCGAAAGGTCTTTTTCATAAGCTTTGAGCGTGCGTGCAAGAATAATACGAGTGCCAGAATTTAGCACCAAATGGCTATAATTTATATCGGCTTCGATGCGGACGATTTCTTCCAAGGAAATTTTTTTCTTGGAATTTGGGTGAAGATTTTTAAATGTTTTCATGGGCAAAAAGGTTCAATAGCAAAAGATTTGTAAATGCTTTTTGGGTTTACAAAGCAAGTATCTTTTGAAATAAAAATCAATCCCATGTTTGGGGGACATAGGAGAGGTACATAGGTATCAAGAAGCAAAGGCACAAAGAGAAAATTCATTGCTTTTGTGCCTCAGTGCCTATGTTACTTTGTTACTTTGTTCCTATTTTGTTAGAAGTTTCTTTTGAAGAGCTACCGCCACCGCCTCGGTATTGGAATGTACGTGAAGTTTTGTATAGATTCTTTTGATATAAGTTCGCACAGTTTCTACACTTATGCCGATTTCGTAAGCCGCCATGCGATAAGTAAAGCCTTTGGTAAGGAGCTTCAAAACTTCCATTTCTCTTTCAGAAAGAGTTTCTGTGTCATTTTTTTCTTGAATTGAAGCATTTTGAGGAAAAAATTGCAATACTTTTCTGGCAATAGAAGGAGTCATAGAAGTTCCTCCATTCTTGACATCTTCAATGGCTTTGAGGATTTCGACAGGAGAGGATTTCTTGAGTAAATAGCCAACAGCTCCACCACAAATCGCATCAAAAATATAGTCATTTGTATCAAAAACAGTCAGCATAATGACATTTATTGCAGGAAAATGTTGTTGAATCAACTTCAAACCTTCAATGCCATTTCGTACAGGCATATCAATATCCATCAAAACTACGTCGGGTTGAAGCTCCCGAATTTGTTTTTCAACATCTTTGCAATTTGGAAATGCACCCAAAACCTCAAAGCCATTCGAGCCTTTCAGCAAAACCGCAAGGCTTTCCCGAAGGTCATAATTATCTTCGTAGATGACGATTTTGGTGTTCAACATAGTTTGATGGTTATTTCCTGTAAATGTAAATCTTTAATTCAATAACTCAAATCACATCATTGGGGGACAGGCATTGATAATATAATTGTAGTTCCTAAGCCAATTTTTGAGGATATTTCAACTTTTCCATCAATATTTTCGGCACGCCGTGGCATATTCTTTAGTCCATTGCCTTCTTTTTCAAGTTCAGTATCAAAACCAACGCCATCATCTTTGATACTCAAAACAATCAAATTATCTTTCAAATTAAAGTTTACTACTACATTTTCAGCATTGGCATATTTCACAATATTATTAATTGATTCTTTGAATATCATAAAAATATCATATTGAAAATTAGGCGAAATCGCTATTTTATTGAGCGAATTATCTATTTTTAAATGATAATTGATGTTTTTTGCTTCCAAAATTTCCCCACCAAATTGCCTTATCCTGATGAATAATTCTTCGATTGTATTATCTTTTGTTTGGGTTGTCCAGACAATATCTTGCAGATTTTCTTGTAGTTTTTGTGTGCTATTCGTAATCCTGTGCAGCAAGTTTGGCACTTTTGAGGGGTCAGTTTGTGTTTGATTTTCTGCAAATTCCGACAAAATACGAATACTACTCAGCGTCGAACCCAAATCATCGTGCAAATCTCTTGCAATTCGACTTCGCACTTCTTCATTATTTTGTAATTGTTTCACTACTTCTTTTTGGGCATTTGTTTTTTCTTTTTGAATCGTATTTATTCGATTTCCTAAGCCAAACGACAGCATCGTTACTTCGATGATGCCACCCGCAGGTAAGATGAGGTAGCTTATACTATTATCAGGCAAAATTTTAGATACATTTAAAATAAAAAGTGCTAAAGATAAAAACAAAATTCCCCAAGCAAACATATAATAACGTGCGGGTTGATAGCCTTTAAGAAAAATTAATATGCCTATAATAATCATGAATAATATATTAGACAATGACACAAGTGCGATGATGTAATTTATGGTAGAAGAGGGTTTAAGAAAAATAGTCAGCAACATCAAAACACCATTTACAACTAAATAAGTAAAAGCAATTTTGAGTTTTGGATAAAAAAACTTGATATTGAGAAAGTTATATGTAAACAGGGTGATAAAAATAGTTGTTCCGCCCGAAAAAAAGTTAGTAGCTCGGTTGGTAAACCAGATATTTTCGCCCCATAAAAACTGCGGACCATAGCCATAAATTGTAAACTGTAAAAGCCCAAAACTGGCAATATAAAAAACATAATAAAGGTAGGCAATATCACGAATCGAAAAGTAAAGCAAGAGGTTGTAAGCGAACATCATAAACAACATTCCGAAGTAAAAAAACCACTTAAACATTTCTCTTTTTAAGGTATTACTAAAGAGTTCTTCTTCATAAATATGGAGTGTAAATTGTTTAGTGTCTTCACTTTTTATGCTCAAATAGAGTGTCTGTGCTTGATTTTGAGGAATATTTAGATGAAAAGCAAAAATCGGAGAATCTATTTCACGTGTACTGTGTGGGTGATGGTCGCCCGAAATTCTTTTATTAATCAAACTATCTTTTATTACTTCAAATAACTCAATTTCGTCGATTAATGTACCAACAATTCCCAAAGTCCATCGTTTATTTGATTCATTTTTGACGTTTAATTTGTACCAAAATTTTGGTTTTGAGTAGCCCGTATTTATATTCTCTTGGGTACATATATTGAATTTTTTTTGTTGTATTTCACCAAAAGTAAGTGTTGTAGATGAGTCTTCAAAAAAAGTAATCATTTCTTTTGACAAATCAATTTTTCGCTCTTTTTGGGTCAATAAAACAAGCTTTTGTGAATATGTTTTTGTAGAAAAACAATTCAAAACAATTGAAAATAAAAGCAATAGTTTTAGTTTCATAGAAATTTTGTACCACAATTTTTCAAATTGTGCTTTACATATAGGGCAATTCGGAGAATTGTTTTACAAATAAATAGCTAAATTTAAAATATTATTCATCTTCCCGCAAGTTTTTTCTATATTCAACATCTAATTACTCAAGCCAGAACCAAAAACCATCGTTTGGACGAAAAACAGCTTATAGCAGACTTACAAAATGGCTCTGAAAATGCCTTTCGTCGCCTTGTTGAATTATTTCAAGACAAGGTGTACAATACTGTGCTATCTATTGTTCAAAATGCGGAAGAAGCAGAAGATGTTTCGCAAGAAGTGTTCATTGAAGTATATGAATCTGTACGGAAATTTAGGGGGGATTCAAAACTTTCCACTTGGATTTATCGCATCGCCACCACCAAAGCATTAGAAGAATATCGTAAGAAAAGAGCTTCCAAACGCTTTGCTTTTTTGACAAGTTTGTGGGGAGATGATGATGAAATTGTGCATCATCCAGCAACTTTTGAACATCCTGGCGTGCTTTTAGAAAACAAAGAACGAGCAACCGAATTATTTAAGCACATTGCACAACTGCCTGATAATCAGAAGGTTGCGTTTACTTTGTGCAATGTTGAGGGTTTAAGTTATCAAGAAATTACAGAGGTGATGCAACTTTCGCTTTCGTCTGTTGAATCATTATTATTTAGAGCTAAAACTAATTTAAGAAAAACATTGAAAGATTTATATATGTCTTAAAATTTATAAAAACATGAAAAATTTAGACAAAACTGAGCAAGAAATAGATAAAACTTTAGAGTCTTTGAAAGGCATTGAACACGCCACGCCTCAACCGTTTTTTTATACTCGTTTGGAGGCTAAAATGCAACAAAGATATGCTCCTTTACCTCGATTTGCTATGCGACCTGCCTTTATTTGGGCATCGTTGGCTTTGATTTTTGTAGTAAACGTTAGTGTTATTATTAATTATTCTCAAAAATCAAAAAATGCGGAAGAGCAAAATATTAACACTTTTGCAAGTGAATATGGACTAAATTAAAAGATAAACCCATGAAAGAAAATAATAAATTTCGAATGCTTTGGGTATCCATCGGACTGCTTTTACTGATGAATATTGGCATGATGGCTTGGTTTACTTTCTTTGGAAAAATGCCTCCACGAAGGCTTTTCTTAGAAAAAGAACTGGAATTTACTGCCAAACAAGAAGAATCGTACCGAGATTTGAGAAAGGCACACTCCGACAAAATGAAGGTCTTGAAAGATAATGTAAAAAATTTGAAAGAAGATTTCTATGCAAATCTTTCTGATTTTACTATTACAGATGCCGAATTAAAAGAGAAAGCAGTGGCAATGGAAGCCAATATGGTGGAAGCTGATATATTGACTTTCAAGCATTTTCAAGAAGTTCGCAAAATGTGTACGCCAAAGCAACAAGAACGATTTGATGATATTATTATTGATGTTATTCGCTCTATTGAGAGACCAGGAGGCGGCCCTCCGATGGTACAGCCACAGCCAAGAGAAGGAGGACGACCTCCTTTGAAAAGTGTACCGTCGCCAGATAAATAATTTCATGTAAAGTGCTGATTATCAGTTATATATAAGCTATCAGCTATCAATTATTGACCATAGACTTCAAACTTAACTTTTCATTAACAAAATTTTCGTTCAAAAAACCAACGAAAATTTTCATTCTATCGTTTTCTTTACGAATTTAGCAGAATATTTCTTCTACGATAACGTATTTTTAAACATTGAATAGTAAAATGAAAAAAACACTCTTAGTCTTTGCGTTTGTGATGGGTATTGTGTCTGCATCGAATGCACAAACAAAAATTCCACCAAATATTGAAAAATTATTGCAAAAAAACACTTGTTTGGCTTGCCACAAAGTAGATACTAAGCTCATCGGACCTGCCTACAAAGAGGTTGCAAAGAGAAAATATAAGGCTGAGCAAATTGTAGCATTGATAAAAAAACCAGTGCCTGCCAACTGGCCCGGTTATATTCCGATGGCTGCATTGCCAAATATTGATGATGCCGAAGCTCTAACAATCGCCAAATGGATTGTTTCTTTGAAAAAATAGTAAATACTTGATTATCTGTTGTTTAGGAACAAACAAAAACCTCCGTCAGAATAATTCTGACAGAGGTTTTTTTTGTGGTTATTAGGAAAAAGTATCAAGCTTCAAAAGCGTTCAAAAAATCTTTTCGTTTTCGGCGAGAAGTTTTTAGACTCATGCCGTTTAGTAATTCTATGGTGCAAACTCGCTCCGATTTAGAGATTTCTTTCACTTCGCTCAAATTAATCATCTGATTTTTGTTTATTCGTAAAAAATTGTGTGGATTTAGAAAAGAATCATATTTCAAAATCGTTTGGGCAGAAGTATATTTTCTGCCATCTTTAAGGTGAAAAGTTGTGTAGTTAATATCAGCAGAAAGTAAGACGATTTCAGAACTTTCTATAATCACTTTTTCGCCCTTATGGCGAAAGCAAATTTCAGCAATAGTTATTGGGTTTTGCATCGGCTTTATAGTTTTGAGTTTTTGGCATAGAATAGAATTACAAAAAAGAGAAATGTTTTTTTTAATTTTATACCTACAATAGGTATAAATTAAAGTTTTGTTATCACCTAATTTTATACCTATTATAGAGATAGTATTTACCATAAAAACAACTCGTCCATGAAAAAACAAGAACTTGATGAATATGAAAAAGCCAAGAATTTTTCAAAAGAATTGTTTCCTGCCACCCATGAAATAAAGTTTATTGTTTCGCCAAAGCAGCAAGAAGACGAATTGGAAAAACTCAAAATCGGACTACGTGATGAGCAATTTTACATCGTTATTGACATGCTTTCTTTTGAAATAACGCATGCAGGAGGAATAGAAGCCATAGGTTTTCGGTCGGATAGTTTTAAAATGAAACAATATTTCAATTTGTTGCAAAATGACGGCGTTATTCGAGCGATGACACTTTTGGCTCGTGAGATGTTTCGGCTTACAGGTAAAGCAGGAATGCAATTTATGTCGCCAAAGTATATATGTCAGTTGCCAATCAAAACTCAAAGTGGTAGGAATTTTTTGGTAAAAAGAGTGATGTCGCCTTGGCAAATTGCTTCTGATGGACGAGCAACTTCCTATATTTCGGAGTTTACAATCATTAATCTTACCTATAATGGTGAAACGCTTAATCCTCGTTTTATTGGATTAGAAGAATCAATTTTGGTAGAGCTAAATAAGCAAATTGCGATGGTTTTTAGCAATAAACCCCACTTCAAAAATCCATTTTCGCCTAAAGAAATGCTGATTTTGACAAAATACAGTCAGCTAAATATTGATGCTCCAATGAATGCCATTGCCACCGACTCAGAGGTAGATATAAAGGTTTTGACCTTGAATTTTTATAATAAAAAAATTCTCGAAAAAGCACGAAAAATGTTTACTGATACTGATTTTCGTACAGCTCGTGATGTGGCTTTTTACTTGAAAAAACATGGTTTATTAAAAGAATAATTTTGGTGTCCTCGACTACGCTCGGACACCAAAAATCGACTACACTCGGACACCCAATGTTAACTGAGCGTAGTCGAAGTTTAGGCTGCAGTTTTGCTTGGCAGCGGCTCTTTAGTTTTAGGTTTTTTAGATGAAAAGACAGCTTTTATTTGTTTTTTGCAAAGCAAAAACATCGCTCTCAACATAAATTCATTTCGAGTGGCATAGTACAACATCACCATTCCGTCCGCATTATTTACAATTTTTAGAGAGCTATCAATTGATGCTTTGTATAGCAAATGGGGCATAAGTTCAAATTGCATTTGTTGAATCTTCGGAATGACTGACCCGCCCAAAATGCGAGTTTTTTTATGTTTAAAAGCATAATTATTGGCGTGAGTTGCAATTTTGGCATAGCATAAATTATGGTCTTTTCGAGAGCTTTCGTCGGTCATTACGATGGCTGCAATTTCCATAAAACTATCTTCTTCGATAGGATATGGCGAACTGAGCACCATTGCTTTTGCCTTGTCGGTGAAGATTGATAAATAGCGAAATGGCACTTTTTCGCCATTATTTAAGCAATAAGCGGCAATCAATATTTCAGCTTTAAAAATGAGAAATGCATCGACTTTTTCGATGTATTCTGCCGCAAGCGGAAGCCTTGCTTCTCGCTCATAAAGGCTTTGATATTGTTTGATTTGGTCGGGTGTTTCGACTTTAATTACTTGTAAAGTTTTCATAATTTTCATTTGAAAAAATAAACAAAAACAATCCTGTACCACATTTTGAGGTGGTTTTAAGCAATTTTAGAAGCACTCTCCGATTTTAGCTTCTATTTAAAATCAGAGATAACACAGGCATGAAAATCAATTTGATGATGTAAATTTTTCTAAAAAAAAAGGGGATTTCCTTGTACTTTAATATTCATAATATGCTGGATTTTATATAAAAAATAATGCAAGAATAATTGGGGATATTCTCGAATATTCCTTGATTTGCAGATTTATTCTTGAATTAATAACACCAATAAAAACAGAACTTAAACCCAATAAAAATGGAAGTACAACTCGAACTTTTTGTGAGTTTCACACAACGTGGGGCTATGGAATTTTTAAAAAAAATCAGAGTGAAAATTCCTCAATTTTATCAAGATAATGGTGAAGATTTTGTTGAATCTACTGAAGCCAAAGAATGGGGATATATTGATGGGTTTTTATACGATAAAAAAATAAAAACGGTAAGAAAACTACTTTATAATGAGATTTATCTTTACCAAGAAAATGAAAATACACATTCAGGAGAAGTAGAATTTGACGAACTTGTGGGTATAATTGGCTACTTTTTTAAAGATGAAAAAGAAAACTTACATGAAGCAAAAGACAAGGCACAAAAATCAAATGAAAATCAGACCGAAATAGCTTTTGGTGAATACGGTTTTTTTATTAAAAAAGTCAAAATTAGGCGAGGTCGCCCAACTGAAAAATCTAAGCTAAAAAATGTAGAAAGCAAGTCAATTATCGAGTATTTTAGTTTCACCAAGCTCCCCGAAGAAGCCACTAAAGCAATGTGGTCATTATATAGTTTTTGGGAAGAAAATGAATTAAACAATCAAAAAGAAACAACAGGAGGCAAAAAATATCGAATTTTGCAATCTTTAGTGAAGTTTGAAGAGGATAAAATTACGCTACATTACACAAATAAATTTGAAATAATTGAGGAATTTTCAGGCGAAATTCATGCTTTTGACTATCACGGACAAACCTATTTTGAAACCAATTTGATGCCTCTCAGTGATGATCGTAAAGTAAGAATTATGTTTTTGTTTGGCGAAAAAATGGCAGATTTAGCGATGTCAATTTTTTATAATATTCGCAGTGAAGGTGCCTTGTTTTCCGGGTCGGGTTTGTTGGTAAAAGAAACCGAAACCAGTAAAATACTTATTGAAAATAGTAAGTGCATTTTACATCAAAGAGTTGATAATCAGACGATTAGTCATTTTTTTGAACGCCGTTCTCAAAATTATTTGAAGCTCCCACGTATCACTGATTATAACTTAGACGGCCTTCAAAAAAAGATAGAAATGCTTTTGGAAAAAGATGTTCCGAAAGATATTCGTATCTATAAACACGACTTTTTTATTTCAATTCCAATGGCTTATATTTCAGATAGCGATATAGAATTTAACCAAAACAAAAAATTCTGTCATGGTACAATCGATATTTTAAAAGAAAGTTTTGGTTTTACAAAAAACTATTTTGCTTGTGAAAAATATAATTATGAAACATACGAAACAATGATGCGAGGCATTCATTATGAAGATGCGATGGAAGGAATTGCCGAAAGTAAATTGTTTGTGTTAGTGATTCCAAAAATGGAATTTCCTTCGCTTGATTCAGAACTTTCTGCGGTTCGTTTTTCGTCAGTTTGGGCTGAACTTGGCTATGCCATAGGCTTGAAAAAGCCTATCTTGATAGTCTGTGGGGGGAATTTTGAATCTAAATTGCCAAATATTGTCAGAAGTTTAAATAAGCAAATTTTGGTTGTTACGCCCAATATGCAAGATATTAAAACAATGAAAAGATGGTTTAAAACACCATTGAATATTATGTATATTAAAAAGTTTTTGAGAGAAAAATTTATTAGCTAATTTTGAAAATAAATTTTTCTCTCAAATTTCATCAATTTGGTCTCAATCTAAAAACAGTTCCTGGGTTTTCGATGCTTACATAAAGATAACCATCAGCCCCCATTTCAACATTACGCATACGCCCGATATTCAAAAGGAGTTTTTCTTGCCCGATAATCTTGTTGTTTTTTACAATACAACGGTTCAAATAATTGAATCTTAGCGAGCCAACCATCAAATTTCCTTTCCAAGCTGGGTATTTGTCGCCACTCACAAAAGCCAATCCCGAAGGTGCAATTGATGGAATCCAGTAGGTTTGTGGTTGCTCCATTCCATCTTGTTTACTAATACTTGTGATAGGTTTTCCATCATAATTGATGCCATACGAAATGACGGGCCAACCAAAATTTGCTCCTTTTTTCGGAATATTCAACTCATCGCCACCACGTGGACCATGCTCGTGTTCCCAAATCTCGCCAGTATCTTTATTGAGGGTCAAACCTTGTGGATTTCGGTGTCCATAACTAAAAATACTTCCTCTACTTTTTGGGTCATTCACAAAAGGATTGTCTTTCGGAATCGTGCCATCGTCGTTCATTCTGTGAACTTTTCCATTGTCATTTTCAGTGCTTTGCGGAAAAACTTTCTCCATTCCACGCTCGCCAACTGTGAAAAACAAATAGCCATTTTTATCAAAAACTATGCGTGAACCATAATGATGTCTTGTTCGTGCATAAGGAAACGCCTCGAAAATTTCTTGACTTTCAGTAAACTCATTTTCAACGATTTTTCCCCTCACAATGGCAGTTGTGGCAAGTTTTGCCCCATTTTCTTCCTTAAATTTTGAATAAGAAATATACACCCAGCCATTGGCTGCATAGTTTGGATGAAGCTCAATATCCAACAAACCACCTTGCCCTTCGGCTACCACTTTTGGAATATTTTTGATGATGGTTTTGTTTTGTTTTTCATCAACCATATACAAAACTCCTGCACGGTCGGTTATCAAAAACTGACCATTTGGCAATTGTGCAAATCCCCACGGACTTTCAAAACCCTTGGCTATTGTATCTAATGAAACCGTCATGCCTTCCGACTTGAAAATATTAGAACTTGGCTTGCTCGAAACCTTGTATTGCTCTACATTTGCAATGTTTTTAACAATCAAATCTGCCATTTTATCAATGTCTTTGGCTGCGATAATTGGTTTCCAAGTTGGCATTCCCAAATCTACATAACCATTGGTGATACTTGCCACAATTTCAGCTTTCGATGTGCCGTGTTTCCACTTTCTATCTACAAAAGCCTCCACTTTTTCGCCATGACAGCTCGCACAATATTGGGTATAAATTTTCTCCGTTTTAGGGTCGGGAGCAATATTGTTTTTAGGGTTTTCTTTTTGAATAAAATTCAAATAAAGAAGCGTGCTAACAAGTAGCAAAAGTAATTTCTTTGACATAATCGAATAAAGATTGGTTTATTTTTACTGCAATTTACTGCAATAAATGTTTTTTTTTAGCTGAATGTGAAAAAATAAGATGAAGCAAAAGAATGTGTCGATGATTTGGCAAGAGAAATAAGGAAAAAAGCCTTTCAAAATATAAATTCTGAAAGGCTTTTTTGCAAGATTCTCAAATCTCGAATCTCTTGTCTAAAATCTCCTTTTTAAGGCAAATTCAACAAAAACCCAATAGTAAAGTTGGCATCCCAATCGAAAACAAATTGCTGGCAGCCTGTTGCATCGGCAATAGCTTTGTAGATATTTACGCCCGCTTTTCCTTTGGCATCGTCTAATTTATAAGCCTTTGGGGCTTTCAAAATCGTGTAACGTTCTTTGCCTTCACGTACTTGTTTTGCCATCGAAAAAGGCACTCCACCTATTATAAAGCAAGTTTTTCGCTTCATTGATGGAATCTCAGCACATTTTGCTTTTACTTCGTCATAGACTTTTCCATCGTCAGTATTGTTTTGGAAATATTTTGCACCATAAGTTTCAAAAGCAGAAACCCCTCCGTTTTTCCATGAAACTTTGGTGTTTCCTGAGCCAATATCTGCTACAAAACTTTCGTCTTCAAAATCTTGTGGCAAAACACATTTCAATGCTAATGCACCTTCTTGTTCGGGCGATACAGAGTTTACAAAATAATTTAAGGCTTTCAAATTCTTAACAATTTTTTGAGTAACCTCAGCTTTTGCAGCACCTGAACTTACAACAAAATGAATTTCACGCCCACTTACTCCAAAATCAAGCATTTTACCAATATATTGTTTCAATCCTGCACGAATATCATCATCAGTTGCCATATTTTCAGTTACCAAACTATTACCAAATTCGGCTTTTTCGAGTTTCCAGTTTTTGCTTTTATCAATTCTGACAATAAATGAATTGAAACCACTTGCCCCAAGTTCCACAACACCTTTTAGTTTGCCATTAATAGGCTCAGGTGCTACATAACTAAAGGAAGAAGAGCCGCCAGCCGTACTTTCGCTCGAAGATGAACTATTAGATGAAGCACTACTTGACGAACTCGGACCAGTTGCTGTCGCACTACTTTCTGTTGCAGGACCTTCTTCTGGGGCTTTTGTGTCGGTTTCTGTTGAGGTACTTGCTTGTTCGGCACTTTTATTCATTAAATTTTTGCCAAAACCTGTATTTTCGAGGATATACTTTCCACCAAAAAAGATTGCTCCAAGAATGGCAAGCATGATGAGGAATCTTGCAAAGGGGGTTAATTGATTCATTGTTTTAGTGCGGTTCGTCGCCACGATTTTTTTGTTGAAAATATATTTGAGCAAAATAACAGATATAAGAGGAAATTGCCAAGAAATCTATGATAAAAGGTGAAATTGAATTGGTTTTCTAAGAATAATAATGTCAGTTAAATATATATTTACAACCTTTCTTAGCATTATTGCGTATCTATAAAAAAATAATTCATAAAACTTACAGCGTTTGCCAAACCAGAATACGTCTTGGTAAATGTACAGTAAAATGTATAATTTTAAACTCAGTCAAAAATGCGTTACGTAAGAAAAATAACCCAAGACCAAGAGGAATATTTGAGAGATATTTCTCGCCGAAGTCGAAATTATCGTGAGCGTGAGCGAGCAAAAGCCATCTTACTGAGCTGTAAAGGCTATAATGTAACTATTTTATCAGATATTTTTGAAGTAAGCCGTGGGACAATTACCAACTGGCTTGATGGGTGGGAAGAACGTGGCCTTTCAGGATTGAAAGATTTACCAAAACAAATGAATGTAATTTCGATGAATACTAAAACCATTCCGACAAAAACCTTGATGTATAACTGAAAATTTTTGAAACAAATCTACTTTAATTTAGCAGGAAAGTTTGTCGCTTATAGTGGCAAACTTTTTTTTGTTTTGTATGTTTGTACTACAACTTTCAATTTGTGAAATTGAGCAATCAATTTTCAAGCATCGGCAAATTATGAAACCAGATTTTTCAAAAATATCTCTGAATCAAGAATCGAATCTCGAATCGGGCGGCGTACAGTCTCGAATCTCGAATTTTCGTACTGCCGAAGGAATAAATATCAAGCCTCAATTTACTGCTGATGATATTGAGGATGCTGAACATTTGCATTTTTCGGCAGGAATTCCACCATTTTTGAGAGGTCCGTATAGCACGATGTACGTGATGCAACCGTGGACAATTAGGCAATATGCAGGTTTTTCAACCGCTGAAGAATCGAACGCTTTTTATAGAAAAAACTTGGCTGGTGGACAAAAAGGTTTGTCAGTTGCCTTCGATTTGGCTACACATCGAGGCTACGATTCCGACCACCCAAGAGTAACGGGTGATGTTGGAAAAGCAGGTGTTGCCATTGATACTGTCGAAGATATGAAGATTTTATTCGACAAAATCCCCTTAGATGAAATGTCTGTTTCGATGACTATGAATGGTGCTGTTTTGCCTATTTTAGCTTTCTATATTGTGGCTGCCGAAGAGCAAGGCGTTTCGTCCGAAAAACTCTCTGGAACTATCCAAAATGATATTTTGAAGGAGTTTATGGTGCGGAATACCTACATTTATCCACCCGAATTTTCGATGAGAATTGTGGGGGATATTTTTGCATATACCGCCAAAAATATGCCCAAATTTAACTCAATTTCTATTTCTGGCTATCATATTCACGAAGCTGGAGCTCCCGCACATTTGGAATTGGCTTATACGGTGGCCGATGGTTTGGAGTATATTCGCACAGGAATTGCGGCAGGAATGGACATAGATGAATTTGCTCCAAGACTTTCTTTCTTTTGGGGAATTGGCATGAATCATTTCATGGAAATTGCCAAAATGCGTGCAGGAAGATTACTCTGGGCAAAAATCGTGAAGCAATTTAATCCAAAAAACGAAAAATCTTTGGCTTTGCGAACCCATTGCCAAACTTCGGGTTGGTCGCTTACCGAGCAAGACCCATTTAATAATGTTGCCCGAACAACCATCGAAGCCATGTCCGCAGTTTTAGGGCATACACAGTCGCTTCACACAAATTCGTTGGACGAAGCAATGGCTTTACCGACAGATTTTTCGGCAAGAATTGCTCGAAATACGCAATTATATTTGCAACACGAAACCGAAATTTGTCGAGTAGTTGACCCTTGGGGAGGCTCATATTATGTCGAATATTTGACCAAAGAGTTAGTCGAAAAAGCATGGGCTTTGATTGAAGAAGTGGAAGTTTTGGGTGGGATGACGAAGGCAATTGAAACTGGTTTGCCAAAAATGCGAATCGAAGAAGCCGCGGCAAGAAAACAAGCAAGGATTGATTCGGGTAAAGATATAATTGTTGGAGTTAATAAATTTAGAACGGACGAAGAAACTATCATTGATGTATTAGATATTGATAATCAGGAAGTTAGACGAAAACAAATTGAAAAATTAGATAAAATTAAAGTTGAGAGAGATTCAAAAGAAATTAATGAAATCTTAACTCTAATTACAGAAACTTGCAAAAATGGCGGAGAAAATTTATTAAGTTTGGCAATTTCTGCCGCTCGAAAACGTGCCACTCTTGGAGAAATATCTTATGCTATGGAAAAAAGTGCAGGACGACACAAAGCCGTAATTCGCTCAATATCAGGAGTTTATCAAGCGGAGGTTTCGGACGATGAAAACTTTAAACTTGCCAAAGAAATGGCAAATCATTTTGCCGAAATCGAAGGCCGCCGACCAAGAATCATGGTTGCCAAAATGGGTCAAGATGGACATGACCGTGGAGCAAAAGTAATTGCCACAAGCTTTGCCGATTTGGGTTTTGATGTGGATATTGGTCCGCTTTTTCAAACACCAGAAGAAACCGCAAGGCAAGCCACCGAAAACGATGTGCATATTGTAGGTGCATCAAGCTTGGCGGCTGGACACAAAACGCTCGTGCCACAGTTGATTGAAGAATTAAAAAAATTGGGCCGAGAAGACATTATGGTGATTGCTGGCGGTGTAATTCCTGCCCAAGATTATAAATATTTATATGATGCTGGCGTAAAAGGGATTTTTGGGCCGGGAACTGTTATTTCGGTGGCAGCTCAGAAGATTTTGAAGGAATTGATGGGAGAATAAAAAATTTAACAATATTATAAAATTCGCATAAATAACTGATATTCAGTTGTTTATGCGAATTTTTTGTTAGTTACAAATACACAGAAATTTTATTTTCAAAAAAAATACTTCAAATTTGTCCAATTTTCCAAAAGTTAATCATCATAGGGTTGTAATACAATTATTAACAACCATTTAAATCTTAAAGCAATGAACGAATTCATGATGATTTTCCGTAATCCTTACACTCCCGAGTTTAAGCCAACGTTTGAACAAATGCAAGCGAGTATCAAACAATGGCAAGATTGGATAGGAGGAATTGCTGCACAAGGCAAATTTGTAAGCACAAACCGCCTAAGTTCAGTTGACAGTAAAATTCTTAAACCTAATAATGTTATAACTGATGGTCCTTATGCCGAAATAAAAGAAATTGTGGGAGGAAATATCATTGTAAAGGCCAATTCGATGGACGAAGCTCTAAAATTAGCTGAGGGTTGCCCAGCTCTTCTAATGGGCGGAAATGTAGAACTAAGAAGTATCATAAAAATTTAGTATTTTCAACCAAAAAACAATAAATATGGCACTACCTAATATTTTTACAAAACCTGTTTCAGACGAAATTATTCAACGAATCAATCATCTTACGCCAACTACACAAGCTAATTGGGGCAAAATGAGCGTTGACCAAATGTTAGCACACTGCAATGTAACTTACGAAATGACTTATGAAAACATTCACCCTAAACCGAATGCTTTTATGAAATTTATTTTAAAAATACTTGTTAAAAATACGGTAGTGAATGAAGCACCTTACAAAAAAAATAATCAAACCGCCCCGCAGTTTCTTATCAATGAAGCCAAGGATTTTGAGGCCGAAAAGAAACGTTTGGTAAATTATATCACTAAAACACAGCAATTGGGTGAAGTGTATTTTGATGGAAAAGAGTCGCATTCGTTTGGAGTTTTGAACAAAAACGAATGGAATAACATGTTTTATAAGCATTTAAACCATCATTTGACTCAATTTGGCGTGTAAATGCAAGAAAAAGAACTCATTCCATATTTATTCAAAACAGAGTATCGAAAAATCATTTCGGTGCTCTGTAAATTGTTTGGGATAGTTCATATCGAAATTGCCGAGGATATTACCAATGATACTTTTTTACTCGCAACCGAAACTTGGAATTTAAAAGGTATTCCTGATAATCCAATTGCTTGGCTGCATACTGTTGCCCAAAATAAAACAAGAGATTATTTACGTAGAAATAAAGTTTTTACCGAAAAAATCATTCAAGAAATAAAGTATAATCAAGATGATTTTGAAGAAATAGCTGTTGATTTATCTCGCCAAAACAATGTTGATAGTCAGTTGCAAATGATGTTTACCATTTGTAATCCTGTTATTCCTGTCGAGGCTCAAATAGGTTTAGTTTTACGTATTTTGTGTGGATTTGGCATCGAAGAAATTGCCGAGGCATTTTTAAATAACAAAGAAACCATCAACAAACGCTTATTTAGGGCCAAAGAAAAACTTCGAGAAGAAAATATAAAAATTGAACTTCCTGATGAAGTTGAAATCGACACACGATTAGAGGCTGTTTTGACCACTATTTATTTGCTGTTCAATGAAGGCTATTATTCGTCTACCCAAAACCAAAACCTTCGCAAAGAGCTTTGCCTCGAAGCCATGCGGCTCAATTATCTATTGCTCGAAAATGCTACTACTAATAAACCGAGTGTGAACGCTTTGTTGTCTTTGATGTGTTTTCATGCTTCACGATTTGAGGCAAGAATCACTGAAAGCGGAGAGCATATTTTGTATGAAAATCAAAACAGAGATTTATGGAATGACGATTTGATAGCAAAAGGCAACTATTGCTTGATAGAAAGTGCCAAAGGTCAAGAAATTTCAAAATATCATTTAGAGGCATCGATTGCTTATTGGCATTGTACCAAGATTGAAACGCCAAATAAATGGGAAAATATTTTACAACTTTACAACGGATTACTTCAAATAGAATATTCTCCAATCGTAGCTTTGAATAGAACTTATGCTCTTGCAAAAACAAGTGGAAAGCAAGAGGCAATCAAGGAAGCCTTGAAGCTAAATCTCTCAGATAATCATTTATATCACTCACTTTTGGCCGAATTGTACACCGATTTTGACACTTCTATTGCCATAAATCATTTATAAACTGCGATGAAACTTGCTAAATCAGAGGGAGATAAAGCTATTATTTCAAGAAAAATGCAAGGTTTGGGTTAATGGTTAAAAACAGATAATTATATTGGGGATGATTAATCTATTTTTGCATGAAATATTCCATAATATGCCTAAAACCTTACTCACCAACCGAATAGCAGTTTCGATTTTCTTTTTTATCAATGGTTTTTTATATGCCAATTGGACTTCTCGCTTGCCCGAATTACAGCGATTTTTTGGCGTGAATAATAGTCAATTAGGTGCTTTATTATTTTGTATTGCTTTAGGCTCGATAGCTTCGATGCCACTTGCAGGTTGGCTTGGAAGTAAGTTTGGTTCAGATAAAATTGTGAGCATTGTGGCTTTGTTGTTTTGTATATCCATTCCATTGGTAGCAATTTCACAAAGTGAATGGACTATTCGACTCTGTTTTTTCTTCTTAGGTGCAGCGTCTGGTTCGATGGATGTTACGATGAACGGTCAAGCGGTTTTGGTAGAAAGGCTTTGGGGTAAAATCATTTTTTCATCGTTTCATGCCATTTTTAGTATTGGAATGGCGTTGGGAGCTGCTGCGGGTGGAATATTATCAAGTTTTCAAGTATCGCTACAAACGCATTTAATAATTATTGGTATTTTGGGCGTTTTGCCGATTCTTTGGGCTTCTCCAAAATTGATTAAAGATATTCCGATAGCTACCGAAAAAGCTATTTCAGAAGGAGAAACCGACAAATTTTTAGCCTTAAAAGCAATTTTACCTTTCGGACTTATCGCTTTTTGTTGCATGACTGGCGAAGGCTCAATGGTAGATTGGTCGGCAATTTTCATGAATACCGTAGTTGGGCAAAGTGAAGTGATAAGTGCTTGGGCGTTTGGCACATTTGGCGTTGCCATGACAGTTGGACGAATATTTGGCGATTACTTTACCCTCAAACTTGGCAAACGAAAATTGATGTTGATTGATGCCTTTTTGGCTATTTTTGGTTTAGGTATTACCCTTATTTTTGTATCGGTTTGGAGTACGTTTGTAGGGTTTTTCTTAGTAGGCTTAGGGCTTTCTACGATTGTACCGATTGTGTTTTCATCGGCAGGAAATCTCAAAAATATCAGTCCATCGGCAGGGATTTCGATGGCAACTTCTATTGGTTATACTGGCTTTTTTATTGGTCCACCAACGATTGGCTATCTGGCCAAGGCTTTTGGCTTGCGTGTTGGGCTGGGGTTTGTATTATTTTTGTTTGTGCTGATGGCTGGAATTTTGTTTTTTATTTCAAGAAAAAAATCTGTTGAGTGATAGGGAAATTGGAGACAAAATTAACTTTATCTTCAATTTCTTCTA
This sequence comes from Emticicia sp., assembly GCA_031378345.1. Classification (GTDB taxonomy): domain Bacteria; phylum Bacteroidota; class Bacteroidia; order Cytophagales; family Spirosomataceae; genus Emticicia. Next base: position 153,750 of record JANNDY010000088.1, on the reverse strand, counting down.
CAAATTCCCACTTGCTTTTTTATATCTCACACTCGCCACCAAGAAATTGTAAATACTACTAAGGTATTGATTTTCAGCGTTTTGTAGTGAATATTCTGAGTTTTTTAAGTCAGAAATGATGATTACTTCTTTTTCAAACCTGAATTTATCGGTTTCTAAAATCTGTTGAGCGAGCGTGATATTTTTCTTGGCTTCTTCCAAATTGAGTTTCGATTGCTGCAAAGTATTCCAAGTGCTTTTCGATTCGTAGTTGAAATCGTTTTTCAAACGCTCCATATTTAATTGATTGATTTGCTTACGAACCAAAAAATCTTGCATCGAAAGTTTGGATTGTTTACCATCAAAAATTGGAATATTTGCACGAATTCCTAAATAATTTGATGCAAACCAAGTTCCCTTGGCAAATGGGTTGAAAGTTTCGGAAAGTTGAAAAAACGAATAATTTCCATAAGCCGAAACCGTTGGCAAATTCCTGCTTTTTTGTTTTTGAAGACTCAGTTCGTTGAGTCGTAAGTTGAGTTCTTCCGCTTTTACCTCTGTTCTTTTTTCAGTATTAAATTGGTTCTCAATCGGGCGGCGTTCCGCGATTTGAGAATAATTCAAGATAGAATTAAGATCTTCTGACGGCTCTAACTTTTCTCCTGTATTTAGCTGATATTGTAGTGTTACCAAGCTCAGTTCATAATCTTGTATGCTTTTGATTTGGTTCAATTTGGCATTGCTTACGTCAAGTGTCAATTTGTCTAAGTCATTTTTTAGAATTGTTCCTTGTTGAAATTTCACTTGTGCTGCGTCCAAATACGCATTGGCTCGCTGCAATGCGATTTCCGAAAGTTTGAGTTTTTCTTTGTTGAAAACCGCCGAAAAATAGGCTTCCGTTATTGTCAGTTTTAGATTGATTTTTTGTTGTTCAAGTATATTTTTCTGTGCTTCTGTTTGTGTATTATTTACATCACGGTCAATTTTCTTATTGGCATCATAAACTTTTTGCTCGGCTTGTAAAGCAAAAGTATTATTAAATGGACGACCCAACTGTACAGTCGTTTGCGACTCGGTAGAGCCTGGCAATGCAAAAGGTAAAACCGTAGTTTGAAGTTGGGTATTCCAACGTACATCGCCACTGGCACTCACTTGCGGCAGCCATTTTGCCTTAATTTTATCATTTTCGCTATTGGCAATCTGAATATTCAAGGCTTGTGTTTTTAACTCAATACGATTTTCTATTCCTTTTTGAATGGCTTCGTTGAGCGTGATTTTTTGTGCAAAAACCGCAAATCCTTGCAGATAAAAAGTAGTATATATAACAACTCCAAAAATTACTTTTTTCATATTTTTCTATATTTTCTCAAATCTAAAAACCTTATTTGAATGAATTATCTTTTTTTGCCTAAAACGGAAAAAACAGGTTATAAAACTGTGAAGTTTAAGTTCTAAACACAGCCGCTGGTTCGAGTTTTGTGATTTTTCGCATGGCCAGAAGACTGCCCAAAATGGCAATAAATAAGGTTACACCAATCAGAAAAATAACTAAACCGAAAGTAACTTGAATATCTAAGCTCGTTTTGGTGGCTTGCACGAAACCAAAAAGCAAAAAATACGCAACGATAAATCCAACAATAGAATAAATAGTTGCTTGCCAAAGAATCAGTTTTCTAATCACGCCATTAGTGCCACCAATCGCTTTGATTGTTCCATAATCTTTAATGCGGTCATTAACGGCCGAAAACATCGTAAGTCCAACAATCGCAAAACCTGTGATGATAGCAAAAACCACCAAAAGCCCAAAAGATGCCACAATACCGCTGTTTAGAGCAAAATATTTGAGACTTTCGTCGGTATAAGTTTTGCCATCACGGGCTTTCACCCCTGGGATTTCTTTGTTGATTGCATTAATCACTTGTTCGACCGATGCTCCATCTTGCCATTCAACCAAGAATGCGGACGCTTTGGTTGTTGGTACTTTGCAGAGTTTTCTTGCTCTTTCAACGGTCGTAAATCCATAAGCAACACCCAAACCTTTTGCCCCTTTGGTTTGTCCAACCATCACAACTCGATTGCCGTTATATTCAAAATGATCGCCCATTTTGATGTTTTTCTTTAAAATGGCATCGTAAGAATCTGTGATTACTGCCCCTTCTTGCAGCAAATCTTGCAGGTTTCCGATGGCAAAATTCCACGGGCCGCCTGCATACGATGGGGCTTGTGTACCTATCATCGTGATATTGGTTTTTGTGCCATTGCTAAACTTGGCACTTCCTCCGCCAACAATCAATTGATTAACTTTTTTAACGCCCGTAATACTCATCAATTCTCTATAAATACGCATATCAAGCAAAGGTAAATCGCTGACTTGCTGGCTTTTATCGCTCACAACCCAAATATAGTTTTGATTGAATTTTGCCAAAGAAATTGTGCTATTCAAAAGCGAAAAACAAATGCCGAGCTGCTGTCCAATCAGAAAAACGGACAAAATGATGCCGAACAAAATACCAAACATTTTGGCTTTGTCGTACCACATAAATTTGAATGCTTCTTTTAACATATTTGGTTTTTGGCTATTAGCATTTAGCTATTAGCTTTTTGGAAATGTTTATTTTCAATTATTGAATTTGCTGAATATTGCATTTAAAACAATCAAAATTCCTTAAAAATGCCGTTTTTGAAAGCTAACGGCTAAATGCTAATAGCTAAACGCTCACTCACTTTAACAAAATCACACAATCAACTCTACTCCCAATAAGTGGCATTTTTCCTGACTCTAACCTTATCGAAACATCACGCACACGACGGTCTTCTTGCTCTGTTGATTGGTCTTTGAAAAGCGATTTTTGTTTCAAATAATCGGCAGCGTAACTTACCGAACCATTGGCAAGCGTATCGCCCGTTGTTTGTGAAATAATGAAGGCTTTTTGTCCGAGTTGGATTTTCTCGGCGTACAATTCATCTATCTCAGTTTTGGCAATAAGTGAGCCTTTGGGAGCAAATTCGGCTATTTGAGTTGTATTATTGACATAATCTCCCGTTTTTACAGAAACTTTTAGCACTTTTCCCGAAACCAATGAATTCACTTTTTTTTGATTAACCACAGTGCGGAAATAACTAATATCAGCTTGCAATTCGTTGATTCGACTTTTCGATTGCTCAATATTGGCGGCGGCAGTTTCTACATCTTTTATCAATTTATCCACTGTGGCTTTGCTATCGTCAACTGCTTGTTTGGTTTGGGCATTTCCTTCATACAAACGTAGGTTTCGCTCGTAGTTATCACGAGCATTTTTAAGATTTACTTTGGCAACTTCCAAATTTGCTTGACTCACCGCAATTGCTGCTTTTTGTGTGCCAATTTTACTTTCTGACTGAGCCAATTGGGCATTTTCAAGGTTATTTTCAATCGTCAATAAACTTTGACCTTTCTCCACAATTTGATTTTCTTTGATTAAAACCGCCAACACTTTTCCATTTGTACCTGCGGTCAGGTTCAAGATGCCATCTTCAGGCTCGATGCGAGCAACGCCCAAAATCTGATTATTGGTTGTTGGTACTTTTGCAAGCGAATCAGCCTTCGTTTTTTCAGCCTCTTCTTTCTCTTTTTTATTGCAAGAAGCTAATATTGTGATAGTTATTAAGAATAAAAAGTATTTTTTCATAATGTTAAATTCAATTATCCACCAATGGAAAACGATAGTTTTTTTCGGTATTATTTATTGTTTTTGGGGCTAAAAATCTCAGTTGCAATACCATTTTTTACTTCTACAACTCGGTCGGCGTATTCTTGCAAACGTGGGTCATGCGTTACGACCGCTACTGATTTTCCTTGTCTTGCCAAGTTGCGAAGTTCGTTCATCACAACGCCCAAAGAATCTTTGTCAAGCGAAGCCGTTGGTTCGTCGCAAAGAATCAATTTTGGATTCGATACCAAAGCACGTGCAATGGCAATTCGTTGTTGCTGTCCGCCCGAAAGTTCTTTTGGTAAACTTTTTCGTCGGTCAGTCATATCAACAATTTCTAAAGCTTTTTGTACTCTTTTCTTTATTTCTGAACTCGAAACACCTTGAAGTTTAAGTGGTAAACCCACATTGTCTTCGGCATTGAGCGGTGCAAGTAAGTTGAAACTTTGAAATACAAAACCGATTGTATTGAGGCGAAGTTTGGCTAAATCATTGGTTTTGAGGTCGTTAATATGTTTTCCGTCCACCCATAAATCTCCAAAAGAAGGATAAATAACACAGCCTAATAAAGAAAGTAGGGTGGTTTTTCCCGAACCCGATGGACCAATGATAAGCATTAATTCGCCTTCGTTGAGCTTTAAGGTTGTTGCCTGAAGTGCCACGATGGTTTGGTCTCCAGTTTGGTATTGCTTTCCCGCACCTTTTAGTTCTGCAATCATTATTTATAAGACTTTTTTATAAAACAGCATTTGAGCGAAAATGTTAATCTTTTCGCTCAAATGTAACTTATTAAAATAGGCATAACATGAATTATTAAATAAAATTCAAAAATCAAGACAGAATTAGGTGGAAGTTTACACAAAATTTGAATGGCAAACGAAAGTAGAGATAATGTTGGAAGGTTTCGCTTGATGGCTTATTTAGTCAATCAAACAGAAGACAGTGCAGACATCTATTTTATTACGATATATGAAAAACGAAGTATGTTTTTTTGCAAAAGAAGGTACTACTAATATTGGTAAATCAACTAAATGTTCTTTAGTTTTTCTTCCCAGCATTTCTAAAAAAAGCATCTCTTGTAACATTATCCGCTGGAGCAACATTTGCCCCAGCTTTCCATGCTTGGTCTTTCCATGCACCACTTTTTACTGCTTTTACGAAATTTACCCAAGCGAAAGGATTCAATAATGGGTTCATTGTTACTTGCCCACGACTTTCAATTTGTTTCAAAAATTGATTATTGGCGTAGCGATAATTGGCATCGGCACTCATGCCATGCACGGCAGCCATTTTTGCAATGTTTTCGGGACTATAATTTTCGGCTAAAATCTTCCTTTCTCTATCGTCGGGAAGTTTCATATCTACCAATGCTTGCTTAAATTCTTCTTCGGTGCTAAAAGGGTAAACTTTAACTTCTTTTAACATTTTGGACTCGACTTGCAGCTCCACAAAAACCGAATAATCAATGTCGGTGTTTTTCGGAATAATATGGTATTGTTTCTTGAAACCCAAATAACTAAACATCACGGTATCTCCAGGAAACACTCCCAAAACAAAGTATCCTTTGCCATTTGAAAGCGTTCCACGACCAGCTTTTGGAATCGTGATAACTGCCCCCGGCAGTGGTTCTTTACTTTGACCATCAATGACCAAACCCGAAAAGGTAATATACTTTATTTCACCTTGACCGAAAGCTAAGTTGCTGACTATCAACGAAATAAGTATAAATAATAAAGTAAATGTATGTTTCATTGTATGTTTTTCACCCGAAAATTTTAAGAAAAGTAACAATAAAAGGCATCGAAAGCAACAGCCCATCGAACCTATCCATAAAGCCACCATGCCCGGGAATTGTATTGCCCGAATCTTTGATAGCAATACTCCGCTTGAACAATGATTCGACTAAATCGCCGAGTGTGCCAGTTACGAAAATAATATTAGCAACACCGTACCATTGCCAACCTAACAAACTGTCGTAATACTTTGTTAATATAAACGCTATTATTAAAGAGCTTATTGCCCCGCCAAAGAAGCCTTCCCATGTTTTTTTAGGCGAAACTCGCTCAAAAAGTTTTCTTTTTCCAAGAAATCTTCCTGCAAAATATGCCCCTGTGTCATTTGCCCACAACATAAACAAACAGCCTAATATCAATTGTGGTGCGTAACCTGTGTCTGTCAAAACCATCTCGTTGATAAGAGCAAAAGGAACGGCAACATAGATGATTCCAAGAAAAGTATAACCTAAGTTTGCAAATGGTTTTGTATCTTTTTTACGGTAAAGTTTTATAAAAAAAGTTGTTGTCAGTAAAGGTACAATGACGTAATAATATTTGAAAGATAAAATTTCTTTTTCGATGAAAAATGTCAAACTATTAAGCATTATGCCACAAAAAGTGCCATAATAAGCAAGTGGAAGATTTTCGTCGAGTTTGAGTAATTTATAAAATTCTCTTTGGGTCAGCACACTTATTGCTAAAAATAACATCCAGAAAGTCCATTCGTTATATAATATGCCACACAAAATAATGGCAACACCAATAATGGCAGCAATGGCACGTTGGGCAAGGTTAGGCAGTTGGTTGAATTTCGAGGTCATTTTGGTTGAATAGGTCGATTACTACTTTTGCGATGGCTTCTTGTTGGTCAGATACTTGAATTTCGTAATAGCCTATAAGGTAATTACTATCTTGTTTGTTCACAACAACCGCCATTATTTCATGCGAAAGTAGTTCATTTTTTAATAATTCGGCTTTGAAAACATTTTTTGTTTCAAAAACTTTTACCCAGTTTGCCATTTTTTAATTTTAAATTTAATTCAAAGATAAGGGAAAAATATGATATTTGTTATGGGTTTGTTTAACCCCACCGCTGGGGCAAACCGTCCTAAATCCCTCCCCAAAAAGAGGGACTTTGAAAAAAAAAAGCTAAATTGCCCAAAAAATAATAGAAACACATAGGCACAGAGGCGACTGTCGCACGGCTCAAACAATAATGTCAAAAACAAAAATTTCCGTAGTAATAATTACCCTTAATAATGTTCGCACAATAAGGCAAGTTTTGGCGGCAGTTGCTGGCTGGGCAGACGAAATTGTGGTAGTTGATAGTGGAAGTACCGACGAAACTTTGAGTATTGCAAAAGAATATTCTTGCAAGATAATTTACCGAAAATTTGATGGTTTTGGTACTCAAAAACACTTTGCCGTAGAACAAGCAAAAAACGACTGGATTTTTATTGTTGATGCTGATGAAGTGGTAATAGAAGAGTTAAAAAGTGAAATTGATTTCATATTACAAAATACTGATTATCAAGGTTTTATGATTCCAAATACTTTGATTTTTTTGAATGGAATGATGAGATTTGGTAGAGAATATAAAATGCCACATTTAAGACTTTTCGACCGAAAATTCGGCAATTATAATGACCGAGAAGTACATGAAGACATTGTATTAAATGGCAAAATAATGACGCTCAAAAACCATGTTTTGCATTATAGCTATGCCGATTTGGCGGAATGTTTCCAGAAAATAAATAATTATTCTTCACGGGGTGCAAGTGAATTATTTAAGCAAGGGAAAAAGGCTTCTTTGCTTAAAATTATCACCAAATTCCCCATTGCTTTTATTACTGAATATCTCATAAGATTAAACTTTTTGAACGGATACCGAGGTTTCGTTTGGGCTTTTTCACAGGCAGTTTATGCAACTTTGAAGTACATGAAGCTAAAAGAATTAATTTTGAATGATACAATGAGTGAATGATAGAATAAATAATTTTTTTTCGTTTTATTCATTCATTGTATCATTCGCTCATTCTATCATTGCCCCCCCCATGACAAAAATAGGACTAATATCAGACACACACGGTTTCTTAGACGAAGCTGTTTTTGAACATTTCAAAGACTGCGATGAACTTTGGCACGCTGGTGATATCGGTTCGGTCGAGATTATTGAAAAATTACAAAAGTTCAAGCCAACAAAATTTGTTTTTGGTAACATTGATACCAAAGAAATTGAGTGGCAAGTGCCTGAAAATCAGTACTTTACTATTGAAGGACTTGATGTTTGGATGACACACATTGGTGGGTATCCACCTTACTATAATCCTATGGTAAAAAAACAATTTAAGACAAAAATTCCTGATATTTTTGTTTGCGGTCATTCGCATATCTTGCGAGCAATGCGTGACCCAAAGCACAATAATTTAATTTATCTAAATCCGGGTGCGGCAGGCAAAGAAGGCTTTCACAAGATGAAAACTTTGCTTAGATTTACGTTAGATATTGGAAAAATGTCTAACTTGGAGGTCGTAGAATTAGGCTTACGAGGAAAATAACCACATCGTACTAAAATTTATGAAAAGCATCTATAAATATATTTTCATCTTTCTTTTTTTATTCAAAACTCTGGTCGTTTCTGCCCAATTGGCACAAGGGAAACGCTTAGAATTTGAACGAAGCAATAGCGGAGATGAAGAGCATTTGCTTATACCTTTGAAAGAGAAGGGTGTTGTATTATTACATTCAAAAATAGAGGATTTTCACAGAAAATTTGTCCTTGATTTTCATAAATATGATAGCACTCTTACCCAAATTTGGCAAACAACTTTTCTGCCAGACGAAGATTTCGACCTCGTGAAAACCTTTCATAATGAGCGATATTTATATGTATTGTTTAAGAAAGATGACAAAATTGATATTGGTGTTTTGCGTATAGATTTTGAAACTGGAGATAAGACCTATGTAGAAGGAAATCTATTGACTAATATTGAAATTGAGCATTTTGTCGTCTTAGAAAGCAAGGCTTTTATTGGTGGAAAATACAACGATAGGCCTATGGTTGTGATGTTTAGTTTTTTTGACAAAACCTCAAAAGTTTTGCCAGAAATTCACAACAACTACTTAGTAATCAGCGACTTAGATGTTGATGAGCATAACGAAAGTGTATATTTAATGCTTAAAAATGAGCGAAATTGTGAGTATATTTTGAAAACATATTCTTATGAAGGAAAAGCAACAAATACTTTGACTTTGGGGGATAAGCACCTGGCTCCAATTTCAGGAGAAATATTGACACTAAACAAACAAACAGGCATCAAAAATTCGATTTTGATGGGCAATTATGCCGAAGGTTGTTCGCAACTTTCTATTGGATTTTACATGAAAAATTTGGCTGAAGAGTCAGAAATTCAATTTATTAATTTTGCAGATTTAAAAAACTTTTTTAGCTTTTTAAATCCAAAAAGAGAGGAGAAAATTAAATCGAAAATCGACCAAAAAAAGCAAAAAGGAAAAGATGTAAAACTCCGATTTAGGCTTTTGCTGCACGATATTATTCCGACCAATGAAGGCTGGGTAATGGTTGCCGAAGTATTTTATCCAGAATACAAATCAAACACAAATACTACTGGCTGGAGTACATGGCGAAACTACCGAATTGGCAATGATGTCTATAATAATTTTCGATATTCTCACGCCATTGTTTGTGGCTTTGACAAAAATGGAAAAATACTTTGGGACAATAGTGTTTCGCTAAAAGAACTTGAAAGTAGCGAATTGAATGCCAAAGTTCAGATTACTCAGCAAGGTGATTACCAAGTTTTGGCTTATCCTGATGAGGGTTTGATTAGAACTGTCGTCATTAAATGCAGCGAAAAAGCTAAGATTTTGGAAGGTTTTGACTTGAAAGCCAGCACTGATTCAGAGAAAATTACAAATACCGAACGGAATAATTTGGCAGCTTGGTATGGGCATAGTTTTTTGTCGTATGGCTATCAAACTATAAGAAAAAACAATGATATTGCTAACAGAGAAGTGTTTTATGTTACAAAATTGACTTATTCTTTGAAGAAATGACTGAATGATAGAATGTGTGAATGATAGAATAATTCAGAATTCGACGCCCATATTTTTTCTAAGCGTCCTCCCAAGCTTTTTCGGCATTAAATAAAGTGCAGTAGATAGCCAATCTGAACTTGTGCCATCTTTGGTTATGACACTTATTTGACGAGATTCGGTGAAACCGATGCCTGTTTTTGGGTCGAGAATGTGCGAATACTTTGTGCCATCAATCTCCACAAATTGATATAAATCTCCCGAAGTTGAGATGCCACAATTTTTCAGAAAGTGTTTTTTCTTTTTAATAATTATTTCCCAACCTTTTGGTGAATCGACTGGCGGTTCTGAAACTACAATATTTCCACCAGCTTCAATCATGGCAGATTTTATGCCATTTTGCTGTAAAATTTTCATCATTTCATCTTCTGCAAAACCTTTTCCTATCCCTCCAAAATCAATCCTCATGCCTTGTTTTTTTAACATAACTGACTGATTATCAGCATTTAATAATAAGTTTTCAATACCAACTTTTGCACGTGCCTCATCAATTTGTTGCTGACTTGGCAATTGTTTTTGGCGTTTCATTCGCCGCCAAAGTTGCGTCAGTGGTCCAATCGTTACATCAAAATATCCCTTTGAAAGCGTAGCCGCTTTGACAGATTCCTGCAAAATTTTCCATAAATCATTGCTTACTTTTAAATATTCTCCCGATGTTTTGCATAAACGATTGACTTCGCTATCTTCACGATAATCGCTCAGCGTTAAATTCAATTCATCTAAACGAACAAAGGCTTTTTGAGAGGCGTAAACGCCTGATAATGAGTCGTTTGTATATAGAATTATACGAAACATTGTACCCATTTGAGGATGAGAAAACTCGAATCTTTTTTGCCCCGACACCGAAAAATACAAAAAGAGGAATAGCCATAATAAGCTATTCCTCTTTTTAAAGCCCCCATCAGGACGGTCTGCCTCTGCGGGTTGGGGGCTGTTGGTAGGTTTACTTAATCTCAAACAAAGCATCAGCCAAATTAGTATTTGCTTCGATTTTTGAAACAGTCAGAGCCAATTGCATCATTCCTAAATCTTGATTTAATTTGTAAGGCATTTTTACGCCATTGACAACTTTATAATCAGAATAATCAGACGTTACAGTTTGTGAACCCGCAGGCGAATCAACCGTAATTATTTGACGAAGTTTCAAGCCCGTTGCAACGTCATAATACTCAGTCATTTTGTTTTCACCTATCAAAACATCAAGTTTATAGGCTTCTACTTCGCCTACTTTTTCTTTTCCTACCAAAGTAAGTTTTGCACCTGAAACAGCATAATCAGCTTCTGGAATAATGGATGCTTGCATTGCCATTACCTTAACTTTCGCAGGGTCAGTAATATCTTGTGAGCCTTGCATTCCACCAATTTGTGCCTTCGTGCCATCACAAACTTGCTTTTGAACCTCACCCATTCCTGCAACAGTGACTGATTGAAGAAATTTATTTGAAGGTTTTTTCTGAATAAGCACTTCAAATGTCGCCCCTTGTGCTTCGCCAGTAAGTGTCATTGACAAATCTTTTATTTTGGCAATTGCTTCAGTACCACCAACTGCTTTTACATAATTGGCTACAACTTCTTCGGCAGTTTGAGCAAAAGATAAAGTGCTTACTAATAAGGCAGCTACTACAAAACTAATTTTTTTCATCGGTTTAATAAATAATAATAAGTGAATGATTGAAAATCTGTGGCAAAGGTGAAAAACCCTTAACGATATTCCAAATATTTTTATGACAATTGGTTGTTTTGGGCATTAGGAGGTAGGTTTTAGGGTTTAGGTTTTTGGAAGTAGGCATTAGGTTTTAGTTGAAGTGCTTTTTAAAAACTACTAAATTATTTAATTACCATATCTTTGATTTTACAAATTCTTCTAAAACCTAATTCTAACACCTAAACAAACAAATATACCGCCGCCCCAGCAAAATACCCAAGAAGTGCTAAAAGAGAAATTCGTTTCAAATACCACAAAAAATCAATCTTTTCCATGCCCATTACGGCAACTCCTGCCGCCGAACCGATAATCAAGATACTGCCTCCAGTGCCTGCACAATAGGCTAAAAACTCCCAGATTTTATGGTCGATCGGAAATTCTCTTAGGTCGTACATTCCCATTGTGGCAGCTACCAATGGCACATTATCAACAATTGCCGAAGCTAAACCAATGAGTAACACAATAACATCTTGATTGCCAATGTTTTTGTTCATGCTTGCGGCTAAATCATGTAGTAAATTCGTTGACTCTAAGCAAGAAATGGCTAATAAAATACCCAAAAAGAACAAAATACTACTTGTATCAATGCGACTGAGGGCGTAAGATGCTGTGAGAGGTTTGCGTTCTTCTTCGTCTTTTTCGCTATGCAGAATTTCTCCAACTATCCACACAATTCCTAAACCGAGCATCATACCCATGTATGGAGGTAAGTGCGTAATCGTCTTGAATATGGGTACAAAAAGTAATGTCCCAAGACCTACAAAAAACATAATGTTTCGTTCTTTGGGAGTTGTTTCTGCAAAATTATCTTCGTTAATAGCTTGACTATCAATAACTTGTCCTTTCATCTTGAAACTTAGATAAGTCAACGGAATTGCCAACGAAACAAAACTTGGCAAGAATAATTGTTTCATAATACCAACGGCACTTATTTGTCCGCCAATCCAAAGCATGGTTGTGGTTACATCCCCAATCGGCGACCATGCACCACCTGAATTGGCAGCAATGATGACAATTCCTGCGAAAAACTTTCTTTGATTGGCATTAGAAATTATTTTTCGTAAAAGCGAAACCATTACAATAGAAGTTGTGAGGTTATCAAGAATGGCAGAAAGAAAAAAGGCGATTAAACCAATTGTCCAAAGTAAAGTAGTAGTTTTTTTACTTGAAATTTGGTCAGTAATAATTTTAAAACCTTGATGAGCATCGATCAACTCAACGATGGTCATTGCCCCAAGAAGGAAAAAAAGAATTTCGGCAATGCCCGAAAGATGATGCGAAAGTTGCTCTTGAATTTTCGTAAACTCCTGATTATCAAGTACATAGGCTGTCCAGCAAATCGTGCCAACGAGTAGGGCAGAGGCAGTTTTATTGATTTTGAGTTGATGCTCAAAAGCAATAGCGAGATAACCGATTATGAATATTAGGGTAATGAGCATGGCTGGATTATTTTATGGTTGAATTTACTCAAAATTCAGACTCAAAACAACCCATAAATCATTTCTGAAACTTCGGCAAGAACTTTTACTCCTGCATCGGCATTTTTGAGTTTTTTAGAAAGTAAGACCAACACATATTTCCTGCCATCAGGCAGAAAAACAATGCCAGAATCGTGCTGTACGCCTGTAATTGAGCCAGTTTTGTGTGCAACTCGTACAGTTTTTGGCAAATTGGCAGGAATAATTTCATCGAATTTTTGGTCGAATAAAATTTTAAGCATTGCCTCGCAAGATTGCTTGTTGATTACTTTGTTTTTAGCGATTTTCTCAAAAATCAGCATCAAATCGAAGGCAGTTACCGAGTTATTCAAGCCTTTGTCGAAAGCTTTTTGGTCTTCAACGCCACGCAAAACCTGAATGTCTTTTGCTCCCAATTTCCGCATGGTGGCATTGGCGTTTTTGGCATCAACTAAGTCAATCAAAATATTGGTTGCAAGGTTGCTACTCACAATTATCATTTGATAAGTAAGGTCATAAATGGTCATTTTCTGACCGATTTTTTTGTACATTCCATCGCTGCTATCATCGGCTATATCCATGCCATAAATACTTCCATCAACAATGCTTTTGAACTCGTTTTTTACCAAAGTCGAATCTGAAAGGTTGAATTTTCCTGATTTTGCTTGCTTGAAAACTTCAATCATCACAGGTGTTTTCATGGTACTTGCTGCATGAAAATTTGTTTTTTCGTTAATAAACAAAGTTTTGCCAGTTTGCAAATCTTTGAATGCAACTGCAAATTCACCTTCAACGGTGCGTAGCTTTGTTTCGATGGCAATTTTTAAGTTTTCGACTGACATTTTTTGGGCAAAAATGGAGGTGGAGAATAGGAGAATTAAGAGAATATAAAGGTTTTTCATAAGGTTTTATTCTAATATTTTTAAAACTAATTTAGTGGAAAAGTCAAAATAATCTTTGTTCCTTGCCCTTGTGCGGAGATTATCTCTAAATTTCCTTGTAATTCGTCGGCACGTTTTCTTAGGCTTTTTAGTCCATGACCTTCGTGGAGTTCGGTGGGGTTGAAGCCGATGCCGTTGTCGGTGCTGTCGAACCTCACAGAAGCGTCTGACCGCCCCAACCCCTCTCCAAAAGAGAGGGGGGCAATATTCACTTCGACTGATGTTGCTTTTGAGTGTTTGGCTATGTTGTTGATGGTTTCTTTGTAGAAAAGGAATAGGTTTCTTTGAATATCTAAGGGCAGTTTTACATTCTCGAAGCCTATTGCTTCGAAGTTAAATTCGATGTTTTTGGCGGCTAACATTTCTTTGCCGAAGGAATTAAGTTTTTGGAAAAAATCGGTGGCAGTATCGTTGTTGGGGTTGATGGTCCAGACCACGCCACGCATCGTTTCGATGGTTTCTTTGGAAGTGCTGATTAGCTTCTCCAAAAGCGGCAAAACCTCTTCGGGCGGTGCATTTTTAAGTACTTTGGAACGCATCATTTCACCAAAAAAACTAATACTACTCAGCGTAGCCCCCACATCATCATGCAAATCGGAAGCAATGTCATTGCGGACTCTTTGGAGTTTTGTTTGTTGGCGGAAGCGGTAGAGTGTAAATAAATACATTACTACTCCAACCATAGACATAATGTAGATGAATATTGAAGGAACAAACCACCATTTACGCCAAAAGGGTAGCTCGACATTGAGAAAAATGCTTGTTGGTAATTTATTTTCTTTTAAATTCTTAACTGAAAATCGATAATTACCACCTTCTAAATATGATAAATTTATTGAGTTTTGATTGCCACAATTTATCCAATTTTTACTACCATTTGCTACATCAACATTTTGCAATATATAGGCATAATTCGGAATTGAAGTAGTTTTGTTAGCTTCAAATTGAACTTGGATAACATTCTGATTATATGCCAATTCAATAATTTGGTCTTGTTTTAGATTATAAATTGAAGTAACTGTTGAATCAGATAAGATTTTAACTGAATTTATTTTGACTTGTGCAATTACATGAAAATTTATTAAGAATAGTATAGGAAGAATTCTCGAAGTTTGCATAGAACAATTTTTGAAAATTTTAATTTGTATGCCTATTTCGTTTTCGTACTTGGAAAAAACCATAAGCATACATAAAATTACAAATAATTGCTATTATACAATTAAAAATATACAATTTTAATAATAAATCAATTGAATTCTTTGCTAATTGAATTTGAAGGGCTTCAATAAAAATACTTGTCATTGCCATGAAAAGTTTTGAAATACCAATCCAAGCCAAAGGATTTTGAAAAAAATCAGGGGCATAAGGATTTCTTACAAATTCTTTCAGATAGGCAAATATGATAATACATTCTGCAATACTTTTTATGAATGAAGGAAGAGAATTAAGGTTTTCTTTGGTAATAAAAATAGCATCAACTATTAAAAATAAAACTGTAAAACTACTTAAAATCCAAATAAAACGCCTTGTTGCTAAATTTTGAATAGCAAAACCAAAGCACAATGCAATAAAAATTAAATCAACAATTGTTATGATATGTGTAATATACCGATTGCGAATACTCAAATATGTAGTGATTACGCTTGCCCAAAATAGCACAAAATAAAAACACAACCCCCAAAAAAACATTTTTAGGGGTTGTGATAAATATCTTCTTTTGTAAAATGCAATACCCATTGGAATTAATATGATTAATCCCAAAAAATAATATACAAAAAAAATGAATTGAGTTAGGTTCATTTTTAATTACATTTTACTGGTGGGCATGGTAGTGAAGGTGGTTCAGCACCGAAGGGAGGTACGGATGTGTAATATTGTCCGACAGCGGCATTAACTAAGCTGTTATCTGCCATAATAATTAAATTACCTGCTCCATCTCTACCAAAAGAAACCTGAGAAGCAATAATTTCCATACTTCGTCTTCTATCGTTATCACCGTCTTCATCATGGTCTAATAATGCTCCTAACCCAAAACAAAACCTAATTCCATCAAATTTATATCTAATTCGAGTTTTTGCTGTTCCATTTGGGCGTTTCCATGTTAACAATTGCTCAATTTCTGCTTTACTTTCAGGTTCTAATAATTCAAGAAAAAGATCTTTAATAAAATCAGCTCCTAAAAATGCTCCATGTTTTAAATTTCCTTGACCATATTCTGATTCTCGAAACTTTGTTTTCATAGATTCAGCTTCGGTAATGTCTGATTGAGTACTATAACGAGATAGTCCAAATTCTTGAATTGGTGAGCCATCGTATTCATTCATAATATTATGATTTAAATTTTGAAAATAAAAAACGAATGTATAAATTTATTGTAAAATATTATAACATTTTTTATTTTACGGTATATGAAAAATATAAACTCTTCTGAAAATAAATCAAAATTTGAATGCGAGAATCCAAGAATTGTAATCAAATTTCGAGATGATTTACTTATTAATAATAACTTTCCGTTTTTTCAATCACTTGATATACCAGTTGGATATCAAAGCGAGGTAAGAAAATTTATGCAAAAAACGGGTAAAAAGATTAACACTTTTGACAGAAAAAAAAACTTTTATGGAATAAATGCTAAAGCGTTAGGGAATCAATTAAATATTTTCACCCAAATTATTAAAACAATAAAGTTGGAGTATTTATTCTCCGATGTTGATATTCAAGTATTCAATATTTTCGTAGATAGGTCTATAAAAAGACAGAGGAACTTTATAAAATATCCATACTTTACAAATTTTTATAATTACTTCACATTTGATTGTAGTTGTGCTGAAAATGCAGATACTTTTTTAAAAAGTTTAAAAGAAACTTTATTTAATAAAGAATGTCTTAATACTCCCCTTCTTGAATTCGCCTATATAAGATATGACCCAATACCTGCCTCTTTTGATATTGCTAACATTCCAAATAATGAAAATCAAGATTATTTAACTGATATGGGTTTTGGTTCTGACTGGAATAACGGTATGGGAATTACAGTAATAGATGTTGAAGAATATTGGGACACAAGCCATTCACAGTTTGATTGGGGAAGTGGTACAGACGTTAGAGTACCAAATCTTTTGTATCCTACGACTCTCAATGGTATTAATTTCGTTACCAATGATTCTACTGGGCATGGTACAAAAGTTTTAGGGGTTTTAAAGTCAAAGCATAGTGATAATGATTCAAATAGTGTTGATAAGTGCAAAGGGATAGTTCCAAATGCCCTTTTTAATCTTTCTTCAGTAATTTCTACTTCAAAGAGGAATAATGTAGTATCATTTAAAAAGAAAGAAGAATGTGCATTATTGAAAGCTATTTTTGGAAGTTCCAATTCTGAAACACCAGAGGGTAGTGTAGTTTTGCTACCTATTCAAGTACCAATCGACCCATCGCCATATCCAATTGAGATTTTACCAGCAATGTTTCAACTTATTCAACTTGCAACATATCAATTAAATATAATTGTTATTGAAGCTGCCGGAGATGGTGGTATTGACCTTGATAGTATAACATCAAATGATATAACAACTGTTTTAAGTAATGCAGTAAGTAGTGGTGATGATACATCTTATTGGAAAAGATATAGAAAAAAAGGTAATACAAATATGCTTTCAGAAGCAGGTGTTGAAACTATATATAGCACAAAAGCTGAATTTGCAACTGATTATTTAAACTTGATGTCTGGAGCGATTATTGTTGGTGCTGGGCAAAAAAATGATGACTTGTTTCAAAAATTTGATAGAACAAATATAGGTATAGTCAGAGTGCCTATATATGCTCAAGGGGATAAAATATTAACAACAATAATTGATCATGGCAGCAAATTTGACAGTTTTAGTGCGACTTCTGGGGCAACTGCAATTATTGCTGGGTTAGTAGTCTCATTACAAGGATATGCAAGAGCTAATGGAAGGCTTATTTTGCCTCAAGAAATGATGGAATTATTACTTATTGGGGGGAGAGATGTTATTAATGGAACTGCAATAATAGGAAAAATTCCAAATTACTCAGATATTACAAGTTTTTTTATAGATGATGAAAATATCAGTAATTATATTTCAATATAATTCCCCCGTTAGGCGAAATCTTACAAGTTAGGCTGATTTTAAAATCAGTCTGTGAGTCAGCCGTTTTTAAAACGGCATTTACGAATAGGCGTTAGTAATGCAATAAAATCATTCATATATTTCTCTGCGATGCCCAATACCAATGACAGTTATTGTGATGATAAAATCTTCTATGGCATACATCTATAATCACCGACCTTTACTCGGTAAAGAAACTTGTACTTTGCACTAAATTGTTTGGGGTTTTTGAGCTTTTTTTAGCCAAATTGCCTCGGTTCTTCTGATAATGTTTCAATTTTTTCGAATATCTTTTCTACAATATCGGGTTGGATCTTGTCCAAATCCTTAAACACACTCGGCTTTATTACAATTTCGTATTTCATGCCGTAATGCCTTTTCTTTGATAAAATTGTCTTTTGAATTCATCAAAAGGTATGCTTTTTTCATCTTGTCTTTCAATTGCCACAAGTGTATCAAATAAATCCTCAAAAAAAACTTGAACCTGCTTATTGTTCAAAGAAAAAATAATATCTGTTTCTTCTCCTTTAAGATTCTTCATATATCGAACACTTTTTTGTATGGCTTGTGCTTGTACTGCTGTCATTTTTGTACTATTTAATGTGAAAATTTGTATTCGGCAAATGTAATAATATTTATACAATCGAAATAAATTATTTATAAAAAAGATGAATTCTCTGGAAAACGAATTTTGAAATTTAAGCTATTTTAACTCAAAAATCAAACTCCAAAACCTCCTCATCGTTCATCAAGTTTTTGATGGCTTTTTCGTGGTTTTTTTCAGGACCTTTTACAATCCAAATGCCACTAATCGTCTGGTTGGTTTTACTTTGCGTTCCTCGCTCGGCTTCCAAGCCAAATTGTTCAAATTTTTCTTCAAATTGCTTCAAAGACTTGTTTTTATATTTACAAACAATGCGATAAGTGCGAATCGTGTTTTTACGTTTGATGATGTTCTGCGCAGGCACGAGCGAATATAGTGCAAAAACCACCAAAATCATTGCCACAAAACCTGTTTCATAAAGTCCACCGCCAAAGCCCACGCACATTCCGAGGGCAGCAGTTACCCATGCCGCCGCTGCCGTAGTGATGCCCGTAATTCGCCCATTTGAGTTATCTCGAAAGATAATTCCGCCACCAACAAAGCCAATTCCTGTAACAATATTTGCGGCAATTCGAGAAGGGTCAGAGCCAAGTTTCATCGAAATAATCGTAAAAAGTGTCGAACCCAAACTTATCAAAATCATGGTGCGAAGCCCCGCAGATTTGCTGTGGTATTCTCGCTCAAAACCTATAATTGCCCCCGTTCCTGCCGAAATAAGTAGTTTTATGACGTCTTCTGTAATGAAATTCATGTTTTTGGGTTGGTGTTTTTTATAAAAATAGCGATTGTTTTTGAAAAATTATGCTATAATAATAAATAAATTTGCAAAGATGTTTTTTTGCTAATCCAAATCAAAAATCCTTACTTTGTATATTAAAAACAATAACATGAAATTAGCAGGAATCAAAACCGAATATACGCCAAAAGGCAAGTTAAAAAGCATAATAATTAATGCAAATGCCAAAAGCGAACTTGTGGAAGATTTGATAGATACGATTATCTACGAAGCACACAAAAACGATGAAACCTTTGCATGGGAAGATGTAAAAAGGGAAATTGAAAGTAAACATAAATTCAAGAAATGAAATATAAAATTGAACTTTCAACAAGAGCAAAAAAGTTTTTGAATACTATTTCAGAACGTGATTTTAAACTCATTTCAAAAGTCATAGATTCATTAGGAATTGAACCCTACCAAAGTGGCATCAAAAAGTTAAAAGGCTATGACAGCACCTACCGAGTTCGTGCAGGAAATTACCGAATTTTATATACAATTGATGGTGGAAAACTCATCGTAAATGTGGTTGATATTGGAGATAGAAAAGAAATTTACGATTAAAAAACACCTTCAAAACCCTCATTTCACTACCTTTTGAAAAACTTAACACGAATTTTTTGCTTTTCTGTTGAATGTTTAGTGTATTTGCATAACAATTTCTTAACATAAGAGAAATACTAAATTTTATACAAAAATGAAATCCGAAATAAAACAAAAATCGTCCGAAATCGCAACGGTTTTGGCAGCAGTAATTAGAGGCGAATCTACTGACAAAAAAATTAAAAAAGCGATTGACAAAGCCGCCGAAAAATTAGCTAAAGAAGTAGCGGAATTAAAGAAAGATGCTGAGAAAAAAGCAAAAAAAGCAGCAAAAAAAGCCGAAGAGAAAGTAAAGAAAGCAGCCAAAAAAGCTGAAAAAGAAGCTAAAAAAGCTGAAAAGGAAGTAAAAAAAGAAGCAAAAAAAGCTGCTAAGAAATTGGAAAAAAAAGGAGATAAAAAGTCTAAGAAAAAAGAAATGAAAATTGAGGTTCCTGTTTTAGCTCCAATGCCTAAACAAGCACCCGCTCCAGTTAGCAAAATACCAGCTAAAACAGCAGCCCCAGCTCCGAAAAAACCTACGCCAGTTGCTCCCAAAAAAGTTGTCAAAGTAGCCCCCGAAACTAAAGCATAGATAATGAAAAAATGGTGTAAATTTTTCTTTTTTAAGAAACTCGGTGCAGTGATTTGCACCATTTTTTTTGCCAATATTGCCTTTTCTCAAAATGCTAATGACCTGATTATCAGTGAGATAATGGCTGACCCGACTCCTACAAAGGGTTTGCCTGAAAAAGAATACATCGAACTCTACAACCGCAGCGATAAGGCTATCGAACTTAATAAATATAAACTAATTTATGGTACTACGACAGTTATTTTTCCAAGTTTTTTGTTGCAAGCCAAAAGCTATGTAATTATTTCGAGTAAAGCCAACGAAAAAGATTTTCAGCCTTATGGAAATGTCATTGGGTTGAGTAGTTTTTCGCTCTTGAATACTGGTACAACTTTGACCCTAAGAAATGCCCAAAACAAGACGATTTTCTCCGTAACATTTTCTGATAAATGGTACGAAAAAAACAAAGACCAAGGTTTTTCTTTAGAAATGATTGACACCAATTTCCCATGTGTAGAAGAAGGCAATTGGACTTCGAGTTCTGCAGTTTTGCAAGGAACTCCAGCCAAAGAAAATTCGGTAAAAGCAAATAAACCTGACCTTACGCCACCAAGTTTGTTTCGTTACGAAATTACGAATTCGACCGTAATAAAATTGATTTTCTCAGAAAAATTAGATAGCCTTTCATCGGTCAGTGTAAATGCTTATGTTTTTGATAAATCATTGATAATCAAGCAAATAGGTGTAGAAAGTCCGCAAAATGCAAACGTAGATTTGACTTTAAATACAGCTTTGCAAGAAAACACGATTTATAATTTGACCATAAAAAACATTGCTGATTGCTCAGGAAATATTTTGTTAGAATCAAAAATCGCTCTCGGAAATGTAAAACCTGCCGATTCTGGCAATGTAGTTTTGAATGAAATTATGTTTAATCCTCGCACAGGCGGAGAAGATTTTGTGGAGATTTTCAACCGTTCGGAAAAGATAATTTCGCTCAAAAATTGGTCATTAGCAAATGTTGATGGCACAGGAAAAATCGCTAATATCAAACCCATTATTTCGACCGATTTTATCTTGCAGCCGAAGCAATTTTTGGTGCTTACTCGCAATGCAAAAATAGTTCAAAGTCAGTATTTTAAGTCAGTAAAAACCAACTTTTTAGAAATGCCTTCTTTGCCATCATTTCCTGATGATGCAGGTTCGGTCGTTTTATTAAATGATGCTAAAAAAGTGTTTGATAGATTTGATTATTCTGAAAAATTGCATCATCCATTGATTGATGACAAGGCTGGTGTTTCCCTCGAAAAAATCAATTATAATACGGCTTCGGCAGACCTCAAAAACTGGCATTCTGCCGCTACATCCGAAGGCAACGGAACTCCCGGTTATGCCAATTCTCAAGGAATTTTGGATAGTCAAGAAACCGTTTTCAAAATCGAACCTGAAGTATTTACGCCCGATGGAGATGGGCAAGATGAGGTAACAAATCTAAAGTTTCAGCTCGACCAAAATGGCTTTGTTGCCAATATTAGAATCTTTGATGTAAACGGGCGATTTATTAGGCAATTGGCTAATAATCAGTTACTTAGCATCAATGGGAACATAGAATGGGACGGCAAAAACAGTGGTCTTGAAGTTGTGCCAGTAGGCTATTATATAATGTTGGTTGAGTTGTTTAACCCTTCTGGAGAGAAGAAAGAATACAAAGGAAAAGTTGTGGTTGGAAGTAGATTTTAGCCTAAATCAACCTTTCCTTTACTGCCTTTTCGATGGCATCAGCTTTTGAATGAACTTCGAGTTTCCAATAAATATTTTTGATGTGCGTGCGTACTGTTTCCTTGTCAATAAATAAATCTTCTGCAATATTGGTATAGCTTTTTCCCTTTGAAAGTAGCTCCAAAACCTCCGTTTCTCGCCCCGAAAGTGGCGAATTATGATTTCTTTGAAAAGAAGCCACCACCAATCGAGCAATGTTGGTACTCATCGGTGCTCCACCGCCCATAATTTCTCTAATAGCATTAATAAGGCGACTTGGAGGCATATTTTTAGTCAAATATCCACCTGCACCAGCACACAAAGCCTTGAAAACCAAGTCGTCGTTTTCATAAACCGTTACTACAATCACTTGTATTTGTGGGTAAAGTTTTTTGAGACGTTCTATTCCTTCGATGCCGTTCATTCCTGGCAATTCTATGTCCATCAAAACAACATTTGGCTTATCGTTTTGAAGGTTTTTCAAGAAATCTTCACAATTATTATAAGCATTTACTACTCTATAACCTTCATTTTCGTTCAAAAGCAAAACAAATCCCTCTCGAATGATATTATCATCTTCCACCAGACATATTTTTATTTGATTGTTTGTTTGATAGCTCATCTTGAATAATTAAGAATGTAGAATTAAGAATTAAGAATGAAACTCGGCAAATTTATTGATTTTTCCTTCCAACTGCTTAGTAACTAATTCATCATAAATTTCACCATCGTTCCTTCGAGGTTATTTGATGAAATCTCAGCTTTTCCACCAATTTTTTCGGCACGGCTACTAATATTTTCCAAACCATTGCCGTTACCTGATTTTTTTACAAAACCAACACCGTTATCTTGCCAAATTACTTGAATTTGATGATTTTCTACCTTAAAACATAACCGAACTTGCGTAGCTTGGGCGTGTTTAAGGGTGTTCATAATGGCTTCTTTAAACAACATCACCAAATGCCGACTTGCACCCATCGGAAGTTTTATATTTTGAAAATCATCAGAAATACCTTCACAAACAAAGCGAATATTGGTTTTATCGAGGGTTTCGTCGCAAAAATCTTTGATTCGAATGGCTATTTCAAATAAATTATCATGCTCAGGATTTATCGCCCATATAAAATCTTTTGTGCCTTGATAAAGCCGATTGGCATTGTCGCCGATTTTCGATAAGAGCAAAAGTGCTTCATCGTTTTCGGCTTTTTTGAGTTTGTTTTTTATGAGTTCGGTCAGAAGCGAAATTCGGGTAAGTGAATTCCCAAACTCATCGTGCATATCTTGTGCTGCAATTTTCCTGACACGCTCGTTTTCTTCTAATTTCACTCGCTCGATTTCAAGCACACGATTTACTTTTAAGCGATAAAGAATTGATGTTACAAATATCAAAAATATTGCTGAGAGTAGAAAAAACCACCATTTTTGCCAAAAAGGAGGCTTTATTGAAATCGGAATTGATAGCATATTAGCATCATTCCAATGACTTTGATTATTAGCACTTTTAACTTTTAATACGTATTCTCCTGCTGGCAAATTTGTAAAATTAATGTAGTTTCGAGTACCACAATTGACCCAGTTTTTATCAAAATTTTCTAATTTATATGCAATTTCATTCTTTTCTGGATTCGTAAAATCAAGCGAAGCAAATTGTAAAGTAAAGAAGTTTTCATCATAATTGAGCTTAATTTCCCCCTCTTTTTCTAATAAACTATCTATGTTTTGTTCTTGCTCAAATTTCTTAAAACTCGACACAATTGTTTTTGGAAGGTGCTGATTATCAACCATTTTCAAAGGATTGAAACTTGCCAAAACCGATAAGCCACCAAAGAAAAGTTCGCCATCAGATGCCTTAAAATATGCCCCCGAATTGAACTCTCGATTTGCCAAACCATCATCAGATGAATAGTTTTTGAAAGTTTTTTGTTTTGGGTCAAAGCACGAAATGCCATTATTTGTACTTAGCCAAATTCGACCTTTGGAATCGGGCAAAGCACCATAAACAAAGCTATTTGGTAAGCCATTTTTTTCGGTAAAATGAACGAAACTTTCTTTGCCATTTTCGATAACTAATTTGCTCAAACCCTTTGAACTTCCTACCCAAATTTGATTGTTTTTGTCATTCAAAATGCACAAAACCATATTATTTATAAGGCTTTTTGGGTTATTTGCATCATTTATATAAGTTTTGAAAACTTCCGTTTTTGGGTCGAATTTCACTAAACCATTACCTGTTCCGAGCCAAATATTGCCTTTTTCGTCTTCTTCCAAAGCCATAACCGATAACCATAAATTATCGGGAGTTTTATCATAAATTTTCAGCGTTTTTTCAGCAATTTTCAGTAAATAAGCATTCGTTCCAACCCAAATCGTATGGTTTTTGTCTTCCAAAAAACGCATTACTTTTGGTTCATATCCATTTACTTTTGGAATATCAAATTTTATAAATTTCTTTTGATTTCTATTGTATCGAATCACCCCTTCGTCAGTTCCAATCCAAAGATTCTTGTTGCTATCTTCAAAAATCGCTTGCGTGAAACTTTGTTTACCTTTATTCAAAAACTGTTTTTCAAGAATGCTTGTCGCAATATTTATTTTAAAAAGTCCATCATAAGTGCCTACCCAAAGCTCACCAAAACTATCTTTGCAAATACTAAAAACCGATGCCGATGCCACTGATTTTTGCTTAATCAAAATATTATCCCATTGCTTAAAACTATTTTTTGAATGACTAAATAAATGCACACCGGCATCTCTTGTTCCCAACCAAACTATGTCTTCGTTTGCTTCATTTCCTTCATAAATACTATAAATAACGCTGCTTTTTAAGCTATTTTTGCTCGAAATATCTTCTTCAAGGTGCTCAATGAGTTTGATTTTATTGCCAATTACTTCATAGCGAAATGCTCCATTTCCGAATGTACCGAGCCATAAAGTACCGAACCTGTCGAGGTGAATTGCCGAAATAAAATGCTCCGATTCAGCCAATTGATTGGTGAAATCTTGAAGCGAATTGTTATTTTGATTTAGTCTAAAAACCTTGTTTTTTGATGTAATCCAAAGGTTGTTTTGAGCATCACAAAAAAGGCGATGAATGTAGAAATCTAATGTCTTGAAAAACGTTTTAGGTGAATTTTCAGCATTTTGAAATTCAACGAGCTGATTTTCGGGCAATGCTTTCTCATTTTTGATAATTACTTTGTTCAAACCCAACTTACTGCCTATCCAAATTATACCTTTTTTATCTTTAACAATATATGCTAACGAATTGCTACTGAGGCTTTTATCGTTTTTTACATCATTTGTAAAACGAACAGCTTTGTATGTTTTCCCTTTCGGAATGAGTCGCCAAAGTCCATTTTGTGTACTCACCCAAAGCGTTTTATGCTTATCTTCGGTAATGCCCGTTACCACTATTGAATGTTCATTCTTTTCAACTATTAATTCAGTATGACGAGTGAAATCTTTCACAATTTTATTGAAACTATTAAGCCCATTTCTCGTGCCAACCCACATTTTATTGTTTGAATCTTGGTACAAAAAACTAATATCATCGTTGGAAAGTGTGTTTTTTTCAAAAGGATTATTATAAAAATGCTTCATTTCTGAGCCATTATAGCGATTTAGTCCATCTTGCGTGCCAAACCATATATAGCCCTCTTTGTCTTGCACAATGGTACGCACTTCGCTTTGGCTCAGCCCATCTTTCAAGCTAATTTGGTCGAATTGGCTTTTGGCAAAAGCAAAATTGCTGAGCAATAATAATATGAATAGAATCCTATGAAACATAGATTGAAATTGAACTGCGAAGGTACAGATTTTAAATGTAATAGAAACTAACCCAATTTGGGTGGAATTGAAAATGTAAACACTGTTTTGATATGTAAATAATTGATAGTCAGTATTTTAAAATATTTAGGCTTTTGAATAAAAAAACTTTCTTTCAAAATATTTTATCCAATAAATTGTTAAATCATTGTTTGAATCGTAAATTGCTACTTCTCAATTTTCATCAACAAAAAACTTAAAAATGAAGCTCGTAAAATTAATTTTGACTTTCCTTTTCGGTGCATTTATGATTTATGGTGGTGTCAATCACTTCCTGAAACCAGCCATGTATTTACCTTTTATTCCTGACTTTTTGCCGCAAGCTGCCATCAATTATTTGTCTGGAGCTTTGGAGATTTTGGCTGGAATTGCAGTTTTTATTCCTCAATTTCGTTCTTATGGCACGCTTGCCATTCTTGTAATGATGCTTGCCTTTTTGCCGCTTCATATAATAGATGTTTTTAGTGCTACGCCAGCGGTTGGCACGCATCAAATTGCACTCATACGCCTTCCGTTGCAATTTGTGCTTATTTTGTGGGCTTGGTATATCAATAAAAAATAATAAAACTTCAACAATGAAAACCAAAATATTAGTCCTGATTTTAGCTTTTCAGCTACAAACCTATGCTCAAATTGATAAACTAAGAACACAAATTGAGCAAATAACCAAAGGCAAACAAGCCAAAGTTGGCGTTGCTGTTTTGGATTTTGCAAGTAAAGATACTTTGACATTTAACGGGAATGGGCATTTTCCGATGCAAAGTGTTTATAAATTTCATTTAGCTTTGGCGGTTTTGAGCCAAATTGATAAAGGAAAATTTTCTTTAGACCAAAAAATATTTGTCAGTAAAGCAGATTTGCGAGGTGAAACTCATAGTCCATTGCGAGAAAAATATCCTAAAGGGAATGTGAATATTTCAATAAGTGAATTGCTAAGTTATACGGTTTCGCAAAGTGATAATTGTGCTTGTGATTTTTTGTTTAAATTAGTGGGCGGACCTAAAATAGTGAATGATTACATTCATGCTTTGGGCATTAAAGACGTGGCAATTATGACAAACGAAGAGGTAATGCAAGCAGATTGGAAAGTTCAATATACAAATTATAGCACACCTTTGGCGGCAGCAAAATTGCTTGAAAAATTTCATAAACAACATATTTTGAGCAAAAAAAGCCAAGATTTTCTTTATAAAGTAATGGTAGAAACCAACACAGGACCAAACAAAATTAAAGGTTTATTGCCAAAAAATGCCATTATTGGTCATAAAACAGGTTGGTCGGGTTCGAATAAAGAAGGACTTACTGGTGCAACCAATGATATTGGAATCGTAACTTTGCCCAATGGAAAACAATTTGCTATTGCTATTTTTGTAACAAATTCAATGGAAAAAGAAGCAACCAACGACCGCATGATTGCCGAAATTACAAAAGCTATATATGATTATTTCTCAAAAAAATGATTACTCCTAAAACAATCAGAGAACTCGCACTATCTTTTGAAGAAACTGACGAAAAACCTCATTTTGAAAAAACAGCATTTAGAGTAAATAAAAAGATTTTTGTTACTTTAAATGAAAAAGAAAATAGGGCAACACTGAAACTTTCAGAAAATGACCAATATATTTTTTCGCTTTATGGCGATAAAACTATCGTGCATCCTGTACCAAATAAATGGGGCAAAATGGGTTGGACAAATTTTCATTTAGAAAGGCTTGATGAAGAGTTTTTCAAAGATGCCCTCATCGCTGCCTATTGCGAAGTTGCTCCAAAAAAACTTTCGGAGAAATATTTGAGGGAAGAAATTTAGAATTACTGACAAATCATTTGGTAATTTAAATAACAAATTCCGTCATTTGTGTCATCAAAATAACAAAAGACATGAAAACTATAAAACCTACCATCATCTTATCTGTAATTTTATCAACAGTTTGCCTAATTAACTGCAGAAAAGAAACGATCAAGGAAACTGAGAAGGAAGTAATTATAAAATCCGAAGAGATATTTATAGATTCTATTTGTGGAACCTCAAACCAATATTTTAAATATAAATTTTTAAGAAAAGTTGAGAATGTCAGCTCAAAAGTAGTGGCAACACAGCCAAATTCCTTTGGAAAAAGGTTTTTTTATATAAAATTGATAAGTAATGACAAAATCAGTTATCTCACACCTTGTAATTTCTCCGAAGAATTTAAAATAGACGGGCTTGATATTATCATTAGTGCAAATCTTTATAATCTTGAGTGCAAAACTAAGCAATGCCCCAACGGTTACTTTTTTGACAGTGAACTTATTTCAATAGAAAAACAGTAAATAAATTTTAAATTTTAAAAAATTAAATTTCTATGAAAAACCTATTAAAACTAATGCTTTTTGCTGGAATTATTGCGTTTAATAGCACTTTTGCTCAAAAAGTAGATTCTACTCAAACAAAAAATGATTCAACAAAAAAGGCTGATTATTTCTCGAAATACAAGAAAACCCCATCAAATACAGCCCCCAAAATCAACGAATCTTGGAAGACAAAACCAGAAGAAAAAAAAGTAGAATCAAGTTATCAAACTGAAAATGGACGTACTACTGGAGGCAAAACTACGCTTAAATTAGGCAAGAAAAACTAATGCAAATAAAAGAAATAACCAACTATCTCGAACAACTCGCTCCATTGGCTTACCAAGAAAGCTACGACAATGCAGGCTTGCTTGTGGGCGATGCAAACACTGAGATTACAGGAATTTTGATATGCCTCGACTCGACTGAAGAGATAATTGATGAAGCCAAAGCCAAAGGTTGTAATTTGGTGGTGGCACATCACCCAATTATTTTCAAAGGACTCAAAAAACTCAATGGTAAAAACTACGTTGAGCGAACAATAATCAAGGCAATAAAAAATGACATTGCTATTTATGCCACACACACAAATTTGGATAGTGTGGTGGGTGGGGTGAACTTTAAAATTGCACAACTACTTGATTTACAGCAAGTTAAAATTCTTTCACCCAAAAATAATAACTTAATAAAGCTCATAGTCTTTGTTCCTATTGATAATGCAAAAGCGGTTTTGGCTGCTCTTCATGAAGCAGGTGCGGGCGTGATTGGCAATTATAGTCATGTGAGTTTTCGTGGAGAAGGAACTGGAGCTTTTCGACCAAATGCTGCGGCAAATCCTACTATCGGGGCAGCAAATATTGACGAAGAAGTACATGAAAATAGGGTAGAAGTGATTTTTCCTGCTTACCTCAAAAGCAAAGTTTTGGCGGCAATGTACCGAAGTCATATTTATGAAGAAGTGGCTCACGACATTATTTTATTAGAAAATCAAAATAAAGAAGTTGGTTCTGGAGCAATTGGCGAACTTTCGGAAGCCATGTCAGAAAAAGATTTTTTGACGTTTTTAAAACAAAAAATGGATATTTCGGTTATTCGTCATACCAGCTTTTTGGGCAAAAAAATCAAAAAAATCGCCCTTTGTGGAGGTGCAGGAGGCTTTTTGTTGAATGATGCTATTGCACAAAACGCCGATATATTTATCACCGCCGACTATAAATACCATGAGTTTTTTGATGCCGATAACCATATAATTATTGCAGATATTGGTCATTATGAATCAGAACAATTCACAAAAGAATTATTGAAAGATTATATTTGCAAAAAAATGCTTAACTTTGCAGTCCGATTGTCAGAAACGAATACAAATCCTGTAAAATATTTTTAAAAAGAGAGATGAGATTCTGATATTTATTCGCTCATTTGCTCATTCACTCACTCATCATTTGTTGAAATGGAATTAACAGTTGCACAAAAATTAGAAACACTACTTAAACTTCAAACGATTGATTCTCAATTAGATGAGTTAAGAAAACTACGTGGTGATTTGCCCGACGAAGTTCGTGATTTGGAAGATGAAGTTATCGGTTTTGAAACACGTATCGGTAAATTCAAAAAAGAAGTAGAAACTTTGGATGGTGAAGCAAACGGTTATCGGATGAATAAAAAAGAAGCCGAAAAACTTATTGGAAAGTACAAAGACCAGCAAATGAATGTTCGCAATAACCGTGAATATGATGCTATTTCAAAAGAATTGGAACTTCAAGAACTCGAAATCGTATTAGCTGATAAGCGATTGAAGGAAACCGAGTTTAAGATTAAGAATAAAAATACTGAAATTTCGGAGGTAGAGTCGTCAATGGCTAACCGCAAGAAAGATTTGGAATTGAAACGCAAAGAATTAGACGTTTTGGTTGCCGAAAGTCAGGAAGATGAAAAGAAATTGACAGTAAGTAGCGAAAAAGCTGCCGCCAACGTAGAAGAACGTTTGGTGAAAGCCTATCACCGTATTCGTGGGAATGCCGAAAATGGTTTGGCGGTTGTTATGGTAAAGCGTGGTGCTTGTGGCGGATGTTTCAATATTGTGCCTCACCAACGCCAAGCCGACATCAAAGACAAGAAGAAAATTATCGTTTGCGAGCATTGCGGACGTATCTTGGCTGATGTTGATGTAGTTGAGATTTCAAGAAGATAATTAAGTATTCGAGCGTAGATTTAGCCAAATTTTCAAGTAAATATTGAGAATTTGGCTATTTTTGTTTCAAAAAAGGCTGATTTTGTTTAATTTTCGTATGTAATAAAAACTTTAAAAATCTGTGCTTAAAAATATTCATATTACTTTAAAATCTACGAAAATTTTTAGCGTATTGATAATTGTTAATTGTTTATTGATAATTGACTCTTCCGCTGCCGATTTTGATTTTACACCCAATCTTCAAAAAGCCTATTCCGAGATTTTTAAGTTAAGAATTCAATCTGGAAGAGATTTACTTGCCAAAGAAAGCTCCACAAATCCATTTAGGATTTATATAGAAAACTATGCTGAAATGGTGGAATTGATAAATTCCGAAAATCATAATTTGTACGAAAAAGCAATAAAAAATGAAGATAAACGTCTCGAATTAATTGAAAAATTTGATAAGCAAAATTCTCCTTATAATCGTTTTCTTCGGGCAGAAATAAAATTGCATTGGGCATTGATAAAAATCAGGTTTGGACATGAGGTAAAAGCGGGTTGGAATGTCATTCAAGCGTACAGATTATTGGAAGAAAATCAGCGATTATTCCCTAATTTTTTGCCTAATAAAAAGTCTTTGGGAGGCTTACATATTTTGTTTGGTTCGGTGCCTGAAAATCAACAATGGATAACAAGATTTTTAGGACTTAAAGGCAATATTCAGCAAGGATTGAGCGAATTGAGCCAAGCTTCTAAAGATAAAACTTGGGGAATAGAAACAAAATTATGTACTTTTTTTATCTATGCATATGTATTGAAATTTAATGATAAACTCAACGCTGATTTATTGCAACTCATTGATAATCAGTCAGATAACTTAAATTTGTTTCTTATCGGAACTGCCATTTCACTCAAAGAAAACCATACTGAACAAGCAATCGAACTATTAGAAAAGCATCCAATTGATGATGCCTATCTTTACTTTCCAATTTTTGAATTATACAAAGCTGAAACTTTACTGTTTAAAGGTAATTTTTCACAAGCAATTACCTCCTATTTTACCTACTTGAAAAACTTTAAAGGTAAAGGTTTTTTGAAAGATACCTACTACAAATTATTTGTTTGTCATTGGCTTTTGGGAGATGAAAAAAAGGGTAGATTTTACCTTTCTAAAATACCTTTAGTTGGCACTACATTGGCAGAATCGGACATGGCTGCACAGAAATTTTACGAAAATTTTTCCAAAAATAATCTTTTGCCAAACAAAACACTTTTGAAGATACGTATTACTTTTGATGGAGGATATTTTGTACAAGCTGCCAAAGAAATAGAACATCTTTCGGAGAAAAATTTTAACAATCAAAAAGACCAAGCCGAATTTGATTATCGTGCTGCTCGAATTTATCAAAAACTCAGTCAATTCGACAAAGCAATACCTCTTTTTGAACAAGCGATTAAGCTAAATAATAACCAAGAATGGCATTTTGGAGCAAGTTCTTCGCTACAATTAGGCTATATTTTTCAAGAAAAAAACCAAAAAAACAAAGCCAAAGTTTATTTTGAAAAAGCGATTTCGTACAAACACCACGAATATAAAACTTCAATAGACAATAAAGCCCGTGCCGCCTTGACTGAAATGGGGTTTTGAGAAAAAATAAAATCTTGCATTTTAATTCCGTTAAAACTAAATTTGTAAAAAGCCTTCAAAATATGCTCACCGAAAAAGAAATAACATTCCTTGAAGAACAAATTCCACATTTAGCCGAAACTGCGACTAAGCAGGCGTATTGGCGAAGTTTAGCAGAAGGCGATAAAGTAATGATTGCCGAAGATGGGAAACTCATTGAAGTTTCACCCGATGGCTCTCGAAAAGTTATCAATGAGATTGAAAAGCCAGTTTTTGTTAGTCAAATGATTTATTCGATTAGGAAGTGAAACGATTTGAGAAAGCTATAATCAGGAAACTATTCTATCAAATTAATTGCCTCAAAAAAACGAAATCTCCTTAAAATCAAAGTGTTTAATTTCCCCATCAACCTCCATTCTTAAATGCCCAGTTGGAGCAACATCAATGATTTTGCCTAAAAAACGAGTTCCATTTTTGTAGAAAAAATGCTTTTCTTGGTAGCGATACAAGATTTGAAGATAGCCCTCTTTTTGTTTTGAAAAATGTCCGTTGGGCGGCATTCCGTTTTTGAGTTTTAAATAGTATTTTTCAATGCTTTGACATAATTCATCAATCAAACTTTCGAGGTCAAATTCGCTTTTCTGAGTTGCCAAGCGTAGCGAAATTGCATGAGTGTTTTCAGCAAAATCTAATTGATTTATATTCAAACCAATACCAACTATTGAGTAGGTAATACGATTGCCCGAAAGTGTATTTTCAATCAAAACCCCGCCTAATTTTCTATCTCCAAAATAAATATCATTGGGCCACTTCACAGTCAGATTTTCGGGTAAATATTTACTCAAAAAATGATGAATTCCGAGCGAAATAGCAATGTTTAATCTAAACTGTTCGGAAGCGTTAAAAAAATCGGGTTTTAATATAAAAGATATGGTAATATTTTGTCCAGGAAGTGCCTCCCAAGTATTTCCACGCTGCCCTCGCCCCGCCGTTTGGTCGGACGTTATGACAATTGTTCCATCAAAAACTTGTTTATTTTGAATTATTTCGGCAGCAATATCGTTAGTTGAATGACAACTTGGCAGATAAATGGCTTTTTTGCCGAGAAATAAGGTTTTGGGTTGAAAATTGTGCAAATTGTCGTAATTTAGCGTTTTATAAAAATATTTTTAGTAATGTTCGTGGACTTTTTTATGGAAAGTGATTTTTATTGATATGAATTAAATGTAAATTCAACATTAATCATTTAACATTCACCATTTTTAGCGAACCGCTTACAAAATTAACTGAAGTTAAGATTGAATGAAAGAAATTAAAGAACTTTCTGGTGATGAATTATGTCGCTTAGTAGTACACGGAATGTTGGAGAAAAAAGCGGCAAATATAGTAGTAATGGATATGCGAAAAGTGAAAAACTCCATCACTGACTTTTTTGTTATTTGTTCAGGAAACACCGACACCCAAATTGATGCAATTGCAACTTCTGTCGATGACGAAGTTTTCAAAGCCTCCAAAATCAACCCTTGGCACCAAGAGGGTAAACAAAACAAAGAATGGATTTTATTGGACTACATAGATGTTGTGGTTCATGTTTTCAGAAAAGACCGCAGGAAATTCTACGATTTAGAGTCGCTTTGGGGCGATGCTGTTATTTCTCAAATTGAAGAAAGCATAGAACCAGAGCAAGAAAAACAAATGCTATTTATTGTGTAAACATTGAGCCTTTACAGCGTGTTTAACATTGTAAAGGCTATTTTTATAAATATCTTTACATTAAATTTTGAAAAACTAAAAAAAAATGTCTGACAACAACAGTAATGAAGTTCCGAAAAGAAAACCATCAAACAATAACAGCGGTTTGCAGGGTTGGATAGTAGCGGCAATTATCATGGGTATCATTGGATTTTTACTTGTTTCGAGGCAAGCTACGCTGGCTTCTATCAAGTATAAGCAACTCGAACAAATGATTTTGCAAAAGGATATTGAGAAAGTGGCAGTTGTAGAAGGTAACCGAAGTGTGGAGGTTACGCTTACTCGTGATGCCCTCCAAAAACCAGAATATAAAAAAGAATTAGGTAATAATCGTTTTGTAGCTGGTGGTCCTCACTTTAAAGTTGATGTGATTTCGGTCGAATCTTTTATGAACGAATACCGTGAGTTTTTGAAAAATCCACAGATTGAAGAAAACTATCGCCAAGCACTTTATCCAGAGAATATTGAGCGTCAAGATGTAATGAATATGGTTTGGCAATTTTTGCCATTTATTCTTGTACTTGGCTTAATGTATTTCTTGATGAACCGAATGGCAGGCGGTGGCGGACCGGGCGGGCAGATTTTCAATATTGGAAAATCAAGAGCCGCTTTATTTGATGCCGATAGCAAAGTAAAAATCACCTTTAATGATGTGGCAGGCTTGGAAGAAGCCAAGGAAGAATTGCAAGAAATCGTAGATTTTTTAAAAACCCCTAAGAAATATACTGAATTAGGAGGCAAAATTCCGAAAGGAGCTTTGCTCGTAGGACCTCCCGGAACAGGAAAAACACTCTTGGCAAAAGCCGTTGCAGGTGAAGCAAGTGTGCCGTTTTTCTCACTTTCTGGTTCAGATTTCGTAGAAATGTTTGTAGGCGTAGGTGCTGCTCGTGTGCGAGATTTGTTTAAGCAAGCCAAAGAAAAAGCTCCTTGTATTATTTTTATAGACGAAATTGATGCCGTTGGTCGCTCTCGTGGACGAGGCTCAATGCCCGGTGCAAATGATGAGCGTGAAAATACGCTCAACTCTCTTTTGGTAGAAATGGACGGTTTTGGTTCAGATGCTGGAATTATTATTCTTGCAGCAACCAACCGCCCCGACGTTTTAGACCCAGCTTTGATGCGTCCAGGTCGTTTCGACCGTCAGATAAGTGTTGATGTGCCAGATTTAGTTGGTCGTGAAGCAATTTTCAAGGTTCACATGAAACCTTTGAAACTTTCTGATAATATAGATGTGAAGAAATTGGCTACGCAAACGCCGGGTTTTGCAGGTGCTGAAATCGCCAATGTTTGTAACGAAGCGGCACTTTTGGCAGCTCGTAGAGGCAAACCAGCTATTGAAATGAAAGATTTCTATGATGCCATTGACCGTGAGATTGGAGGTTTAGAAAAGAAAAACAAGTTGATTTCGCCAGAAGAAAAAGAAATTGTTGCTTATCACGAAGCTGGTCATGCAGTGGCGGGTTGGTTCTTGGAGCATGCCAACCCTTTGGTAAAAGTGAGTATTGTTCCTCGTGGAATTGCCGCTTTGGGTTATGCTCAATATTTGCCAAAAGACCAATATTTGTACCGTACTGAGCAACTTTTTGACGAAATGTGCATGACTTTGGGCGGACGTGCAGCCGAAGATGTAGTTTTTGGGAAGATATCGACAGGTGCTTTGAGTGATTTGGAGCGTATTACGAAGAGTGCTTATGGCATGATTAGTATTTATGGCATGAATGATAAAATAGGCAATGTTTCGTTTTATGACTCAAAAGGTCAGGGCGAAATGTCATTTACGAAGCCTTATTCAGAAAATACAGCACAGATTATTGACGAAGAAGTAAAGAAATTGATAGATACTGCCTATATTCGTACAAGAGCAATGTTGGTAGAAAAGCGTGAAGAATTGGAGAAAATTGCTCAACAATTGCTCAAAAAAGAGATACTTTATCAATCTGATTTAGTTGAATTGATAGGCAAACGTCCTTTTGAAAAATTGACAAATTATCAAGAATTTATGGACAAGATTGATACGCCGCTTCCAGAAGTTAATGAGGCTGTGGTTACGGCAGAAGAAACTGTTTCTTAACCATTTTTCGACTCTAAAAAAAGGTCTTCAAATATTTTGAAGACCTTTTTTTGTGCTTTTTTCTATTATTATTCTACAAAATGCCAGCATACTCCTGCAATATCTATGATATTTACTTCTATTCCGTAAGGTTGCGAGATTGGTTTGCTCATTCTGATGCCAAATTTCTCTACTAATTTTTTGTCAGTTACTTCTTGCCAAAACGCAGCTGCATTGCTTATTTTTATACTCAGCATAAAGTTTTTTGCAAATTCAAGATTGTCAAATTCCTGTAAAATAAATTTGCAGCCATTATTTTCAAAACCAACATAATCTCCTGCATCCCAAGTGATTTGAAAACCTAATTCCTGAAATAATTGCTTCGATTTTTCAAAATCATTTCCTGATGGAACAAATGGTTCGAGTGATAAAAATTTCATAAAGTGTAGCTTTTATTTTCTCATCGAATTACTCCCAAAGTAATTTGAAATAAACTTGGTAACATCTGAAATTTTGAGGGATTGCTCGTTGGACCTAATTCATAGTCCACGGCATTTGAAAGCCCTCTTTCGTAGCGACCTTCAACGAAAATATGCTTGAATTCAAAGCCAATGCCTGCATTTATGCCAAAAGATGGTCTTGTAAATAAGTCTTTCTTGAAATCGGTTGCCGTATAAATTTGTATCGTTTCTTCTAATTCTTTATTGAATTTTAATGGAAAACTCATCAAAGGTCCTGCAAAAACTCTCCCTTGACGAAACCGAATGCCAAAAGTAAATGGTACATCGATAGATGTATATGAAGCATTTACTCTTTTGAATAACTTCCCGTCGGATTGTAAAATATCAAATTTGCCGCCTTTTTGAGCATAAACAGCTTCGGGTTGAAAGTAAAACGAGCCTCGTGTCATGCGAATAAATACACCTCCAAGATATCCAAGAACCGCTTGCGTATTATTCAGAAAATTATCTTTCACTACTGGAAAAAGTGGCAAACCAGATGAAGTTACACGGAATACATTATTGACATTTTTCAAATTAAAACTACCAAAATTTACTCCTCCACGAAGTCCAAATTGAAATTTTACAGCATCACGTTTATATTCTTCGGCATAGCTTTGTGTTGAATCTATCTCCACAACTTTTTTAGACTTTTTTTTCTTAATTTTAGAAGAATCAATTAGAGCTTCATTTTTTTTATCTTCAAAAACAAACTGACTTATTTTTACAGAATCTTGCTTAATTTGTAAGGTATCTCGTTTAACCTTGATAGTATCTTGTTTTATTTGAGCCAAAAGTACTGTAGAAGTTAAACTCAATAGTAACAATAGTATTTTTTTCATCTCAATAATGATGTTTAAAAATGGAGAATTTTACAAATAAGTACAAAAATCAAGCCATTTATTGGGTATTGGTTATTGGAAAACTGGTTACTTGGCAATAGCGAAGTCAATGACTATTCAACCAGTAACTAATCAACCAATAACTATTTCACCCCAATAATTGCCACAGTAAAACGTACTGCACAAACCAATTTTCCTTCTTCTGTCGTAATTTTTATGTCCCAGACGTGTGTAGTTCGCCCAATGTGCAAGGCTGAAGCTTTTGCATAAACCCAACCGCTACTCACGCCACGAATGTGATTGGCGTTTATTTCTAAACCCACAGCATGAAACTTGGTTGGGTCTTCCAAAGCCAAAAACGAGGCGGTACTTCCCAAACTTTCTGCCAAAGCCACCGATGCTCCACCATGCAAAATTCCAAAAGGTTGTTGTGTGCGATGGTCAACTGGCATTCGGGCGGTTGCGTAATCTTCTCCAATTTCTAAAAATTCGATGCCGAGATGTTCCACCATCGAAGTATTGCCAAATGACCTTATTTTACTAAAATCTAAGTTTTTATTAAACATTTTTTGTTGAAGTTTTTGTAATTTTGCATTTCTAAGTTCAAAACTAAGACTTGTTTCAGTAACATTCAATTTTAAATACCGATATTTTGCTTACCAAAACCATATATTTAATTCGCCACGGAGAAACAGAGTTTAATCGCATTGGAGTTGTACAAGGAAGTGGCATTGATTCCGATTTAAATAATACTGGCGTTTCGCAAGCTCGTGCTTTTTTTGATTATTATCAACACATTGCTTTTGATAAAATTTATACTTCAAAACTTCGTCGAACAGTTCAATCTGTTCAAGAATTTATAAATTTAGGTCATTCTTATGAGCAACATTTAGGGCTGAATGAAATCAGTTGGGGCGAAAAAGAAGGCAAAATGCCTAATTTTCAAGAAGATGAGGCTTATTTGGAAATAATTGCTAATTGGGGGAAGGGCGAAACCAATGTGCCAGCCGCACCAATGGGCGAAACTCCCGAAGAAGTTGTTGCTCGCCAAAAACCTGTAATTGATATTATTTTATCTCGTCCCGAAGAAAAAACTATCTTGGTTGCCATGCACGGGCGAGCCATCAGAATTTTATTGACGCATCTGTTAAATCTTCCACTTTCTGAGATGGATGCCTTCGAACATACTAACCTTTGTTTGTATAAATTGGTCTATTCGTACGAAAAAAAAGCCTTTAAACTCGAAATGTCAAATGATACTACGCATTTAGCATTACTTTCGGTCTAATAATACTTCCGTTTATCGAATCATATTTCCATTGATGTAGAAAAGACTTTTTGCTGATAAAGTTTTTTATATTTTTATATGAAAGGAGAAAAAAAATGAATAAGAATAAGTTATATTGGATTTTTCAGATTGGTGGCTGGAGTTTATATTTTGCAAATGAGATATTTGTGTACTCTTTAGAATATGGCTACGAAAGCCAACTGGTTATTAATGCCTTTGCCAATATAATAATTGCAATTTTACTAACACACATTTTTAGGTATATCATAAAAAAATACAATTGGATTTCGCTTTCACTTCCTCGTTTAGCAATTCGAGTAGCATTTGGTATTTTTATTATGACCGATATTCTTGTTGCACTCAATCTGCCATTAGATGCCACTATTACAGGTAATTTATTGACTGAAAAACCGATTTGGGCAATCGAATATTTTATTACTTTAGCAAAACCATTATTGATATGGTCGCTCATCTATATATTTTACAATTATTCTGAAGAAAAAGGTCAAAAAGAAATCGAGCAAATGAAGCTAAAATCTTCAATAAAAGAAACTGAAGCGAAGGTTTTGAAAGCTCAAATGAACCCTCATTTTATGTTCAATGCCTTAAATAGTATCAGGGCGTTGGTGCTGGAAGACCCAAATAAAGCTCAACAAGGCATTACACAATTGTCAAATATTTTGCGTAGTTCGCTCATTGCCGACCGTCGAACAACGATTTCTTTAAAAGAAGAATTACGTACGGTTGAAGATTATCTTGCCCTCGAAAAAGTGCGTTACGAAGAGCGATTACAAACAAAATGGAACATTGACGATAATACTTTGGGCATTCAAGTGCCGCCGATGATGTTGCAAACATTGGTCGAAAATGCCATCAAACATGGTGTTCAGAAAGCTATCAATTGGGGTTTTATTGACATAAGTACAACTTTAATTGATGAAAAACTTTATATCAAAATACGTAATACTGGACAACTTTTTAGCACAGAATCTGACTCAGAGTCAGGTGGTTTTGGTCTGAAAAATACGGCTCAACGCTTAGATATTTTATATGGAAACGAAGCTTCGTTCAAAATTTACCAAGAAAATAACTTGACAGTTTGTGCAGAAATAGTTATTCCTGAAAAAAATGTAGCGTATAAAAATACGACACTTGCAAATGCTGAGGTGAAATTATAGCAAACTTGTTTAAATCATAGAAATCGGTTCGATGATAATCAATACTTTACAACATAAAAATGAAAGCACTTATTATTGATGATGAACGATTGGCTCGTAACGAGCTACGTCGTTTATTAGAAAATTTCCCAAAAATTGAAATCGTGGGTGAAGCTGCTAATGCAGATGAAGCTCTTACTTTGATTGACGAACTTTCGCCCGATTTGCTCTTTTTGGACATACAAATGCCAGGAAAGAATGGTTTCCAACTCCTTGAAGCTATTGAAGGGAAAGTTCCTGAAGTAATTTTCACGACGGCTTATGACGA
Source organism: Emticicia sp. (assembly GCA_031378345.1). Lineage (GTDB taxonomy): Bacteria > Bacteroidota > Bacteroidia > Cytophagales > Spirosomataceae > Emticicia. The sequence continues at coordinate 113,801 of JANNDY010000088.1, read as the reverse complement.
ATACGCCTTGAAAGCATTTGAATTTAATGCCCTCGATTATCTGATGAAACCGGTTGATATGGTGCGTTTAGCAGAGGCAATTCAGCGAGTGGAAGAAGAGCAGATGCACGAAGTTGAACGCAAAGAAGGTATCAAACTTTTGGGCGAAACTGACCAAGTTTTTGTAAAAGATGGTGAAAAATGCTGGTTTGTAAAATTAGGAAAAGTTCGTTTGTTTGAATCAATGGGTAACTACGTTCGTTTGCATTTCGACGACCAAAAACCAATGATTTTGAAGTCATTGAATAGTCTCGAAGAACGCCTCGACCCCAAAATATATTTTAGAGCCAATCGTAAGCATATCATCAATTTGGCGTGGATTGATAAAATAGAACCGTGGTTTTCGGGCGGGCTTTTGGTTACGCTCAAAGCACCTGAACGTGGTACAAATTTAGAAAAAATTGAAATCTCTCGCCGCCAAGCTATCAAATTCAAAGATTTGATGAGCCTGTAAAAATCAATGAGTGAATGATTGAATTTGTGAATGAGCGACCGACGCTCGGTGAATAATGAAAATTATCTAATATATTGATAATCAATACTATAAACCAATCAATTACACTATTAATCATTCACCAAAAACCATTTACCATTAATTTCTATTTCTTTTTAGCAATATAAACAACAAAATGACGAGCCACAACTCGTCATTTTGTTTTAGTTTTTCTTAGATTTGTTCAAATAAATAGACAAAAGCAAAAATGGCATCAAAATCAAATCTTGACAAATTAGAAATTCTTGACCTTAAAAATGCCGAAGCCCTAAAAGGTGGCGGTGAAAAACGGATTGAAGCTCAACATAAAAAAGGTAAACTCACTGCTCGTGAACGCATCGAATTACTTTTAGACGAAGGTTCTTTTGAGGAAATTGGCAAGTTTGTGATGCACCGATGCAAAGATTTTGGTTTGCAAAAAGAATATTATTTGGGCGACGGAGTTATTACAGGCTATGGCACAATTTCTGGTCGTTTGGTATATGTTTTTGCTCAAGATTTTACGGTTTTTGGTGGCTCATTGTCTGAAACTTATGCCGAAAAAATCTGTAAAATAATGGACATGGCAATGCAAAATGGAGCTGCCGTCATTGGATTAAACGATTCTGGTGGAGCAAGAATTCAAGAAGGAGTCAATTCTTTGGCAGGTTATGCCGATATTTTTTACAGAAATACTTTAGCTTCGGGCGTAATTCCCCAATTTTCTGCCATCATGGGGCCATGTGCTGGCGGTGCAGTTTATTCTCCTGCCCTTACCGACTATGTTTTCATGGTTGAAAACACTTCGTATATGTTTGTAACAGGTCCAAATGTTGTCAAAACTGTTACGCATGAAGATGTTACTTCTGAGGAATTGGGTGGTGCAATGACCCACGCAACCAAATCGGGCGTTACGCATTTTGTGTCTGCCAACGAAGTTCAGTGCATCAACGATATCAAAAAACTGTTTAGCTATGTTCCTTCAAATTGTGAAGAACAAGCTCCTTTTACTCATTATGAGTCGAATGGTAATGAAAAACGACCAGAATTGCTCAAAATAATGCCCGAAAATCCGAATCAGCCTTATGATATGCGGGAAATAATTGAGCAAATAGCTGACGAAAATAGCTTTTTTGAAGTACATAAATATTTTGCCGAAAATATCGTCGTTGGTTTTGCTCGAATAGGAGGGAGGAGCATCGGAATTTTGGGAAATCAGCCTGCAGTCATGGCTGGGGTTTTAGACATAAATGCAAGTTTGAAAGGAGCAAGATTTGTTCGCTTTTGCGATTGTTTCAATATTCCTTTATTAGTATTGGAAGATGTGCCAGGTTTTTTGCCGGGAACTGATCAAGAATGGAATGGTATTATTTCGCATGGGGCAAAACTTTTGTATGCTATCTGCGAAGCGACAGTTCCACGAATAACAGTCATTACTCGCAAAGCATATGGCGGAGCTTATTGCGTGATGAACTCAAAGCATATCGGAGCAGACATGAATTACGCTTGGACGAGTGCCGAAATTGCAGTAATGGGTGCTGCTGGTGCGGCAGAAATTATTTTCAGAAAAGAAATAATGGAAGCCGAAGACCCAAAAGCTGAACTTCAAAACAAAGTGGAAGAATACACCGAAAAGTTTGCAAATCCCTACAAAGCAGCCCACAGAGGCTATATTGATGAGGTTATCAATGCCGAAGACACAAGAGAAAAACTGCTAAAAGCATTCAAAATGCTCGAAAATAAAGTAGCAACTTTGCCCCGAAAAAAGCATGGAAATATACCACTTTAGATATGAATTATGAGTTTTTTTAAGAATATGTTTAGATATAAAATTATTTTCGGAGAACAGTTAAGAAGATTAGTCAAACAAAAAGACGAAGCCTATTTCTATTCTCAAACCAACTTCCCTTCTTTGGCATATTCTCGCTCGATTCCCCATGTCAAATTTTGTTTGGTGATAATGTTTGTTTGTTCAGAAAGAGCTTGCAAACAGCAAAATTGAACGATATTCATAATATTTGAGCCACTGAGTTCGTATTTTTGAGAAATTTCTTGAAAATAAATCGTGTCGGCTAAGGTTACTTGTTTGGGAAAGGCATTTTCCCAAAGCCTTTGTCTTTCTGCAAAACTTGGCATCGAAAAATAAATAATAGATTGAAAACGACGAATAAAAGCCTCATCAAGATTTGATTTGAAATTGGAAGCCAAAATCACGACACCGGGATATGTTTCGATGCGTTGAAGCAAATAAGAAGCCTCTTGATTGGCATATTTATCATGGGCATCTCGTACATTGGTTCGTTTGGAAAAAACGGCATCGGCTTCATCAAAAAACAAAATCCAATTTTTGTTTTGTGCTTTATCAAAGAGTTTTGAAAGGTTTTTTTCGGTTTCGCCAATATATTTTGAAACTATTGCTGACAAATCAATTCTGTAAACATGGCGTTTGGTATATTTTCCAAGCAAAGTTGCAGTAAGGGTTTTTCCTGTACCGGGCGGTCCATAAAAAAGTGTTTTGTAGCCCGGCTTTAGTTTTTTGCTCATTTCCCAATCATTCATCAAGATATCATTGTACGAAATCCATGTTTCGAGTTCTTTTATTTGCCTTAAAGTAGCAGCATTTAGTACCAAATCGCCCCATTCCATAGGTGTTGTGAGCAGCTCGGCAGGAAAATCGGAGCTAAATTTTTCGATAAAATTACCATGAAAAAGGAAATTTGTAAGTATATCATTGTCTAAAATTAGCCTTCCACTCATGGCTGGTTCGCCTTCTTTGGGAGGTTCGATTCTTAGCACTTGATTGGTAGTGAAAAAATGTTCGTTTGAAAAAAAACTTTGTATTTCTATTCTTTTTTTAAGGTTATTTCCCGCCAAAATAAAAAGAGCTGTTTCGCCAGTAGGCAAAATTCCTCTATGATTTTGCCCTTTTACGCCCCCAAATTCACTAAATTCGCCTCCTTGCGGCAAATAGGTAGCAATTATCCGATTGAAAAACCCAGCGTCAAGGTGCGGAACAAAAGCAATCAAAAGCAAGATGTATTCATCAATAGTTAATTGATTTTTTATAAGAAATTCAACAAAATTAGCATTGCCCTCAAAAACTGGAATAGGCGGAGATTGGAATGTTTCTTTTTTTTGAAAATACACTTCCAATCTTTCTTTGATATATTTTTCAAGAAAAGCCAAGCCTTCTTCTAAAGCTGGAACGGAGGATTGTATTTGGCGAGTTATTGACATGAATTTTTTGATTAAAGTTCGTCATTATCATTGGCGGCTTGTGTTGCAGCGTTATCATTTGCCGCTTCTGTTGAAAGTTTTTTCAAAGCATTATTGATTTCTTCTGTTGAATAAACTGGGTCTAATCCTCTCTTTGAACGCTCCTCATTCCAGAAAAATACCATTCCACCTTCAGCAGGAACGTCAGGCGTTGGTGCTTGGTTGGTTGCTTTTCGGCTTTTTTCAGAAGTGAAATTTCCAAAAATAAGTTTATGGTGTGTTTCATTTCCGTTTACATCTATTTCTGTCCAAGTTGCTTCTCTCATATAAGGTCTATCGCCTTTAGTTTTGGCAACTTCTCTAATTTTTACTTTAACTTTTGTGCCAGCTAATAGCTTTTGAGCCCACATAATTTCCAGTTTTCTCCAAGTGCCAAACTCATTGGCTTTCCAATTTTGTTTGCCGAGATTTTTAGCATCGCCAGCTGCACCAAAAACATTGGCTATCAAATGCCCAGCATCATCGCCACTTCCTCCACTAACTTTTGCTTGTTCGGTTTGGTTTCTGTGCTTCATTACCTGACCAGGTACACCCAACTCTCCCTCAGCCGTTTTTACATAATCACCTTTATTATTTGTTTCCTTATCAGAATAACTATACTGACCTCTGATGTCGGGTTTTTTCATGTTTTCGGCATGTTTTCCTATGTCTTTCAATAGGATTTTGCCATTTCTTTGTTCATCTCTTAATTCTTTCAAAGCCTGTTCTCTTATAGTTGGGTCAGGATTTGCCAAGTTTTTATTGATTTCTTTTCTTCTATTATTCCTATTGTTGATTCTTTCTTCAAACATTAATTTATATTCAGGATAAGTATTCAACAGCATATCAATGTCATTAAGCGTGCTTCCAATTCTGCTATCAATTTCGGCATACATAGCTTTTTCGAGTGTTGCAAGTTCAATTTCTAATTGTTTTGCTTTCTCTAAAATTTCTTCACGTTTTGTTTTTCTTGCATCTTTATCTTTGATTTTTGCCGCTTCTTTCGACTCAATTTCCAGTTTTTTGGCTTTTTCTTTAAGGGCTTTGGCATCTTTTGCATTTTGATGTGTTTTACCAAAAAGAGCTGAAATTTCATTGGCTCTTGTTGCGGTATTTTCTGCCAATTGCATACATTTTTTGCTACATCTCGTTATCGAACCATCTTTATGAATCCGATGCTCATGTACTTCGTTGGTTGCCGTTACAGGCGTTTTTCCTTCGGCTTCAACTGGCGAAGTTTCCTTTGTTTTTGGTTCTTCTTTTGGTTGAGTTGTTTCGGGTTTTGCTTCAGATTTATCTTTATCCGTTGTTGGGTTTTCGTCTTCACCTGTTGGTTTTATGTGAACATCGGCATCTGGTTTTTTATTTGGATTATTGTTCAAAAGGGCATCAATTTCGGCATGAGTGGCATTGTCGGCGATTTCTAACACATGAGAATCGCCTTCTTTTGTCCACTTGGTTTCTTTGCTTGCCACTACTTTTACATCATTATCATAGATTTTATCTGCCAAAGCAAGCCTTTCTGTATCATTAAGTTTATTTACACCTGTAAGTCCTTCTACGATTTTGGTTGTTGCTTCTAATTTTGACTTTGCAGAGTAATTTTCATGAATGCCATGTAAAAGTTTTGCTCCTGCATACAATATCAATTGCTGACCAGCCATTTCACTGAAAACTTTGAAAGTTGCATCACGACCGCCGTCCATTAATCCTTGCCGTTTTTTCATCAAATCATCAATCTCTGGGTTAGATGGATTTGCATCTTTAAGTTCGGCGATTTGTTCGTCCAATTCAGCGATTTTTAAGAAATAATCGGTTCTTAATTTTTCAACTTGTTCTATTCCAGTTTCATAAACCAAAAGCCCATTCGCTGCCAAGTCAGCCCCTTTTACCAGATAATAAGTTTTTGTGCCAATTTTTACCAATTTGGCTGTTCTGCTGAAAGAACCAACAACGGGCAAAATATCTAAAAGCATAGAGCCACAGCCTGTCGTTACTTTTGTTCCTGTAAGCGTACCTTTATCGGCAAGTTCTTGCATTTCAGAAACTGTCTGGAGGCTGTTATAGGTGATACCCAAACCTAAGCCAATGCCTGCCGTTGGAGGGAAAACGGTAAGAATGACACTGATGACATTGACAGCAATATTGACAGGTGTACTGAACGCAACTTTTTTGATTTTTTTGCCAATAGTGTCTGTAATTCGAGTGTATTTGATGTAATCATCGGTTTTATCATTGGTTTTATCATCATATTTTTGGAAAGCCACCGAAATAAATCCATCGGGATATGCCTCAGAATGTCTTGTAAAAATGGCTTTCATTGCCGCTTCACTTGTTGAGGCAAACTCCGTAAATTCATAATTATCGTTTTCGTAAAGTTGCGTAGAATCATGGAGCGTAACATGAAATCCGTCCTCGTAAGTGCCTTCTTCGAATTCATTTATGCCAGACGGAGGGAAGTATTTAGTTCCTTTTTTTACGAAACAAGTCAGTTTCAAATCTGCCGTTTTTACCCCTTCGGTGCGGCTTACGTAAGTTCCTCGACATGCAACGAGTTTTTGTTCTTTGTCTTCGGCAGTTTTGGCTATTTTATCTCTATTTGTTTGTAGTTTTGCTTTGTATTTTTCTCCCCATTCGACCATTGCTTCTCCTTCTGCACCGCCTCTTTTTTTGTATTCGGTTATAATATCGTCATATTTTTTGATTTCGGCATCAATTATTTTGAGTTGTTCTTCTGTTGAAACACCTTTGAAGTTTTTATCTAACTTACCTGTTGTAACCGTGCCTTTTCCATAAGATAATTGACCAAAATCATCATCTTTTGTTGTGCCACTTTCTAAAAATCCTTTATAAACTTTGTCTTCTTTTTCTATCAAAACCTTTTTTTCATCTAATACTTTTACAGAAGTTCTGAAAATATTTGGTAAAAAATAATTATGCTCTACAATGGCTTCAACTGTATAAATGCCTTCGGCTGGAAACTCAGTTTTGAAATGTTTGTTATTCATCAAACCTTGCTCTTGATTTTCAATATAATGATTCCAATTGTCGGTTTTCCAATCTTTGGGTGCGGGAGATTTTTCGTCATTTTTCTTTGAATCAGTATAAGCATTCCATCGAATGTAAACCCAAGGAATCCGAAGGGCATCGGTCATATTTTTTGTTTCAAAACCAAACGAAACGCCTTTGCTTGCTACGATTAGGGGATCTGCTTGTGTGATTTTTCCTTGCACAGGGCGATTGACAATAGGGTCGATTTTTTCACCTTTTCCATCGTTTTTGATACCAAATCGCTTGTAAGCCTCTAAAATTTTGGCAGTGGCAATGAGTTCCTCTAAGGTTTTTGAGCTTGTGGTTTTTCCATTGACACTTTTTGCTTTTAATAATTCGATGATTTTTTCTTTATTTGGGTCATCGGCTAAAGCCAATAATGCCTTGATATCGTTTGAAGAAAGTGGAATTGGAGGTGTTTCTGGTTTTTTATTTGGGTCAGTTTCGCCAGCAAGTAATTTGAAAAGCTCTTTAAGTTTTTCGATTTGCTCCTTTTTCAAACCACTCATCGGGTTTGCTTTTTCTTCACTTCCGTCTTTCTTGAATTTATTTTTTCCTGCACCTGTTCCATCAATTTCAAAGACTTCTTTCAAATTATCAAAACCAGCATTTGTGAGCATCAACCCAACTTTATCATATAAAATTGCAACAGTTTTATTTACAAAAACATCTTTATCGCCTACATCGTCATATTGTTTTTTCAGAATTGTATAATATGCTTCCTTGTTTGCTTTTTCAACTTCGATTGTCCATGCGTCTTTTCCACGCTTATTTTGCACTTTATCGCTTCCATAGTAGTAGATTTTTTCTGGAAAATTCGTAAAATCTTTTAATGTTTTTTTGTCTAAATCAATTTTTGCATTGATTTTTTCTTTCAATTCTTTAAACCAATCGGGCAATGTAAATGAGAGAATTGGTTTTTCGGAAACAGGTGATGGGGCAGGAAGCCCTTTTCCTGAAGCATCTGCTGTATCATCTATTTCAATATAATCAACTTTTAGAGGGAATTTAGATTTTTCTAAGGCATTATTAATAATTCGCATATCATCAATATTGACCTGTATTGCTGGAATTTCAGATGAAACACCGTCTAACTCTGTACTTTTAATTTTATTATTATTTGTCAGTAAAATTAAAGAAAATTGCCTTGAATCTTGCTTTGAACTTATAATATGTCCCAAACCGCCACCACCTTCGATTTCATAACTTTTATTTATATCAATTATTTCACCCAAAGCAACATCCCAATAGAGTTGAAAAGAATTGGTAGAACCATCAGAAAACATTACATTGAAAGTCGTTGTGATAGATTTATCAATATGGTCATGAATCTGATAGATAAAAAGAGAAGAAACTTTTTTATTTGAGTTATATTTTGGCTTTTCGCCCTCTTTATTTATTTGCCCCGTCTGCTGCACCACGTGAGTAAGCTCATGTGCAAGAAGTTTTTTGCCATCAGTCGAAGTTGTATCATAATTTCCCGAATTAAAATAAATGTCGTTTTGGTGCGTAAAAGCCTTTGCCCGAAGTTGCTGGTTCATGCCAATTGCAGAAGAATCAGTATGGATTTTTACTTCAGAAAAATCTGAATTGAAAGCACTTTCCATTTGTGCTTTTGTGCTTTTGTCCATACCAAAACCACCCCCTTTGCTTTGATAAAGGCTATTTTCTACACTTTTACTTGCTTCGCCACCATCAGAATCTGACTTTCTTTGCAGCTTTTCTTCTTTTTCACATTCAGCACATTTTCTTTGAATGGTATTATTTTCATCATCAGAAGTGCCAGCATTTGATTGAATTTTCTCTATTTCTTCATTCTTTTCTTCTTCTTTTTTTTGTATTTTCTCCTCTTCTTCACAAGCTGCACATTTGCGTTGAATAGTAGGGGAAGCAGCAGAAACAGTAGGGTTTTCTGTTTTTCTCATAACCTTTTCGGCTATGGCATCAGCCTCTTGTTCATATCGGTCATTGGGGCTTCCGACTTCAAGTTTTGTTTGTATTCTTGGAGAAAAAAAAGTTGATTTTGGAGAAAAAAAGGCTTGCTGCCCCTGTGAAAACAAGGAATTTGAATTGTTTTTAGAGTCTTTTTCTGAGTTTGTTTTCACTTTTTAGACTGAAATCCTTTTTTACAAAATATTTGTTTTAAGGTGTAGAGCCAATTTTCACAGGTGAAAATTCCACCCAGAGTTTTTTCCAGTCTTTTACATCGCCTGGTCTTATTAGCTTTTCATCACTTTTCCTTTCTACTTGAATATATTTTAAATCTCCATTACTTTTATTGAAAAGGTCTTCCATATAAATTAATTGGTCTTTTTTACCTTTTATTGGAAGTATATCTCCATTTTTTGCAAACTCATTATATCTTTTTAGTAACCATTTATTAAAACTGCTTATAAGTCCTTTGTTTCTACTTTTAACTTCAGAAGAGTTTAAAACCTGAACAACTTCACCTTTGATACCATCAACTATTTCGCCTGTTTCACCCTTATCAGGTCGGCGATAAAATTTATCAAAGCCGGTTTTGAAAGTATCCTTAATAGCTTTGAATTCCGACTGAAATAAATTACTCCAAGCTGCCCCAGCAGCAGGAACAGCTCCAATGTTACATCCCCAAAATTCAACGACTGCATCTGGCGTCATTACATTTTGTACAATTTTCTGAATGTGAGGTTGCTGGCTATATTTTACAATTTCATCGGGTGGAACAAAACTTTTTTCTTTCCCTCCAGTTTGTAGCATTTTAACCCCTCCAATAACTGTTTGTCCATGTGCTACCAAACGAATACGCCTTACTTTTCTTGGTGCTACTTTTATATCACTTAATCGTTCCATACTTGGGGGTAACTTCATTTCATCAACTATTGGCACATAATGATATTCAAATCCTGTTGCAATTCTATTAAGTTGATAAAAAAGTCCGTCTAAACCATCTACTATATAATATTCTTGTCCACTAAGTGTGTTTTGAATGTATTTAACAACATCTCCTGTAAATTCATCATCTGGGGAGTTAATAATAAAAACGACATCAATCCCTTCTCCAACACCTGGAGTTGCTCCACCGCCTTCAACATACTTTGATTTTGGTTTTGTTTGAACGGCTTTAGGCATCCCACCATTTTGCTGCACCGTATGTGTCAATTCATGTGCCAATAAATGTTTCCCCGAATCGCTATCTGGGCTATATTTTCCTTGATTAAAAAAAACGTCATTTCCAACGGTAAATGCCTGAGCATCAAGATTTTGTGAAAGTTGAATAGCATTGGAATCAGTATGAATTCGTATACCAGAAAAATCATTTCCAAAGCGATTTTCCATGAAACTTTTAGTACTTTCACCCATTGGAGTTCCGCCACCTTTGGAAGCTGCTATTTGGATCGAAATAGCATCATTGGCAACTCCACCACCTTCATTACCACTTTTTTGAATAATTGGCGTAATATTTAAATGCTTTCTTTGAACTTTTTCTTCCTCCTCACAAGCTGCACATTTTCTTTGAATGCCTGGCGAAGATTCAGAAATTGATGAATTTCCAGCATTATTTATCACCCTATCCGCCACCGAATCAGCCTCTTGTTCATATTTATCATTGGGGCTACCAACTTCGAGTTTGGTTTGAATTGTTGGTGAAAAAAAAGTTGATTTTGGAGAAAAAAAAGCTTGCTGCCCTTGTGAAAACAAGGAATTTGAATTGTTTTTAGAGTCTTTTTCTGAGTTTGTTTTCACTTTTACAATTTTTCAAAAAAATAGAATGCTAAAATCAAGTATGACAAGTACCAACACCTCCGTCTGTTACTAAATTATTTAGTTGGTCTCGCATTCTGATTCTATTAGGCGTTTGTCCGGCTGTTGGAATACTTGCAAAATGACCAAGAGCTATGTTAGCATGGTTTACACGTTGTGCTGGAGTTAATCGCCTCATTCTACCTTCAGCACATGCTTCCCAGAAAAACGCATCAAATTCTGTTTCATCTACATTAAATGTAACACCTGAAGAGCAATACAATAAATGAATTAATTCATGCCCAATTATTCGTACAAAATGGTCATAATTTGCCACACCTCTTGGAATACTGGTTCGGCAAACTATCAAATTGATTGGACGACCTATATTTGGCGGACATATTCCGCCAGACACTGTTGCATCAGAGGGCGAGCCATTTACATTACAAGCATTTGCTCCACTTGAAATTATCACATCATTCAAATGCCTATTCCATGGCAAATCATAGGATTCGATTAGAAGTATTATAGCATCTCTTTCAAGCCCTTCTGCAATAAGTTCTATAAAGAATGATTGGGTGGTTCTATGACCGAGCATTCCATCTTGGGGCAAATGGTGTTCGGCTTGCCATTCGCTAATTGCCGTAACAAACTCTTCATTGATTTCAGATGTCGTTTCATCAATACCACCTCCCATAATATCACGCAGTAAAATTACAAAATAAGGATCTCTTAATCGAGTTTGGTTAAATGCAATTGCTAACTCAACTTGTTCGCCATTTAATCCAATTATTGCATCTGAAGGTGTTCGAGATGGAGCAAATAGTTCTCTCTGAATCTTCTTTTCAATCCCACCATTTTGCTGCACCGTATGTGTCAATTCATGGGCAAGTAAATGCTTACCCGAATCGCTATCTGGGCTATATTTTCCTTGATTAAAAAAAACATCATTTCCTACGGTAAATGCTTGAGCATCAAGATTTTGCGAAAGCTGAATAGCATTGGAATCGGTATGAATTCTAACGCCCGAAAAATCATTTCCGAAACGATTTTCCATGAAAGTTTTGGTACTTTCACTCATCGGTTTTCCGCCTCCTTTGGAAGCCGTTATTTGGCTCGAAATAGCATCGTTGGCAATTCCACCGCCGTCATTACCACTTTTTTGAATAATTGGAGAAATATCAAAAGGTTTTCTTTGAACTTTTTCTTCCTCTTCACAAGCTGAACATTTTCTTTGAATGGCTGGCGAAGATTCAGAAATTGACGAATTTTCTGCATTATTTACCACCCTATCAGCCATCGAATCTGCCTCTTGTTCATATTTATCATTGGGGCTACCAATTTCTAATTTTGTTTGGATTGTTGGTGAAAAAAAAGTTGATTTTGGAGAAAAAAAGGTTTGATACCCTTGTTGGAAAAACGAGGAATTCGAATTGTTTTTGGTGTTTTTTTCTGCGTTTGTTTTCACTTTTGGACAGCAAGATTTTACTTGTTTATTTTATCTTACCAATAATTCCAGCATAGATTTTTCTATCAAGCAAGGTCAAAGTTCCTTTTGATTTTGGACTTCCTCTAAAAGTCAAAACATAGCTACCATCCTGATTATCAACTACATTGATTAGCCGAGCGAGTTTATCAGTTGTTGTAAACTTAAAAGCATCAGCCATTGCTGGACCTACCAAAAAACCCTGTTTGGTAATTGGTTTGAAGGAAAATATCATGCTACTCGCCGATTGTGAAAGGATTTTTACTTCAGATTGTGCTAAATCAACATCGGCAAAACGTACATAAATACTTTCTTTTTCATACCTAAAAATCACGCCGCCAGTTGGGCTTTGCCCTTTTATACTATACAAAACTTGGTAAATGCCAGCTACTTTTGTGCTGCTATAAACTCCCTCATAAACGCCATTTCCTATTGCTTTTAATGGAATTACCTCTTCATTTGGAAGCAATGATTTTACAAAACCTCTGTCATTTAGCAAAGCATTGTATTTCATAATTCCAACCGAAGTTTTGTCTTTATCTTTATCATCTCGATTAGGCTCAACCTTAAATGGATTTTTACTGAGAATATCTCCAATATCTTCACCGGGGCGATACACATGAGCAAAAATATCAGCTTTGTCGAAATCTTTGAAATTATAAGCCAATTTTGCAGTAAACTTAATATCTTTTCCTGCACTTGGTTTTGGGCTTGATTGAAATTTATAATCTAACAGATGGTCATCGGCAATGGCTGTGGTATAAGCAGTTAAGCCTTGTGTAAAATTATCGCCTCGTAAATTTACCTCCCACAACGCACTCGAAGATTTGATTTTTGAAAGAACTCGTTCTTTATTGAAATTGGTGGTAAGTGTATAAGTATCTGTAAAATTGCCTATAAAACGAGGGGTAAAAAGATTGGAAACATCAGTACCATCTCTCATAATAATGGTGTTTTTGATGATACTTTCGAGCTGCGGGCGTTCAAATTTTCTACTTAATCTTACCTCAATCACCAAATCTTCCACATTGTCATTCAAAGGAAAATCAAGAAGCGATGCACCGCCCGCATCAATTTTGCTTTCTCTTTCATTCACAATCTGAGGGCTATTTTCTCTCAAAGCATTGGCAAAAGTTTGAACAAAAACAGAATTTATATCACCAATAAGAACCCCCATTCCGTCTTTAAAACTACCTCCATTTGACGTAATGAGGCATTGTCCACGATTTTCAGCAGCCAGATTTTGAAGTGTCATCAGATAAGTTCCACTTGGGTTTCCTATGCCTATCGTAAAGATTTTTATGCTTCCTGGCGTAGCTGGGTAGGGATTATTGATATTTACGCCCCCAATATCACGCCCATTTCCATTGACCAAAGGTGCAATGTTTTGCTCTCCATCTGTAAAAACAAGCATCGTGCGTGCATTGGAGGCATTGTTGAGTTTATTGGTTTTAGCATCTTGAATACCCGGACCCATTGCAGTCCAGCCATTGGGGGCTTCGGCTGCCAAAGCAGCAGTTACTGACGCTCCCGCCGTAGCCAATGGTATCATATTTACTACCGAAGGCGATTGTGTAACTGTAGTATGAAAAAAATTGAGCCCAACTCTATCGTTGGCAGTTGCAAATTCGGGTGCTGACATTTTTAACATAAAACCATTCACTGCCGATTTTAGACCTTCCCACCGAACCGTTCCGTCGGTGGTGAGGCTCATACTTCCCGACCTATCCAACACAAAGGCAATGTCAAGTGGTCGTCTGATTTCGATAGAATATTGTCGGCTTTGGGACGCACCACCATCTACCGTAACGTTTAGGGTAAAAGTTATTGTACCGACAGCTAAAGGTGTTCCCGAAATAACTACTTTTAATAAATTCGAAACAGCCGTAGTTGTTGAAGTAACAGGCAGAGCAACAGAAATTCCGTTGCAATTATCAAGCTCTGCTCCACCTCCTGGGCAGACGAGAGGAAAGATGCCATTGAGCGTAAAATCTGTCCAGAAGACATTTGCTCCTGCATTTAGTACGCCAATTTGCAGGTTTAGAGGTTGTCCAACTATAGCAGTTATTGAAAACTGTGGACTAACTGCGGCGATGTCAATATCTTGATCAAGTGCTTGGCTGACAAACGAAATAGCAGTAAAAAATGCTATTAAAATGTGTTTAAAAATTTGGTTTTTCATGGTAAAAAGGGGGTTTAATGTAAAAATGACAAAAACAAACATTTCTTTTTTGGTTTTACTTTTTTGATTTTACAAATCTTTCCAGTAAAGATTTTTTTATCAAGCAAAGTTAAAGTTCCTATTGATTTTGGGCTTCCTTTAAATATCAAATTATAGCTACCGTCTTGGTTATCAATTACTTCAGAAAGTTGGGCAAGTTTATCCTCTGAATCAAACTTGAATACGCCAGTCATTGCTGGACCAACCAAAAAACCTTGTGAAGTAATCGGTTTGATAAATAGATTCATGCCGTTGCGGTTTTGAGATATAATATTGACATTCGAGTTGGGCAAATCTACATCTGCAAAACGCACATAAATACTTTCTTTTTCATAACGCATGATGTGGCCACCCAAGGGGCTTTTTCCTCTGATAAGGTACAAAACTTGGTAGATGCCCGCTACTTTTGTATCGTTATAAATACCTTCATAAGTGCCTTTTCCAAGCGATTTTAGCTGAATTACGCTTTCATTTGGCAAAAGAGAGGCTACAAAATCTTTGTCGTCGAGCAATGCCAAGTATTTCAAAACGCCAATGGAAGTTTTGTCTTTTTGGTCGTCTTGGTTTTTCACAACCAATGGGTTTTTTCCTAAAATATCACCAATATCTTCACCGGGACGATAGACAAAAGCAAAGACATCGGCATTATCAAAATCTTTGTTGTTGAAACCCAATTTTGCCGAAAACTTTATATCGTGTCCGGCATTTGGTTGTGGGCTTGATTGAAATTCATAATCTAATAAATGGTCGTCGGCAATGGCGGTGGTATATGCCTTTATTTCTTTGGCTTTCTTATCAGCAATGATTTGTTTATCTCCAAAGGCTTTTGGAAGTGCCATTTCTGTGGTATTTTGTTCATTATATTGAAAAACAACTTCCCAAAAACCTTCGGAAGTACGTAGTTTTTGAAAAACAGTTTCAGTATTAAAATTAATTGTCAGCAGAAATGCATCTGTAAAATCACCTGTAAAATTTGCTTTGAAAAGTTGCGTAACATCAACGCCATTTCTCAAAACCTTAATGTATTTGATAATACTTTCGAGTTGTTGTTTTTCAAATTTTTGATTCAATCTAATTTCCAAAACCAAATCTTCAACGGCAATATTCAGTGGAAAATCAATCAATTTTGCATAAACACTATTGAGTGCTTGCTCTTTTTCATTGACAATTTGGGGGCTAAACGCTTTTAAAGCATTAATAAAAATAGTATTAAAAACATCATTTATACTTCCATTACTTACACCCAAAGTTGGGCTGGTGAAGCTACTTCCATTTGGAGTTAATATATAGTGTCCTCGATTTTCAATTGCAAGGTTTTCCAAGGTGGTCAGGTAAATTCCGCTTGGATTTCCTACACCGATTGTGAAAATTTTTATGCTGCCAGTACCTGATGAGCTATTGATAGGTATTCCTCCAATATTCTTACCTAATATATCAACTTCGGGAGCTACGTTTTGTACGCCATCGGTAAAAACAAGCATTGTTCGGGCATTAGAAATATTATTGAGTTTGCTGGTCTGAGCATCTTGAATTCCCTTACCCATTGCCGTTGCCCCTCCTGGGTTAATACCATTAAAAGCATTGTTTACAGTTTGATTTACCGTAGTTGCAGTTAAGGAAATCATTCCTGCTCCGAAAGCGGGTTGAGAAACATCGGTATCAAAAAAGTTTAAGCCAACTCTATCACCATTTTTAGCAAAAGCAGGGTTTGATAATTTAAGCATAAAAAGGTTGACTGATGTTTTTAAGGCATCCCACCGTGAAATTCCATTTTCTACCAAACTCATACTCCCTGACTTATCCAATGTAAAAGCAAAATCATTTGGTCTTCGAAATATAATTTTGAATTGCCGTTCTTCAGTTTGTCCAGTTTTTGAAACAGACAACGTGAAATTTATTTCCCCTGTACTTGCGGGAACTCCAGTAATACTTACTCTTCGAATATTAGGAACAGGAAAAGGGGGAGAAGGGGAAGGATTAGTGGGTAAGGTAACGGTTATGCCATTGCATATACTAATTAAAGTACCATTATTATCACAAACAAAACCAACACCATTAAGTACCGAAGTAAACTCCCAAGTAACATCACTCCCCGCACCAATTACACCAATTGAAAAATTAAGAGTATTACCCATAATAGCGGTAAATGTATGTGGTGTATTTGCTACAGGTGCATCCATATAAATGTCTATATCATCTTGGGCATTATTAATAAATGAAATAAAAGTAAAGAAAAGAGCAAAAGTTGATTTAATAATTCTGTTTTTCATGGCAAAAAGTTTAAAATTTAAATAATCATATCCAATTTATATGCAAAAGTTGTGGCATCCATTTGTATTTTATTAATGAAATTCCCCACGGGAGTTTATCTAATAAAATATCCATTGTTTTTCTTTCGATGGTCAATTTCAAACCATCATCAGCCATTTCTAATTTTCCTTCTCGCCTAAAAAAACCTTCTCTTATGGCTTCAAAAGAGGTGTTTTTCATCGAAACCCAATGGTTTTTGATGGCATTTAACAACTCTTCAGTGGCTTCTTTTTCTTTTTGCTTAATACCAAGTTCGGGCGAAACGTAGCCGCTGATTTCCATGCCGCACAAAACCTTGAAAAGTATCATTTCATGCTCTTCACAAACCTCATTTCCTGTTGCCAAATATGCCAATATTTTGACGGCTTTTTGTTGGCTTTCTATGTTTTTGAAAACTTGGTTTTCGAGCAAATCAAATTCCTCAAAAAACGGTTTTAAAAAAGGGTGAACCAATACAACCCCTGCGTAATTTAGGTAAATTCCTTCTTTTACAATATTGTTTTTTTCTGGAATACCTTGTTTGTTTTCTTCAGAAAATAGCTTTTCAAATGCTGCTTTTTCCTTAGAAAATGTGTCCTTTTTGCTTGATTTTACTTGATTTTCTGCTTGACTTTCAGTTTGTTTGAATAAAATACTTTCTTCTTTTTTAGAGAGTTTTTCTTTTGAAATTTTTGTTTTTTCTAAAAACTCCGATTCATATTTTTCTTTTTCTGAAAAAACTGTTTTTCTAATTAATTCTTTCAAAAAACCAGTCCATTTTTTGTCTATTTTTATTGAATGTGCATCAATATTTTTAAGCATGTTTTTTAAAAATATTGCTTTTTGAGATATATTTTCTTTAAATAAAATCGCTAAAAAATCACTGAAAATAGCTTGAAAAATTTGTTTTTCAGAAAAATCATTTTTTGAATAAAAACTTATGAACATGGCTTCATAAAACAGTCTTTTTTTGTTTTTTGAGGACACAATTTTATTAGAAATTTCTGAACTAAAAACGGCATTAAAAACACTCAAAAAAGGAATATTTGGAAATATTTCTTTGCAAATTTTCTCAACAATGTTTTCATCTAAAAAATCGAGTAACCGCTTGATTATCAGTGAATTAAAATTGATTTTTAGAGGAAGTGTTTTTATGAAAGCCTCACCTTTTTGTGTCCGAAACCACTCCTTTATTTGTTGTGTAGAAGTAGCATCAACTAACTGATAAAAACGACCATTTTCTAAAAAAAACAAGACGTTTTGTTCAATATAAGAGTCCTCATTTAATCGCTCAATGTAAACCTCTTTATTGCCTTCTTTTGAAAAATTGTTGCTTGTTTGGTTTAATTTTTTTTGTATTTCGCTTGAAAGTTTCGCTATAATTTTTTGGGTGAGTTCGGTTTCTAAATTTTTCAATGAAATTGCTCCAATATCAAGTTCCAATCTATCAAATCTTATAAAAGTATGTTTATCAACCAATTGGTCAAAAAGTGTTTCCAAAGAATATTTTAATTGTGAATGAAAATGCCGAGAAACCCTTTCTTGTACCAAAAAATGAGTATTCTGATTGGCATATTCCAGCTCAAAAACTTGCTTTTGGATAATATGGTTGGCGTTTCCGAGCATTTAATCAACTAAATTTAAGCATCATATTAACCAACGCCGTCCGAGCAGCTACACCTCCTGCCCTTTGCAAAGTGCCAGAAACAAAATGACCAAGCCATTGAAAATAAAGTTTTTCAAAATTATTAAATGTAAGCTCCGTAGGCGAGGTAGCTGGCAAACCAACATTTGTGTCCCAATCAAGCCAAACAATATTTGGAATGATATGAGCTGGACATTCTTGAAAAACAGTTTTTTCGACAAACCTTCTGAAATCTTTTTTATGAAATCGGCTATTGACTTGCTCTGTTTGTTGTTTGGTCATGCTCATAAAATCTCTCTCAAAACCCGACGGAAAAACAAGGGTAAGATGAAATGCAAGTGGTAATTTTGATAAAATTATATTGTCTTGAGTACGAAGTAAAATATGCTCAATCATATAAAAAACCTCAGGATTTTGGTTCGTGAACTTCACACGATTTTCTTGCAAAATCCCTAACTTTAAGTACAATCTTTTCTCAAAACCTGAAAGTTCGGTTGCTGATTTTCTCAAGCCCATTGCCCGATTTGCTGATGCTTGACATATATTTTTCAGAAAATTTGATTTTGCTTTTAATAAATATTGAAACGTGAGCAATCGCCGACTTTGCATTTCTTCAATTGTTGTAGCCCCTCTTTGGTCGAGGGTGTGTTGGAGTTGGCTAAGCTCCAAAAGTTCCTCACCGAAGCGTCCGAGTAGGTGGTCGAGAACCTGGTTTTTTCTTTGAAGCATCTTCACAGGGCTTTCTGACAAGGTTTTTAACGCTTCGTTGTATTTTGTTGGCGATATTAATAGCTCATCTAAATTGATGCTATTGGTGAGTGATTGAAAAAAATAGGTACGAGCATCTTCAATGTTATTGCTAAAATTGATATTAAAAAACTGGTTGATATTTGCCAATTGAGCCAAAAGATTGGTCAAAATTTGTTCAAAAAAAAGTAAATAACCACTCAATTGTTTGGCTTGTGCTTTGCGTAGGGGAGAGGCACTATCGGCAACGCCCGACTGCGTGCCATAGATTTGTGGTAAATCATTTTGTATTGAAAAATAATTGCTGATTTCTTTGGGTGTCCAAGCGACAGGCGAAATCTCGTTTTTGGGCAAAATTCCAAGCGAATTGACCAATGATTGAAAAGTTTCATTTCGCATCAATTCGACTTGTTTTATTACGATGTCCAAGTCATAAGTCAATTCAACGCCCTCTCTAAAAAAGGTAATTTCAGATTTTGCTATGCTCAAACGAGGCTCAAATTGCTCAGTTTTTAAGAGTTTGATACAATCAGGAGCATTGGCAACTTTCAAACGGTTTCTTACAAAACTATTCATCGAAAAATTTTCTACAGCAATAAATTTGGAATTGTTTTCTATTGTTTTGCTTGTTTGAAGTATCGTACTGATGAGGTCGGAGGCATACAAAATGACGGAGGATTGAGCAATTTCGCTCAAAAAACCATTGGATAGCAAAGGTCCATCGAAAATTTCTTCGATGGCAATTGCTTCTTTTTCTAAATCTTGGAAGGTTTTAAATTGGGCAATTGGGTCAATAAATGAATAGAGAGCTGAAAAAATTGCGATTGCGATTTGTTGAGTATCAACACCTGCGGCAAGTTCGATTGTGGCATTGACAGCAATTTCTTGTGTACGAACCGATTTGAAATTTGCAAAATCTTCACACAAATTTCGATTTCCTGCCAATAAAGTTCGAGTTGTTTTCATCACATTGCTGGCCTCTTCAACCTTCCGACGATAAATATCAACAACGGAATTAGCTGAAATTGATTGAATTTCGAGCAAAATGGCACTTTCAACAATAGTTTTGTCAGTATCTTTCAGTCGTGGCGAAACCCTTATGATAACCATAGGGGTAATAACTTGAGTAGTATTATAAGTGATTTGGATGGTAGTAAAATAATCATTTAGCTCGCCTTCATCAAATGGAATAAGTGTTGGAATCGGGCTTCCAACTCCTGTGACCGAATTAATTATAACTGGATTTGCCCAAGGTAAAACTTCAACTTCGTCCCAATAAGGAAAAGCATATTCGGCAATATATGAAGTTCCATTCGCAACAATCAAGGTTGTTTGTTGAACAATACTGTCGTTCAGATTTCCAAGTGTCTGATGGTTTTCAATCTCAACCTGCACTTGATATAACCCTTTGATTAAACCAGTAGCATTTGTTTGAATAGTGGCATTTTTGACTTTAGGGTGAGCAATTAAAAGCTTCTGAAAATCTTGTGCTGTAATCGAATTGCAACTCAAAACCTCATCTGGGGCGTATATTGCCATACTTTCAAGTGGCAAATTACTATCCAAAAGCTCGGGCATGGCAAGTTGTCCTCGATAACCGAGTTCGGTCATTGAAAAACTAAGGGCTTCGAGAATCGTAATTCCCGAATCGTGGGGGTTATGGTCTGTCCAAGTATTTCCGCCCCATTTTTGAATATATTTAATACCTTCTTCTACCAAAAGAGCATAATTCATGCTTTTGGCACTTGGTTTGGCTTTTGTTATACTTATTGGTTCGACCATTGTTTTGAATGACTATTTACGAATGACGAGGTTACGAATTCGGTGTCCTCGACTACGCTCGGACACCGGTAACCGAGCGTAGCCGAGGTTAAACTTTTTTCAATAAATTCAATTGATTTTGCAAATCATCTACTTTGGCGGATAATTCTTTGACTGAATTTATTAATACATAAAACAGTGCATTGGCATCAAAAATCATGACATCTGATGGTTCTTCATTTTCTTCCAAAGCTATTTTTGCTGTCGAAATCGTATAAGGCAAAACTTCCGCAATTTCTTGTCCGATAATACCGATTTGGTCTTTATCAGGTATCATATTTCCTTTTCCGTTGTACTTAAATTCAACAGGCTTGATTTGCAATAATTTTTCTAAGCCATCTTTAAAGGGCTTTATGTCTTTTTTGAGGCGAATATCAGAGCCAAGACCCCAAACAGTGGAACCATCAGCTCTAATCGCACTTCCATTTACTTGTAATTTTGCTCCAGCTACAAGTTCAACCTCAGAACCAATAACTACATTATTATTTTCAAGCACCGTTATCGCTGGATTATTTCCTCCTTTAGAGATTATTATTTTTTGGTTAGCGGCAGCATTTAAGCGTACTTGTCCTGTTGCATTTTGAGAAAGGGCAAAATTAGTACCATTGACTTGGTCTTTATGTCCAAAAAAAGCTGTATTTTGTTGTGCCGCCGAGCCATTAGCAATGCTTCCATTACCAACTTTTATTTGTTCGCCTGCTATTAAATTGATGTCTAACTTTGCTGTCGGTTGAACGTTATTGCCAAGAGCAATGCCCACATTTACGCCATTGACAGCAATATTGGGGCCACCTCCAACAGGCTGAAAACCACCATCTGAACCACTTCCGATTTCTTGCCATACAGCCCCACCATTAGAAACTTGAACTTTACCAGCATTGAATCGAAGCGTACCTGCATTTGCTGATGGTACGCTACCAAGAGTGATAGTGAAATTTCCAGTATTTCCATCTCTTTTCAGGTTTTCATCTTCTGGATTAATGAAAGAATCTAATAAATCAGCAAAATCAGATCCTGTTGGTCGTTTGCCGTCGCTGAATGAAATTTTTAAATCTGCTCGATTTTTGCGTGCCATGACTATTTTTATTTAAGATTTTAAAATATATATTTTTTACAGCCTCTAAATTAGGTTTAGCTCAAAATCAAGTCCTATTATCATATCCCCAATACCTTCCAAACTTCCTGCTTCACTACAAGTTGCTTCATCACTCGACAAAGGTGTAATTGTATGCTGTAATGAAGAAACTATTATTGACGGAATGGTAAACGAGGGTGTTGTGCTATCAACGGGGACTCCAATAACAAAATCATGTCCGATAGTACGGCTTTTAAGTCCACTAATTGTTGGAGGCAATTGTTGGTTGATAATAAAATCTTTGTTGATAACCATTTTACTGATACCATCTCGTCGCTCACCTTCGTAGAGGTGATACATGTAAAATTCTGTTACGAAATCAACATATTCTTGACTTTCGACAAAAGCCAATAAGTCAGATTTATAGATTTTTCCATCAAAAGGAATGTCTTTTCCTTCTTCAAACGCCCAAGGCGAAAGAAAACGCTTGATTTCATCATTCAGAAAAAAACTATAATAGCCAGCATCTCGGCCTATTTTGAACGAAATTTTGAAATTAAGAATTATCTCTTCATAAATCGGGTTGCTGACTTTTATCTTCACAAAAGGAGAAGTAAATAGGCCAAGATATGCTTCAATGTTTCTCAATAAAATAGAGCTGCAACGAGGCTGAAGCGGATTTCCATAATTTTTATTGATAATATTTGGCACAACAACCAATTCGATTTCGCCTGCTGTTCGATGAGGAAGGCACTTTACTTTAAAAATCGAAGGGAATTTTTCTAAAACTTTATGTTCATAATCCCAAGCATTTACCAAACGATTTCGGTGCCTAATACGCTCACTAATACGGGTATAATAAGATGTGTTTTCTTCGGATTGTCTTCCCCCAAAAGAAGCAAAAGGTTGTTCGATTTTTTTGATTTGGGCTTGTGGAACAACTAATTTTTTAATTTTTTTTGCCTCCAAACCATCTTTCAAATGTGAGGTGTCTTCGTTTTCAAGGACAAATTCGGCACTAATTGCTTGCGTAAAAATGGCACTGATGCTGCCTGCACCATCAGCTTTTTTCCCATTAATTATTTTTGCACGAATCCAATGCTTGTTTTCAGGAAAAAGAGTTTGCTTATTTGTAGCATTTCTACCGACGTTCAGCATCACGATTCCAGCTTTTTGAAACCCTTCGGTGGTATCTGCCAAAACATCAGCATTTTTTATATCAAACCATTGATTATCAACTAAATAGCTCCAGTCAACATCGTTTTTTTTAATTAATTCGCTTGCATTTGTTGCCTTCACCGAAACATCATCAATCTGAAAAAGTAAACTAATAGTTTGGGGTGGAGAAAAATTTTCAAGTCCCAAATACAAATAACCATTTTCTGGAAAAATCGGAAATAGTTTTGGTGCTGCAGTTTCAACAATTTTTCTATAACCGAAAGGTTCTATCAACCAAAAATAATTATCGGCAGCAGGATTTATAAAATCTTCTGCGGTATAATTTGCTACGAGTGTTTTAATTTGTGGGGTGTATGGTGGCTGTGGGAGGGAAGGGGGTGTACCTACGCCATTGTGCTTGCTCAAAGCAATAGATTTTTCGGCATAAACTTTGGAAAAAATCGAATGCCCAAATGCTTCAAAATTATGATTTTCGATTGATGGGCTTGTCAATTCGAAGCGAACAAAGCCATTTTTCGATTGATTATTAAAAGTTGGGGAGTTTTCAAAAGGTCTTTTGTTTTGGTCGAAATTTCTGAAAAGGCTATTATTCATTTCAAAAACTTTCGTAGAATCTGCTCCAAAAAGAGTATATTTAGATAGAGGTTCCCAATTTCTATCTTGTAAAAAATAAATTTTTGTGTCAAACTTACTTGCATCAATGAGGTTTAAGCCATTGATTGGAAAATACGCATCATAATGAGCTTCGAGGTCTTTTGGTAATTTATGCCATTCAACATTAAATTTGAGGTGAGTGAGCTTTTTGGAAAAAGCTTCGGTCGAACCGATATAAAAATTTGAGCCAATTGTTGGCTGCGAACCAAAAGGCATGAAGGGCTTTGAGGCATCAACCACACTTTCATCATTCTGAACAACCAAATCTTTGACACCTTCGACTTTAGTTGTCAATTTTATTTGACCAATTTCAAAGTTTTTCAAACTATTATAACTTCCGTTTTCTTGGTCGAGTAGCAATTTTATTATAGGAAAATCGGTCGAATAAGATTCCTTCAAAACTTTGGCATCAGCTTTTACGATGGCTTCTTCACTTGGATTTAAAACTATTTCAATTGTCAAAATCCTTTTAAAATTTATAGTTTCAATCGAAACTGGCTTGATTTCGGTAGCTTCAAACCAATCTTTTTCGCCTGAAAAAAAAACTTTGAAGGGCGTTGAAAGTGAAGTTTGTGTATTTTTTGGGTCATTTTTTATTTCAATAGAAAGAGTAATTATTCGTAAACCTTCTTTCAAAAATAAAACGGGCGATGATAAAGCAAAACCGATATCGCCAAGAGTCATGGTTTTGTTACTAACTGTTTTTTGTGATTGAGACTCTCCAAAAGGTCGCCAAGAAGTTTTGTCTTCAAATGGTTTTCCTTGCCCATCAGCCGAATTTGCTTGTTTTGCAACAAAAATCTGTGTGCCTGATGAAGTTCCATTTTCTACAAAAATGCTTTTGACTTCGGCTACCTTTGCTTGGTTTAATACAATTTCACGCTCGGTTTTGTAGTGCAGCGATTTTCCATTTTTATCTTTTCCAGCATCTAAAAGTGTTCCGATGGGGAGTTTATGACTTTTTAAACTTTTGGCTAATTCAAAAATTACAATTACGTTATCTGCCGTTGCTGTTTTGGTTTTTAAGCCTAAAATATCTTTATAAAAAAAATCTAAATGCTTCTCAGTGAGTTGATTGAGGTCATTTTGAAGGTACTGATAGAGTTTCAAAAATGCTAAAAGCAAAACAATGTGAGGGGGTAAATCAGTTTTTTGATTAAGATTAAATTCAATTTCATCAACGCTCAAATAATGATTAATACCAAATTCTGTATGGAAATTTTCAAAAAAAACCTTCCAATCATATTCTTCCTCATTAGCAAGATTGAAATAGCGGATTTGAGTAGAAAGTTGATAGATATAATCCAAAAAATCATTGATATTTCGGTCATCAACTTTTACATAATCGCTTTTCAGCGTCGGCAATTGGCGTTGGAGTTGGTTAGTTCCATCGTTTCTGAAAAGGGCATTATTTGAAATAAAATTAGACATTGAGTTGAATGACGAATTACGATTTACGAATGACGAACATGGTAACCTCGGCTACGCTCGGACACCGATAACCGAGCGTAGCCGAGGTTTATGTTTTTCTAACTTCCGATGCTTCATTGATATAAAAGGGAAACACTAAATTGGTACGAGTATTAGTTTCTCGAATCATGTATTCAACCACAATCAAAATCCGACCGACGAGCGACTCATCTTGTTCTATCGAAATATCAAGTAGGTTGATTCTTGGTTCAAAAATGACGATGGCATATTCCAAATCTTTTTTTAGGCTTGAAACCATCGTCAAGTCTATAGATTCAAATTGCAAACGGTCGAGATTTGTACCAAAACTCGGTCGCATCACTCTTTCACCCAGCCTTGTTCCCATCAAAATTTCAAGGCTACGGTTGATGTCATCTTCTCCTTCGGTCATCAAAACGCCTCGTTTCCTATTATCAAATGTTGGCGGAAAACTCCAGCCTTTTCCTATAAAAGAATTATTCATATTTTGATATTTTTATATTCAAAAAAACTGATTAGTAACTGAGCGTAGCCCCAATGGAATTGCCGAAGTTTATCCAATCAAAACTGTCGGGCAACCAATAATTATACTTCCACCATGTGCTGTGGAGTCGCCCATTCGTGCTGCGGGTTTTCCACCTATCAAAACTGTAACTGAACCTAAAATAATACTATCGGGTGGACCTACACAAGTACACATATCACCTACGCAAGCGGCAGGCATTCCTCCAATCAAAACTGTTGGAGTTCCTGGTGGTAGTACCGGGCCGCCTACATGAGGAACGGGTCCAGTTGTAAGCGGACAAACGTGCATATCGCCCATTCTGGCAGCTAATGGCATGATTAGTTCTGAGTTATTTTTTGTAATATTTTTTCGGTGGTTGAGCGTAGCCGAAACTACTGAAAAACTAATTTATCTGCACCAGCGAGCCTTTCAACACCGCAATTGCAGAAGTTGTAAGTTCTGCTCCAGCACTGCCTTCTGCTTTAAATTTGGTTGTTGCTTTTATTTCTACACCCATCGAGCCTTCTATTTTAATATCTTTTTTTGCTTTTATGACTAATTCGCCAGCACTTTCAATGCTAATTCCACTGCTATTCAGCGTAATCGAATTGCCACTTTTATCTTTCAATACAATTGCTCCTTTGTCGTCATCTAAAATCACTTGGCGTTCGTCAGGCGTTTGAAATGTCATCGTTTTTTTCTCATCATTGAAAATCATTTTCAATTTTTCTTTTGAAACATAGCCTTTTTCTGGATTTTCGTCAGATGCCGTAAATGGTGGAATGTTTTTGCTGCTGTGGAGCATTCCAAGTACCACTGCGTTTCGAGGGTCATTGCCAATAAAACCTACAATTACTTCATCGTCAATTTCTGGCAAAAAAAATGTTCCTCTTTCATTTCCTGCATCAAGTGTGGCAATTCTTGCCCAAATTCCATCTTCGTCAGCATTGATTAATGGTATTTTTACTTGAATTCGGTTTTCATCGTTGGGGTCTCCTTCGAGATGAGAAACAATACCCACATGCAAGCCTTCAATGGCTGAAATTAAACTTCCACTTGAATGAGAATTTAGCTTAAATTTTTCGGCATGCCATTCATTTTTTAGTCCAAATTGGGCATCACAAACCCAGTTTCCACTTGAAATTTCGTGCCTCACTGCCGATACATAAACTTTGCCATTCATTCGATTGCCCACACCTGCCAACTCCAAAACTGTCCCAGGTTTTACTGCTGAAAAACCTTGAAATTTGACCCTGCCGCAAGTTTTTGCCATTCTGCTCCGCAACAAATAAGCGTCTGCCCATGCTTGCAATTCGTCGGTTGGTCGAGTGCCGCCATTCAATAAATTGTAAGTTTCTAAGCCTATCACCGCCGACAAATCTGTATTGGAAATGTCGCCATTTTCTGTCCAAGTTGGCTCACTGGCAGTTGCCTCCGAAATAGCGTGGTCTGCCTGATTCCAAGCTGAAGCAATGGTGCTACTGACTTGATTTCGGGCATCGATTTCGGCATCTAATTCCAAAATATTTGCCCCAAAAAGCGGAGATGCAACGGGGTCGGCATCAATCGTTGGTTTTTTTATTGTCAAAATTCCATCATCTACAATGCAAACTTGCCCATTGTGTTCGGCACGACTAACGATAAAATCCCAATCGGTGATTTGGTACTGAACAAGCTCTTTATGCTCAACGGTTGTATCTTCAATGTCAGGTGTGATTTCAGAATAATCACTTAAAATTTCGGCAAAAACATCACTGTCTTTTTTTTCAATAAAATACTTTTTTTTTAACCCAATTGTTGTTTTTACTACTAAATCTTTACATTCTACTATCAATTGGGTATAATTTTGGCGAATTTTGATGCTGTGCTTTATGATAATTCCTTTAAAAATAACTTCTTCTTCCGAATGATACCCTGCCAAAATCTCAATGCTGTTTCCATGTACAAATTCAGGTTGATTACTTACCTCAAAATCTTCGAGTGAGGCATTTCCATCATTAAAAACAATTTTTGCAGTCGGAATTCTATTTATTTCTTTGGTAACAAGTATAGAAATCACTCCATAAGCACGAGGAATTTCCTGCTCGTTTACTTTTATGGTAAACGTAACCAAATCGGTGCTTTGCTTGATGGGTAATAATCTCGAAACTGTCATTTTTTTGTTTTAGGGGCTTGGAATTAAATAAAGTATCATTTTAAGCTGGCAATTTTTTTGGTTAGGCAATCATATTTTTCTGCAAATAGCATCGCTCTTTAATGAAAAAATGGCGGTTCGACGTTTCGACAGTATAAGCGAAAAAGTGTCGTATCAAATGGTATTTTATTTAATTCCAAGTCCCTTTTCTATTGGTGGGAAAAACAATTCTTGCCCAGCCTCTAACTTCCTGAAATTCAACAAGTTATTGATTTTTGCAATCTGAATATACATTGATGAATCTCTGTATATTCGGTGGCACATCAAAGGCAAAGTATCACCTTCATTTACAACTCTTCGGTGCGTAAGGTCGGGTGAATTGACTTTATCGAAAGCAAGTCTAAGCGGGTCAGATTCTGTACTTTTGAAAGTTACACTGGCAGTTGCTCTGAGGGGTTGTCCCAAAGAATCAAAAACCTTGAAATCATAATTAAGCGTTGTGAGCACTCCTACATAAATCAATGCCCCCCATTCGACCCTTACTTTTTTGGGGCGATGTAATGTGCCATCATATTTATAAACTATGTCGTGAAACTTCTTGATTTGCTTCATTACAGTAGGATAACTGCTACTTGAAAAGCCGTTAGCGGCAGACATAACAGCCCCAGCGATTGCTCCTGCAATAGGTACACCCTCTAATGGATTATCGGAAGGTTGAATAGCAATGACTCCTGTTCCATCAAAAATTAGCTCAAAAGTAAGCGTACCTCCAGGCGAACTGACAGGTCTTGGTTCGGTTGAACTTGCCCCCATTGGTTGCTGAACGTTGTAAAGGTTCTCATAACTTGCCCGAAAACTTTGTGGATTGACCAAAACCGTAAACGTATCAGCCGAATCTGCCGAACCAATTGGTGGCACTGCTAAACCAGACAGAGTTGCACCTAAAGGGTCGCTTGATAAGCCTGCTTCCGAAAGGGCAATGATTCGCATCTTTGTGAGCGTGCCTTTGCCAATGAGTTTATTTAAAACGCTGTCAACTAAATCCATTATCTTTCATTTTTTTCTTCTAAAGCCTTAAAAACTTGCTCCAAACACGCCGCAATGATTGCTTCTTTTTCTGAATCAGAAATTCCACCATTTTTATTTTGAGAACCATTAGTTGATAAATTTACTTCATCAACCCTTGCTTTTATGACCAATTCTCTTATTTCGATAGGCATTATGAATGATATTTAAGTGCTATGACATATGATTGCTTATAAAATGCAAACTATGTAACTTGCTAATAGTCAGCATTTTACATCCTTAATTCTACATTCTTAATTCTACATTCTTAATTGTGCTTTAGCACTTAAAAACCAATATTGATACTTGCCGAAGCGGTTAGTCCGCCGACCAAATCCATTGCTGTGCTTGCTGGGTCATAATATTTGAAATAATGATATTGCAAAGTCATAGTTTCGATAACAATAGAATTTTGCTCAGCATTGAACGAACTGATGTCAAGTTTTTTGGGAATTGCATGCACAACATACCAATTATAAAGTGGAATATTATTTTCGTCGAGCAACGAAATAATAAGATTGGTAGGTTTATATTCTTGAAATTCAATGGCTTTTCGACACCAATGCAAAACTCCTGAACCAAGAAATTTGCCTCTTTTCAAGACCAAATCGCTGTATTTGGTACGCACAGGCAAATGATGCGAAAAACGATTTTCACCTCCTTCGTTGATGCTTTCCGTTTCGACTTCTGCACTCAAACCTGATACTTCCTGAAAACGAATGTCGTTTGGAAATTGAGGAAAAAGCTCAAAAACTACTGAAAAATGAAATCCGACTTGTGGGTAACTTAAATCCATGGTTTATCCAAGATGTTCGATCGTAAAACCTTCGTGTGCCAACACAAGTGACTCTATAGCGGCATCGTTACTTCCTGCGTTTAGGTCAGTAGAAGTAACTTTTAGGGGCCAGGCATTTTTTATTTTCCAAACTACAATTGGATCATGGGCTTCGTTGAGCAAAGTAATCGTAACTGGTCGCCGAGTAATGGTATTGAGTGCAACGGTATTCCACCATTCATAAAATTCATTATTGCCTTTGAAAGTACCTCTTTTGAGGGTAATATCTCCAAAAGTTTGCATGCCAGGCATCTTGATTTTTGAATATTCCGAACTTGCACCATCTCTATATTCTATTTTTTCGGTAGAAACCTCCAAACCTGAAACTTCTGTGAAGCCAGCGTTTGCGATACCATCCCATTCAACTCTAAAATGAAACTTTGGAAGCGGATAATCTGCCATGATTTTGGTTGTTTTAGTTAATTGTTAATATTTTTATTTTACTTTGAGTAATAAAAAAAACCAGAATTCAGAACTCCCCTAAGACTCCTGCATTTTATGTGAAAAACGAAGAATGATATACTCTGCAGGACGAACTACCGCCATGCCGATTTCGACTATCATTCTGCCTTCCAAAATATCTAAGGCTGTCATGGTTTCGCCCAAACCTATTTTTACATAAAACGCATGGTTGGGTTTTACACCTGCCAATGCCCCAGCACGCCATTGTAACGTCAGAAAATTTTCAATCATCGCCTTTACTCTTACCCAAGTATTGGCATCATTTGCATCAAAAACAAAGGGTTCGCTTGCTTTTTTGATAGATTCTTCCGCAAAATTGAAGAATCTTCGAACAGGTACATACCGCCATTCGTTGTCATTTCCTGCAAGGGTTTTTGCTCCCCAAATCAAATTTCCTTTGCCCGTAAAAGCCCTGATTACATTGATTGATTTTCCTGTGGTATGTACATTGAGATTTTCTTGTTCTTTGTCATCAATTTTGAAGGCAGGAGCAACCATTGCATTCAAACTTACATTGGCGGGGGCTTTCCAAACACCTCTGATTCGGTCCACTGAAGCATACGCCCCCACAACAGCACCAGAAGGTGGAACTAAAGCTGTTTCACGTTTGAATTTGAGCGATAAACCTTTAAACCAACTATGATTGCTAAAAAGTAAATCTTCGGCGATTTGTTTGTTCAAGATAGCTGAGCCATAAAGATTATCAATCGAATTTAATATTTTTTGGATAGATGAAATAAATAATTCGGCATCAAAAATATTTTTTCCTCTTGCCAAAATCGTTGCTGCTCCATTGGCATTTACATTGATAGTTGCATCTGCCGTAATAGAGCTAATTGCTGTAACTACTCCTCCAATGCTCACCCAAGCTGAATTATTAAGCGTTGCATAATCTGTATCAACATTTAAGGCTGTTCTTGGATTTGGCATTAATTCAGCCATAACACCTGCATTTTTCTCTATTTTTATTAAATTCACAATAGCCTCAATGAGTTTTGTGTCAGCTTTCAAAGCATCCAATGAAGCATTGACTTGCGAGTCCAGCGTGGAATCATCTAAGGTTTTGAAAGAAATGACTATCGTTCTTAACAAAGAAAAAATCTCATTAAAATTTACTCGATTACCTGCCGTGTTAAAAGTATTGGTACGGGTATTAAATTCTTTTTTCAAGGGAAGCGACAAAGAAGGCAAAGAAGTTTTGAAAGTTTCAATATCTTCTTTTGTCTTGAAAGCCCGTGTTACTAAATTTGCTTCATTGAGATTTCCAAAGCCTTCGATTTCACCTGCATTAAAATCTGTATTATCAGGTTTTTTGATTTTCAGCTTATCTAATAAAATTTTTGGCGAATAAGTACTTACCAGCCAAGGAGTATAAGTTGCTCCATATTTGAGGTTTTCTGTACCAATATTATCTCTGTAATTTTGGATTGGGTCATTGCCTTTTTTGAAGCCATCTTTTATATCCATCACCACAAATCTATCTTTCAAATCTTCGCATTGAGCAAGTGCCAAAACCTGTAAAGCACTCAAATTTGCCAAGTCCAATTCTACCGCATCAGGAAAAAGCAAAAGCGTAGGTTCGTCAATACTTTTTATTTGTTTTAGCCCACCTTGCAAGCCGCTTGAGTCGTTGCCTAAAGTAATTGCATTGGGATAAATGCCTACTGAAACAATATAGCAAGCTCCGCCTCCATTGTCATAAAAGTGCCTTAATGCTTTAAATAAGTGGTATTTTCTATCGTTTGCTGCATTTTTTGGCTTAATTTCAACAATGCTTTTAGTTGTTGCATTTACCGTAATATCATAAGAAGTGGGTTCAAAATCGCTTTCATCTTGCCCACCTCCAAACAATTCTTTGTATTCCAACAAAGAAGTTATCCTTGTCGGTAAATTTGATAAATCTTGGTTATTTTCATCATCAAATGCTTTTTTTGTATAGCCAATAAAAGCAGGAATAGCAGTAGCAACGGTAGCTACCGAAGGAGGAAAAAGGGATTTTTCTTCAACAAAAACACCTGGGGTTTTATAGTTCATGACTTGATATTTTAAATAAAAATGACGAATTATTCAAGTAACGAATGACGAATAGATACTTTTGAGTCATTCCTAAATTCAAAAATTACAATTAAGATTCTTGCATTTTATGCGAAAAACGAAGGATAATAAATTCAGCAGGGCGAACAGCCGCCATTCCGATTTCGACTATCATTCGACCTTCCAAAATATCTAAGGCTGTCATGGTTATGCCCAAACCCACATTTACAAAATAGGCGTGTTGTGGTTTCATGCCTGCCAACGCACCTGCCCGCCACTGAAGAAACAAAAAGTTTTCAATCATTCCTTTTACTTTTACCCAAGTATTGGCATCGTTTGGCTCAAAAACCATTGGTTCAGAGGCTTTTTTGACCGATTCTTCGACCATTATAAAAAACCTTCTGACCGAAATATATCGCCATTCGTTGTCATTTCCTGCGAGGGTTCTTGCTCCCCAAACCAAATTTCCTTTTCCGCCAAAAAACCTCAAAGCATTGATAGATTTGCCTGTTGTATGCACATTGAGGTCTTTTTGGGTTTCTTCATCAATTTTTATTGTCAATTCTTTTGTATAATTTAGGCTAAAATTGGCAGGAGATTTCCACACGCCACGAGTACCATCTACACTTGCATAAACTCCAGCCATTGTACTACTTGGAGGCAAGATTAATGTTTGTTTAGAAATTTCTTTTTTGATAGCTTCGTAGAGAGAGGTATTCGTTAAAATTTTCCCAGCAACACTTTTCCCTGCTTTCAATTCATTGAGTTTGAAATTTGTAAACTCATGTGCTGCTTGTACAAATGTTATGGCTGTTTCGTCATAATCAAAATTGATGATTGTTTTGATATAAGGATGATAAACTGCCCCATAATTGAGGTTTTGTACACCAATTTCATTTCGAAACGTACCTACTGCCGCCGCCAAATTTGCTTGTCCTGCATTCTGAACATCACAAATAGTAAAGCGGTCTTTTAGGTCAAAACATTGGGTAAGGGCTGCAGTCAAAATTGAATGATATTTTGCAATATCTGTTACGCCTGTAGCATCAGGAAACACCAAAAGTGTAGGCTCATCTTCTTTGGCAACAGCATTTAAGCCATTAATAATGTCTATTTCTGAAATAGATCTGACTGCCCCTGCATTGAAATAATCGCCAACCGAAACGATGTAACAAGCTCCTCCGCCATTGGCAAAATACATTTGCAAACTCTGATACATCTTGAAAGTTTGACGAGTGTTCCAATCACCCAAACCTGTAATTTGCCCTTGAGGGTTGATGCCAACATTGGTGAGAGGAAATATACTATTTATAACTTTGTAAGCTCCACCAAAAATTTCAGAATATTGTGCCAAAGAGCTAATTCTGACAGGTTTGTTGAGAAGGCTTTCGCCTTCAAAAGCGACTAATTGTGTATAACCAATAAAAGCAGGAATTGCCGTTTCGACTTGAGCGACCGAAGGCGGAAATTTGGGTACTTCTCTGATGTAAACGCCGGGGGTTTTGAAATCTTCCATATTGTTTTTAGATTTTTTGAATGACCTCTAATTTAGATTTTTCTCTTTTAGGTGTGGGAAGTGATGTTTCGATGCCATCAAGCAAAAACTTTACTTTGACAAGCGATTCGGCAGGCTTTTTCATTGATTGATTTGAGCGTAATAAATAGATATTTGAACCTATATTTTTATCTTTTATGTTTTTGAAAATCCTTTTTTCGTGCGAAAAATTTTCAATATCTGCCTCTTTTATCCACTCAAAAGCCAAGCCTACTTGTCCTGTACTATTGGTCGAAAAATTAGTAAAAGCATTGCCCGCTGGGTTCAGCGTAATTTTGTTGGTTTCGTCAATCAAATAATATTTCCATCGCTCGGTTCGAAATACGAGTTTATGCTCTATTTTGGTGGTATAATTGGTGTTTTCATCTTTAAAAAGCTCAATTATGCCCCAAAAGGCTTCATTCCAAAGGTTTTCATCGAAATAAATATTTTCATTTTTTGGATTTACCCCTGAAAATTCGAGTACATATTTGCCTTTTTTTAGTGGAAAAAAAACGTTTGGTGTTGCTTCAATAAACTTCAAAAAATCTAATTTCAACTCATTTTGACCAATGGTATTGAATGGCTTTACGACTTTCTTTATACTTTTTGGTGGAATTTCTGTCAATTCTACCTTTGAAAAAACATTGTTGAGACTTAGGTCTAAATCCTGACCGACAAGCCACGTAAAATCTTTGTCGCCTACCTTATTATCAGCACTTTTTGCCAGTTGAACTGAGCTATCAATCAAGCCAGCATTATTGAGATTTGAGAAATAATAAAATTTTCTACCAAATTTTTCGATTGGATAAATAAGCCTTGTGAAATTTTCAAAAATGGGTGTTTTGAGCTTTATAAAAAAAGTAAACTTTACTATTTTATCTATTTTGTTTAAAATCTCTTTTTTTTCATTTTTTTGGAATAAAATCATGCCGCCATCAGGCATTGATTTGAAAATAAGTTTATGGTTTTTCAGTAATTGTTGGCACGTTTTTGTAGGAAATAATTCAAAATCTAAACATGGTTCATTGGCATAATAATCATGTTCAATTTTTATAGTGCAAAGTATGTCAAAAGCTATAATTGTCATATTTTCGTAGTAATCAAGTCTATTTCTGTAATGATTGAACTTGGCTCGGCTTGTGCATCATCAATGGTAATCATTCTAATCTTATATGCAACCGAAGGCATATATTTACCCCCGAGCATACCCCACAAATGATTAAGTTGTTCAAAATTTGGCGAAAATAAATCTACTATTATTTTCTCAATTTTTGGGTCTAAAGTAGGCGTGTTTGATGCATGAAAAGTGTTTTTTCTTTGAAAAAAAGCAATGATTTTCGATAAATAGATGAGTGCATTAAAATACTTTGTATCATTTACGGCATTGATAGCGAAAAGCACATAAAGATTTAGATGCACCGCTGGATTATGCTTCAGAATACTCGTTGGGTCTGTTTTTTTATAGAATGGCCCATTTTTTAATGTGTTTTCTTCTTCAATATTTATCAGCGACATCAACACTTTATCATCGGCTAATTTGGCACTTTCGGCATGAGCAATATTTGCCAACAAAACCACATCGTCGGCAGAATCTGGTGCGTTGGCAGGGTCTAAATACAAGTTTAGTTCACCACGAATACATTCAAGTGCCTTCCGAATCATAGAGAAAAAAATTAAAGCGTACGCAATGCCAACCAAACAGGTTTTGGCTACTAATTTATAAGCAATTTTAAAGGTTGAGTGGGAAAAGGGAGTTTTATCAGATTACGAGTCTGATAATGGGTGATTTAATGCGAAGTGGTTAGTTAGTATTTCATGCTATTGTTCTGCAATTTTATATCAATTACTTGAATTAAAAAAGACATATTTCAAAAATTTATTAAACGGCAAAAAGCTTTTCAAAAAGAGAAGAAAAACAATTAATTTTTACCGATTAATAAAAATGTGAGAGAAATCTTGCGAAAGATTTTGATAATTCATAGCTTTCAAATAAAAATTCAACCATGAAAATTTATGCCCTTTTGGTCGGTATCAACGACTACCCAAACAAGCCCTTGCGTGGCTGTGTGAATGACATCGAATCTGTAGAAAAATTTCTGCTTGACACCTATCAAACTGATAATCTTTCTGTCAAAAAACTGCTCAATAAAGACGCCACTCGACAAGGTTTGATTGACGCTTTTTCATTTTTTAAAGATGCAAAAGATGGCGATACTTGCTTGTTTTATTATAGCGGACATGGCTCATACATGACTGCCTCCAAAGAATTTTGGACAGAAACCGATGGTTTGCTCGAAACTTTGGTTTGTGTAGATAGCCGAACCGAAAATGGGAAAGACCTTGCCAATAAGGAATTAGGTTTTCTGATTTGGCAACATACGCACAACAAAAAAGTGAATTTTGTGGTCATTACCGACAGCTGTCATTCGGGTTCGGTTACTCGTGAATTGAGGGATATTAATGTCTGGCGAACCGACCGAACAACCCCAACAAGAAACGACATTATTCCTGCAAAAGATTTTTATGGGTTCGATTCATTGGTTAATGGTGAAAGAGGCTATATTGTCGAAAATGAAGGAAAAGTAAGCATAAAAATAGCCAATCATATACATTTGGCTGCTTCGAGAGATAACCAAACTGCCAAAGAAGACGAAATAAAAGGCGTACATCACGGCATTTTTACCTACTCGTTGCTTCAAACACTTTACCAAAACAATGCTAAAATCAATTACCAAAACTTGGTTTCTTTGACTTCTTCACGAGTCAAAAACTTGGCTTTTGAACAAGACCCTTCGCTCTACTCGAATGATTTGGACAAAGAAAAGATATTTTTAAATGATGAAATTCTGAAAAATGGTGAGCGTTTTTACAAAGTATTTTTTGATAAAGAAGAAGGTTGGAGCATTAGTGGGGGCGGAGTCAATGGTTTTCAGGTGGGCGATAAAATAAAGATTAAAGACACAAAAGAATTAAAAATCAGTTCGGTTGGTTTAGATAATTCTTTGTTTAGTCTGCCAGCCGATATTGAGCTAAACGACCAAGAGGTTTATGAAGCAAAAGTGATTAAAAACAAAAGAATTCCTGTGAGTTTTGGGTGGTTCGATGAATTCAAATGGGGCTGGGAAAATGATGTAAAAGCTATCAAAGAAATAGCACAAAATGCAAGCGATTTTTACTTGGTAGATGATGATTCGGGAATGTTTTTTATTCAAGAAAGAAATGAAAATGGCATCGCAAAATTATCGCTGACTCCCAAAAATAGCTCATGGGCTTTGTTTGAAAAAATCGAGTGGGGTTCAGAAAATTTCTTTGAAAACTTTGTAGAAAAAATAAACACTGTTTGCCGTTGGTACTTGCTGAAAGACCTCGAAAATCCAAATAGCACTATCAAAGCAGCAAATATTGATATAAAAATAGAAGAAATTGGCGTGGGCGAAGCAAAAAAAATAGACGACGGCTATGCGTTTTATTATAAATTTGATGGTCTAAAATGGAAAGCACCAAAACTTAAAATTTCGTTAACAAATAAGATTACTGGTAGGGAGCTAAAAGCCAAACCTATTTATCTCAACTTCGATTATGCGATAGACACGACAACCTTTAATACATTGACTTTAAAAGATGTTTCTCAAAATCTTTTTTATAAACAAGGGGAAACTATCAAAGAAGAACTCAGCCTAAATTTAGACAAAAAATACAGTGCTTTGGGTTATAACCAAATAAACGAATATCTGAAAATTTTTGTTTCGACCAAAGAATTAAATCTTGATGGTTTTACACAAAAAGGCATTGCTTTAGAAAAACAAGTTAGTCTAAAAAGCGTTGATGCAAAAACTCGGTCAGCCAAATCATTTGGTGAAGACCCCGACGAAAATGTGGAAATAGATGATTGGCAGGCATTTACGCTCAAATTTACAGTTACGAAGACCGTTGAAGAAGAATTGAGTGCCTTAGAATCTCAGCAATTGACATCAGGCTTGGAGCTAAAAAAATCAAGTCAATTTACTGGAAAAATTGGTTTTTCGACCACAATCGAACTCAAGCAAAGAGGGCTGAGAGGCGTTGATGGCATCGAAAATACGCCCCAAGTACATGAAATCAAAGGAAATGATTTATTTCAACCTGCCGAAT
Organism: Emticicia sp.; assembly: GCA_031378345.1. Classification (GTDB taxonomy): domain Bacteria; phylum Bacteroidota; class Bacteroidia; order Cytophagales; family Spirosomataceae; genus Emticicia. Next base: position 75,992 of record JANNDY010000088.1, on the reverse strand, counting down.
TGGTAGCCAATCATGGGCAAGGGCAAAGTTTAAATGTTATCGAGATTTTTGATGCAAAAAACATTGATGCCGTCAATGATGCATCTCCGCTTGAAATAACTCCTCAAATATCAATGTCTGCCAACGAAACCATCATCCCGTTTGGCTATGACCCCAACACGCAAAGTTATTTTCCGTTAGGAACAAGCAATGCTGAGGGTCAAATAATTATCAATCAATTGCCTCCCGAAACTGCTTCCGATTCGGCAATTACACAACGCTCTTTTACAGGCTCTATCAAGATATTCTTTTTTAAAATTGCTCAAAAAATAGGTTTTGATTACGATTATCCTCAGCTTTCTATTGCTGATATTGATGAAAATGAGAAACTAAGCTATGAAAAAGACTTAGAAATTATTAAAAAACGAGTAAAAAATGCCAAAAAGATTGTTTTGTTTATTCACGGAATTATTGGTGATACCGAAGAAATGGTAAAAGTGGTAAGGCGTGCAAAAACGAAAGATGGTAAACTTTTGGCAAATAAATTTGACTTAGTTTTGGCTTTTGATTATGAAAATCTCAACACAAAAATTCAACAAACGGCAGCTGATTTGAAGCAAAGATTAAAGGCAGTTGGCATTGATGAAAATGATAACAAAGAGCTGGTAATTATTGCCCACTCGATGGGTGGTTTGGTAAGTAGGTATTTTATTGAAAAATTGGGTGGAAATAAAATCGTCAATCACCTTGTGATGCTCGGCACGCCCAACGGCGGCTCAGAATGGGCAGATGTGCGAGATTTGGCAGAAACCCTCATTTCGACTGCGGTTGGTGGTGCGGCATTCTTGAAACCTTGGCTAATTCCTTTGAGTTTCGTAGGAAAATTGCTGAAAGGCGTCCAAATTACGCTACAACAAATGAATAATACTGGTGATTTGAGCATCATGCCCGAACTAAATGACGGCACTGACCCCCAAATAAAGTATAGCATCATTGCAGGAAATACGAAACAACTTGACAATTCACAGAAAATTGAAGGGGCTTTAAAACGAATCATTGCCCGAATCAAAGAAAACCCAGCTTATGCCGCACTCGACATTGCTATTTTTCAAAATGAGCCAAATGATATTGCTGTAAAAGTTAAAAACATCAAGAAAATCAATCAAAATATTCCTGAAATTTTTGAAGTTGCCTCCGACCATATTAGTTATTTTGGCGAACCAAAGTCTTTTGGGAAGTTGGGAGAGTTGTTTTGAGAAACATATTAACATAATGCCAAAATCATGAGACCACCTGTAATACTGCTGACATTTGCCAATAATAACGAAGAAAATCTCAAGGAACTAAATGCTGAAAAAGCGGCCCTCGCCGACCTTTTTGTAGAAAAACAAAGTCAAGGCTATTTTTTGTTTGACAATAATACTATGACTGTCGAAAAACTACGCCATCAACTATTCAAATACAAACCACAAGTCTGTATTTTGCATTATGCTGGCCATGCCAATGGCTCTCAACTCCTATTCGAAGACCAAAAAGCATATAGTTCAGGCTTAATGGAATCTATAAAAGACCAAACAAATCTGAAATTGGTGTTTTTGAATGGCTGCTCAACTAAAGGTCAAGTTGAAAATTTATTAAAAAATGGTGTTCCTGCTGTTATCGCAACGAGCGTAAAAGTCAATGACACAACTGCAAGGCTTTTTGCTGTTGATTTTTATAAAAACTTGATTGATGGCAAAACAATTTTGGAAGCATTCAAAATAGCAAGTGAAATAGTTACTTCAAAAGATGGTTCGAGTGTCAATGAAAGTAAGCGAAGTTTGGGCTATGCCATTGGCGAAGAAGAAGAAGAAAATAGCGATGCCATTGCGTGGGGGCTATACATTGGCAAAAAAAAGGAGGTTTTGGACTGGAAATTACCCGATACAAGTTATTACGAATTGATAATCAAAAGCAAAATAGGCAACACCCAAAATGCAGACATAGAAGGAAACAGCCTGCTTTTGCAAACACTCTATAATGTACTAATGACGTTTAGCGATGATTTGGAGATGTTTAAAGAATTAGGGGTAAAATATGAAAAACAAGGCAATATTGAAGATTTTGACATTCGAGAAGTAAAAAATGCTATCATCAACAGCCTTCCTTCGCCGATTGGCGAGCAGGTCAGAAAGCTACTCGTACCCGAAGATAACAATGATGATGAGCTTCCAGAAGAGGCACGCTTGAGGTTTTTGATAAATACGTATAGCGTAATGGTTGATTTGCTCACTTTTATTATGCTTTCGCAGCTTTGGGACGTTTATGAAAAAAGAAAACCTAAAGAAGAATCAAAAGATAGCAAGGAAATATCCCCCCCTCCCCTCCTAATTAATGACAACCTCAAAGAAATGATAAAAGACTTCTTTCTACAAGAAGCCATCGAAAGGCAAGGACATGATGCGATTCCATTGATTGCTGCCATCAGAGAATTGTTTATCGAACAAAATGTAAATTTCTTTGTGGACGAAATTATTCAACTAAAAGAACTTATTGATGATGCTAACGGAGAGTTTTTTAAAGCATATATTTATCTGAAAGACATTAAAAATAAATACAAAGACATCAATAATATTAGTGCAAATTTTGGTGAAAATGAAATCAAGAAAGATTGTGCCGAAACCGAAAACCAACTTTGTAGTATTTTTAAGGAACTTGGCTTTTGTGCAAAGTATAAATTTGCGACAATCAAGGACATTAATATTGTCAAGAAAAAGAACGAACCGCCTATTTTTAAGCATAAAATGGTCAAATTAGACTATGTTTTGGTTGGTTTTGCAGATAAAAACCAAGACTTCGATAATTTTACAGATTCTAAAGCAGTCATTATTTACAAAATCGAAAACAAGAAAGTCGAAGCCTTCAACCTTTATCCATTTGTGATTGATATTAATGCTTTATTGGAGGAAAATTTATCGAAAATTTACTTTTTTTCGCACTACACGCACACGACCGATATTGAAACAAACTGCACCTACAAATTTGTAAAAAACATCAATCGAGAAAAAGATTCATTACAAATTCCGCTTAAAGATGATTTTTTCAATGCCAAAAGAGGGCTAAAACTATCAGTTGAAGAAACAAACAAAGTTTTCAACGAAACATTAGAAACCATCGAAGAATTTATTTTAAATTTTAAATAAAGATGTCTGAATCGCCCAACATACCCAAGTCGCCTTTTAAATTTTTAGATTTCTTTGAAAAAGGAGATATAAAAGCGTTTTTTGGCAGAGAAGACGAAGTAGATGTAATTTATACTTACCTCCATGAGTCGAATGTACTGCTTGTCAATGGACCTTCGGGAACAGGCAAATCGAGTATTGTGCAATGCGGCTTGGCAAGTCGTTTTGAAAAAACCGATTGGCTTGATGTATTCGTCAGAAGGCATATCAATATCAATGATTCGTTGCAAGAAAAAATCAATAAAGTCAATATCAAAGATTTTTCAAAAGGTACAAGCATTATTGAAAGTCTAAAATCGCTGTATCTTGATTTTTTCAAGCCAATTTATTTGATTTTCGACCAATTTGAAGAACTTTTTATTTTAGGAAATAAAGCCGAACAAGTTTTATTTTTTGATAATTTGAGGGCAATTTTAGACGAAAAAGGCATTCCTTGCAAGATAATTCTTATCGTACGAGAAAAATACATTGCTCAGTTGCAGGCTTATGAAAAGACAATTCCAGAGATTTTTGATAAGCGTGTTCGCATCGAACACATGACCGACGAAAACATCAAAGAAGTAATCTTCAAATCTTGCGAAGTGTTTGATATTGGCATCGAAAGCCCTGAAACGGTAGATGAAATTATCAAAAATCTGAAAATCGAAGCCGAAAGCCTCATCGAACTTCCTCACCTTCAAATTTATTTAGATAGACTTTGGAAAGAAGCAGGTATTGCCAACGGACAAAGGTTATTTGCCCTCAGTTTAGTCAAAAAGATTGGTGATATTCATAAAGTTTTAAAAGAATTTTTAGATGAACGTATCAAAGAAGTTAATCAAAATTTGGCAATTAATTACCCAAATACCTCTGAAAATGATGCAAAACAGCTTTTAATAAAATTTACGACCGACGAAGGTACAAAAAAACCAAGAAAAAAAGGGGATATTCTGGCAAATCTTGCCAACAAAGAAATTGACTATTTTATTATTGATGAGTTAGAAAAACAGAGCATTTTGAGGTTAGAAAAAGCCAATATTGAATATCCCGACGAGAGTATTTATGAAATTTCGCACGATAGTTTAGCCAAAATAATCTATAACCAACTTCATTCCGAAAACAATCAACTACGGCGAGCGGTCAAAATAATTAAAGATGGGGCGGCTGACTATAACCCAAGTGTGATTTATTTCAAAAGGTCGTTTCTGAACAAAAACCAACTCTCAGAAGTTGCCCTGCTTGAAAATAAGATAAAAAATAATATTCCCGAAAAAGAACAACCAACGCCAAGCGAATGGAAAATCGTGGGCATAAGCAAGCGTTTTGGACGATTCAAAAATTGGTTTTCAGTTTTAGTGCCTCTTATGATTTTTTTGGCGGCAATTTTTTATATCAGCAAACTTACGCTCGAACAAAATACAAAGTTTGAGCTACTGACCGAATTGGCTACTTCGCCGACACAAAAGTATCAACTTTACCATGAATATGAGCGACAAAGCCTTTTGAAAGCAAAATTCCGAACAAATAACAGCGATATTTTGGAAGAAATAAAGGAACTTCCGCAAAAAGAAAACCTTTATTATTTATCCATTGCCCATGACGAACCAATCGTTGATATAATTTTTGCGAAAATAAATTTAAAACAATATTTTGTCATTGTAGGTGAGAAAAACCTTAGCTTTTTTGATGCCAAAACAGGCAAATCAAGCAAAATATTCAAAGATTTTGACAAACTAAAAGAGATAAAAATTGATGATTTTAATATAAAATTAGCTTTCAAATATAAATCTGACACAGCTAAATACCAAGAATATCTAATCGTGAAAGCAAAAACGCAGATTTTAGGCAAAGAATCAAGCACTTTAGCTTTAGAATTAGAAAATAAAGAAGAAAAATTGCTTAGCACAAACAACCGTGGCTTTCAGGTTTTGATGAATGATTATTACTACAAACCCGAAACAAAATCATTGGACGGAATAATTGATGACACCACCAAAATCGAATATAAATTTGATAAGGAACATTCGTATTCGTTTTTCAAAAAATATGATTCGCTAATGATAGTGGCAGACAAATTAAGCGGTATTTGTAGGTTTTATAAGGCTGCCAAATCAAAAGAATCTGAGATTGATTTGAACTTTTTGCCCGAAGAAAAACTGCGTTTTTTTATCAATCTTTCCTCCGAAGATTATTTGCAACTGATGGCAAATAAAAATCCAAATATTCAAGAGAAAACTTGGCAAAAATTAGAAAACGATTACCTAAAAAATAGCAGTTTTTTGAATAGAATATTGCCTTGGAATCAAAAAGTCGAAAATGAAAAATACTTAAATCAAATACTAAAAAACATCATTGAGCAAGCACAAAGGCGAGATATTTACTTGCTTTGGACCAAAATTTACAGAAAAATAAACCACAAAAAAGACGCTACCCTGCAAGAGATTTACAAAAAACACTTAACGCTATTAGAAAAAAAAGTAGATGCGATTAGCGATGAAGAGCGGGCATTTTTGTTTCGTTATGTCAGAATTCAGTCAAAATCAGGGGCAAATGATGAGCATATTGTGTTTTTGGACAATATTCACCAGCAACGCCCCAATGATGCTTGTTTGAATACTTTGCTGTCGGTGGTTTATAACAATGCTGCTTGGTTTAAATTGTATGAAAAAAACTTTGAGCTGTCGAAAGAATATGCCACCAAAGGTGTAGCTATTAATTTGCCAAAAGAGCAACTTAATTATATCAATGTAAATTTGGCTCATGGCTATCTCTGCAATAATCAGGTGGCAGAAGCAACAAATCTTTATAAAAAATATGCCAATTTTAAAAATTATGACCAAGTAGGCTGCAATTATGACGCATCAGACAAACTAAACAAAACAATTATGATTACTGACCTCAATGACTTAATGCGAGATAAAATTATTCCCGAAAATCTAACTTCGGAAGCTCTGAAAATCATTTATATGCTGGAAGATGGCGAAAGTACTTTTAAGAAAGATTGAGGCTTATCGAAATATTTTTATTTTTTCGCCATTGGCATTATACATTTGTTTGATATGCTCTAATTTAGGGTTTTTTCTCAAATAAAGCTCATTAATCTTTGATTTTTGCAATAAATCAAAAAAATAAGCTGGCAAACAATTGATTTGACAGTCATTGAAATAAGCCTGACGTAAGTTTGGCAATAAGAATATTTCGGCGGGCAATTCTTCAAATTGATTATTTGATAATGTCAAAACATTTAGGTTTTTGAGTTCACCGATTTCTTTTGGTAAAGCCAAAATCCTGTTTCCTGCTAAATTTAGATTTGTGAGGCTCTTCAAATGACAAACGCTTTTCGGAAACTCAAGGAATTTGTTATTATTGTGCGATAGCACCCTTAGCCTTCTTAAATACCTAATATCATCTGGAATCTGCGAAATGGAATTTTCGTTTAAGTAAATGATTTCTAATTTTGGTAATAGAAAAAGATTGACAGGAAAATCAGAAAACTTATTGCCATTGAACTGAACCCGATTGATGTTCCGATATTTTTGTACTATTTCGAAAGGCAAAATATTGAGAGTGCCTTGTAATAATTCTATGTTTTTGGTTGTAGCAGAATCTCGCTCATCCTTGTTTTCGATTTCCCATTGATGCCAAATTGCTTTAGAGTTGTTATAAGAAAAAATCTTTTCACTGATGGCATTGGTATCAACCTTTATATGGTTTATAGAGCCATATTCTACCATAAATTCTTTAATTAATTGATAAGTTTCTATGGCTTTTTTATACGAGCCTTGTTGATATAAATCATCGGCTTTGTCTTTGGCAACATAAAGATTAACAAAATCTGCATAAGGTTTTTCATCTTTGGTAGTATCACCACTAATGAGTTTATTACCAATATGAAAATTGAGAGCTTCGGCAAAATCTCCTTTTGCGATAAGTTCATTTCGTTTAGTCGTTAAATTTTTTGAAGAAACTACACTATCTTTCATTAAGCCTAATCTTTTCTTGAAAAGTTCAGAAGTGTTTCTTGTAAGTTTACTAAGAAAAATTTCATTTTCCTCTATTTTCTTATAACCAAAGTAACTTCCTACAAAAGCACTAACTGTAACAAAAAAAGCAAATAAAGCATAAAACACCTTCGCTTTACTTTTCTTGAGAGCATTATTTGTTTTTTCTAATTCTATGTTTTTAGCTTCCAGTTCACTTATTTTATTGCTATTTTCTTTTCTGCTTACTTCTACATAATCTTCTATTTCTTTATTTGTTGAAATTTTGTGTTTGAATTTATCATAAATATTGATTATTTCGATAGCCAATATACCACCATTATTGTTTTTGTAGAGTTGATACGACCCACTAATGTTTTGCTCAATATTTCTAACCAAAATATCTTCTTCCGAACGGTTGTTAAAAATAATTTGGGCAAGCGAATCATGCGATAGTTCAAAAAATGAAGGCTCTTTTCTAATGATACGAGCCTTCATTAAGGCATTGATGTAGTCGGTCGTAAGTGTGAGGTTTTCATTTTTAGCATTTTTGAGGTGATATTGATGTTCGGTTTCGACATATAAAACTGGCTGTTTTGTGCCTTCATTGGTAATGAAATTGCCTAAAATATCCTTTTCAAATTCACGCCATTCGCCTTCTTTCAGAGCTGCCCCAATTTGGGTTTTAATGATATTGTTTTGTTGGAAAAAATAATTTCTAAGTACCTTACCTACATCACCAACTTCGTCAAATATTTTTTTTGTAATCGTAACATCAGGTATTTTGCCATACCAATTTTCAGTACTTTTCTCCTGATATGCTGCTTGCCAAAGGCTATCTAAATAAACTTGCAGATAGGCTAATTGCTTTTCGGCATTTCCCTCCAATAATTTATCAACTATTTCATTGATAGGTATTTCGGTTTTTATATTAAAGACCTCTATTGTTTTTTCATTGACTTCTACAAGGTCTTTGCGTGTCATTGGCTCTACACGCAGCTTATAATCAAAGAGATTAGGGAAAATTTCTTCATACGGATAGAGCTGCCCGATGTATTCTTCTCTGATACAAAAAATAATCTTACACGAAATGCCGCTTTCTAAGATTTTTTTTATTTCTTCAAAAAAAATCTTGTTTTCTACATTCTTTTTTTTCTTAATTTCTTCAAAACCTTGCTCCAGAGAAGATTCAGCGGTGAATATCTCTTCAAATTGGTCGAAAATCAAATAAATAGGTCTTAAATAATAGCAGTATATTTTATGTAAAATGGCTGTAATTGGCTCATCATTAGCAACTTCTTTTTGATTTTCTGGTAAAAACTTGCAAATTTCTTCTCGAAGCGACTCAATCAAATCATCTTTTTTTCGGACAGTAGTTATCGGAAACCAATCTGAAACATCAAGTTTTTGAGACAACCCACTTCGTAGCAAACTCGTTTTGCCCGTACCCGATAAGCCATAAACCATTATTAGATTTGAGGCATGAAGAAGGTTGATAAGAGTATCTCTTTCGGAATCACGCCCGAAAAAAATTGCCTTGTCTTTGGCTTCATAAGGATTGAGGAACTTAAATGGACTATTGACCATTAGTTTAGCGTTTATTTGAATAGTGTTCCGAAATAATTGATTTGATTTTCTAAAATCCGATATACATTCTCACTCGAAATTTCTTCTGTTCCATCTGGTATTTTACTACTATTTTCAATAATTAAATCTTTCTTTTTTCCATTAATATAATAAACCTTGCCCTCTTCTTTATCTGTCAGGCTTGTAATGTTTTTATACTGAAATCCTTTATTTGTTTTATCAAGGTTTATTGGATAATAAAGCCCCGAAATTGCTTTTTTGTCATCAATAGCAAAACTATCAATCAAAAATGGACTCAAATTCAAATAATTTTTAAGGTTTTTGTTTGAAAAAGCATCTCTATCTATCAAAATTACAGAATTTTCGGCAGCGTAATCTAAAACGTCAATATTGTAGGGGTTCTGAGAAATACCTGCAAAAGAAAAAACTTTACAGTCATATTTCAGTTTTTTTTCATCTCGGTATTGTAACAAATTGATATTTTGTATCGAAAGAAGTTTGTAACGACATAATATCAATGAAAAATCTAACCATTCGCAAAGATGATTTTCAGCGGTATTACATATAATCCGAGCCTCTCGTTCACTAAATGCTTTTGATTTTAGTTTTGAAGAAATTTCTTTGAAAAATAATGCAGATTCTTCAAGTTTTGGTTTGTTATTTCTAATACGATTTAAAAAATAATTATTAATATCCTTGCAATTATTGAATTTTAAAATCGGTTGTTTCTCCGAAAACCACGAAAGCACTTGTTGAAAAAGTGGTAATTTATTGGTTGAATCAAACAAATCTTGGAGAAGTTCAGTAGCTCCACTTTTGAAATCATCTGAGAGTGTAGCTTTATTTTCGGTAAACTCTAAAGCATCCCAGAGCTGTGCCAAAATTATTGCTGAAGAAAGCTCAGTGATAGTTTGAAAAGTAAGCATTATTTGCGTAACCCTTTTTTTAAATGGCATCGCAATTGTGTTTGCTTCTTCATCTGGTCTTAGGCGATAAACTAATTTTTGAAGCCTGTTGGCAATGGGCAACGGGAAAAGGTTTAAAAATTTTTCACGGTGATTTTCGAGCAGTTGTTCATCTGTCAGGGATGAAACTTTTATTGCTTCATTTTCAAATTCTACATCTGTTTTTAGCTTTTTCAACAATTCAAAAATCTTTTTATTAGGCTGATATGCACTTGTTTCGTCTAAGTTTTCGGAGTGTAAATTTAGCATTTCTACAGTCGAAGACAAAATCCACTCTTGAGTCTTATTTTGGTTGGTCGGGTCTTCTCCCAAGCTTCTCACAACTTTTATTTCTTCAATGTCCATCGTTGTATTCGCCACAATTATAGCATCTTCAAAAGATTTTTCTAAGCTATCGCATTTCTCAAAAAAATTATTATAAAATGAAACTGCAAAGTTTTTGGCGGTAATATCACCAATTTTAGCACTCGTTCCGATTATACACGGAACTTGATTTTTGATAAAAAAAGGCACTTGTCCATTTGTATTGCAGCCGTTCAAAATAACAAGTTTGAGTGCATAACATTCTTCCATTATACCCGCTATTCCTTCGCCTCGTGTATTAAATTGATGAGTTTTTAAATATTCTTGATTGGCATGACCACTAAAATGAAAAATACAAAGATTACGTTTATTGTCTTCGATTGTCTGAATAATTTTGTCAGGCGTCGGATTTATAATGTCAATATGATGAATCTGTTCATTTTTTTTATTTAAAATCTCAATTATTTTTATCTTTTCTTCAATCAAATAGTCGAGATGCCCTTCTCTACTTTGTTGGTCTTCTTCAAAGGCAAATGCGGTGATAACAACAGGTAATGCCATGGTTTTTATACAATTTTAATTTTTTTTTCTCGAAAAAATCAATAACACCGACCATCCAAAATGATAAGTATGGATTTAGCCAGTCATAAAAAGTAAATATACTCAAGCCAATACAATCTCCCCACTATTAATCAAATCATTTATTTTTTCTGTAAATTTAATAGCAATTGTATTAAAACCAATATCTTTTGGGTGAATTTCGTCGAACCAATCTTCGCTTTCGGGTACACTGTTTCGTACATCTAAATAATGTACTTTTGGAAAACTCGTTACCCATTCGGCAAGGCGTGCATTGAACTCGTCCATTATAAAAATAATGATGTTTCTTTGAGTTGCAGGGTTTGTGATGCCCTTTTGTTTCATGTATTTTCCTGCCCAACTCATTTCACGAGGGTCATTTCCAGGAAAAATATAATCGTAACCATGCACAATCATCGAAATATTTAAGCCAACAATATCTGCAAACATTTCTTTGTACCAAGTTTCTAAATCGCCTAATTTGTCCCAAAATTTTTGGGTGATATATTCATTAGGCAACAAGCCATCAGGTTGATTGTCTTTGACGAATGCCTCAAATTCTTCGCCCAAAATATCATTTCCACCACCACTTACCAAAAATAATTTGGCATTTTGTTCGGCAATTACCCTTCTATAACCAATTGATTTATCTTTGTCTTTTATGTAATTTTCGAGCGTATCGCCTGCTGCTGCAATGCTCCTAATGGCATAAAGTGGAGACAGTTGGTCTATGATTTCCTTAAGTTTGAAAGGATACAAAAACCACGAATCCCCTTCGGCTACCACACGCATACGCTCATTTTTTACTTGATGATATGCCCACTCTCTATTTGCATCTTCAATTGTATTGGCAAGTTCGAGAATCATATCTCGCACAAACGAACGCTCACTTGGCGGTACTTTTATGTTAGCTTTTAAACTAAAAATTGGCTGTAATTTTTCATTTTTTGTTACATCAAAGTACAATCCTAAGGCAAAATTTGCCATTTCATCATATTGCAAAAGTTTTTCTAATTCCTCTTTATTGATAATATCGAAAACAGGATTCATAGATTCTAATGTAAGTTTCTGGGTGGTCCAGTCAGAGATTTTTACGTCGTCCTCCTCCTCGCCAAGCATTCTTCTTGCCCCCAAATCTTTTGGTTTGTCTTTATCTTTCAAAATGGCAGGTCTTGGCAAGCCCTCTTGCACAAAAGCAGCATCAGAAAACTCTTCGGTACTGATAATAAAATTGAGGTATTCAATGCTTTTCTCCCAATTGTACTCTTTTGCCACTGGATTCAAAAACATCGGTATCGTGTCACTGCCTCTAAACTGTAAAAATATCTCTGCTTTTGGATCAAAAAGTTGTACTTTTGAAGGTAGCAAGCTCGTGTCAATTTCAAATTCGGTTGTCATGTAGCCTACGCAAACATACAGCTTTTGGTCGGTTTGGTTTTTGACTTTTATTTTGATACTACCCTTCCATTTTTCGGCAATTTTCTCAAAATCCAATGTAGCTTTGCCCCCTGATGTATCTAATTTTTCTTCCGTTCCATCTGCTATTACTTTGAAAACTTCTATCAACAATGGGTTTTTTAGCACGCCGTTTGAGTTTTTATTTGTCAAATCTGCCAAATAATGCCACCTCGAAATATCTCGTAGGTATTGTGAGATTTTACTGTCAAAACCTTCTGTTTTGATGCCAATTGGCATAAATAATGGTCGAAAATCATCATTGAATTTTGTCAAATAAGCTCGACCATGCTTAAAATGCAAGGTATAATCTGACTCGCCCTCTTGCTTGAAATCATAATGTCCACTTGCTTGTGTCAGCAAAGCATCACTTGCCTTTGCTAAGTCATTTGGATTGGTGTCGAAGTTTTTGAGTTGAATATCCAAATGGCGAACCAAAGCCCCCGAAACAGTTGCCTGATAAACATTTGCTTTGTTGAAAACGCTTGCAGATTTGACTGTTGAATAATCAATAAAAACTTCTGAAACGGTGGCTTCGCTCAACAGCTTGCCTTTTTCGTCCAAAATTCCGACCTCAAGATTTGGTTTTATGCCATGCATTGCACCCAAATTCAGCACCCAACCTTTGGCAGGATTAAAAACTATTTCGCTACGAGTGCCACTTTCATCAACTCCTTTATTCAAGAAAATAGTATTGATTTGGTCAGTTGAGCCTACCGAATAAATGCGTGGTTTTTGTTCGTACAAAACCTTCATATAATTCCGAATTCTGCCACTCAATGCTTGGTAACTAATATTTCCACCACAATTTTCTAAAATTTTAAGAAGATTTGTCGTAAAAACACCATTTCCGTTCACCTCCAGAGCCGATTCGTCAGACTCACAAGCAGCCAACTGAATGTGGTTTCCTTCGGGCAGAAAATCACTTACTAACTTTGCATTTTTAGCTGTTTCAAAAGAAATTTTATCGCTGAAAATAAAATCGTTCCAAGCTCTTATCGGGAAAACCTTTTCTAACCTGACCCTTCTCTCTTTTGAGTTTTTGAAAGCCTCTTTTAGCAATTCGCCTCTTGTATTATCTCCCGAATGACAGCAATCGGCTATCACGACTATATGGGCTTGGGTTTTTGACCAAAGTTCTTGCAATAAAAACCGTATTTCTTTGTCAGCCAACAGAAAATTAGGTTCGCCATTATAGCAAACCACGCATTCAAGTCCCGACGTAGTGGCGTCTTTTTTCCAAAGTGGGTCTGCAAACTCTTTTGTGCCATGTCCTGAAAAATAAAAAACAACCGTATCTCCTTTGCTCGCTTTGCTCAAATGTTTTCTAAATCCTTCTACAATGGCTTTTTTTGTAGCTTCTTTGTTAGTCAAAGTCAAGGTTTTTATTTCTAAACCTGACTTTGTTTCCAAATAAGCCTTCACATTGTTCATATCATTGACACAGCCATCTAAAGGGAAGTTTTCGTATTCATTGATCCCTACCAAAAGGGTAAACATTTTGCCAACTTTAGTAGCTTTTTGGTTATCTTGAAGGTCTTTTACTACTTCTTTTGTAGGTTCTGGGTTTTTAGGCAATTGCTCCATTAATGCCTCTTCTGAAGTCAAAACAATAGGTTCAAAATCTCTAACATTTGCTATATTCACAAACTGCGGCACAAACTCGGTTGCTTGTACGCCCGCTATCACTTTGTTCCAATCGAATGCTGTGCCAATGTCCCATTTGTCTTTTCGATAATTGACATGACTAACTATTCCTTTAAAGTTCAAAACTTCGCTGGTTTGCAAAAAACGCTTGTCTTCAGCCAAAAATGCTCTTGGAATATTGTATTTTGCAGTCAGAAAACGCAGCAAAATGATAAGGCTTTCATACTGAATGTCGGTGAATGTTGCAAAATAACTTTGCTCTCTAAACGGCGTTTCGATTTTTTGATAAGCATCGGTTTCTCCCAATGAGCAATAAATCTGAACTGGACTTACAACGCCAGTTTTTTTGTCTTTTACCCTCGAATAAATCGTTTCTAAATTCCCATCTCTTTCTATCAAGAAGCCAAAATTTGAAATCTCAATGGCAATCGTAATTTTATCTTGGGCATTGTTCATGCCTTTCTCATTGCCCAAACCCGCCCCGATATTTCTTGCCCAAGCTGCCGAGCCAAAAAGTTGATAAATCGTTCCATCTCTGGCAATAACAAATGGTACAGAAATAAAATTGCCATTTTCAAGTGTAAGGGTATCAATATCTGACGAAATTGAGCCTGCCGTAAAATGCAATAAGATACGTTCTTTGGGAAATTTAGTATCGAAAAAATATTTATTTTCTCCGATTGGCTTGTAGAAAGATGCTTCGAGTGTAAGATTTTCGCCTTTGACAGGCACTCGAACAGGTGTGAGCAAGGAGGCTATTTTATTGCGAAAAGTAGCCTCACGGGTTGGGAGTTTAGAGAATATCATTAGTTTTCATGTATTTTTCAGAAATGTAGAAAACTTATTCAGAAAAAAATAATATTTCGCCCAATATTTATTTTAAGGTAACTCGTTCAAAAAAATCTTGAAAAAAATAATTTTTACAGCTAAACAAAGGATTGAATGGGTGTAATTAAGAATTGTTAACGGAACTATAAACTTATTGTCGCAAACACTGGGACATAGATATCATAGATGTTCAACAACAGATTTTCACGGATTTTTTTTAAATAAATCTGTGAAAATCTGTGCTACTTTTTGTATCGCTACGGCGAACCGTCCGTGTCATCCGTGGCCTATTTTTGACTCTGCAACAGTATCTTTATAGTTCCGTAAAATTGTTCTGACTTAATTAACCATTTGTTAATCAAGGCTTTAAGTCTAAGTAACATTGAAGTTCTTTCTTTGTAATAAAAGACAAACTTCATGAAATACTCGCTAAATTATTTTTTTAAAAACCAATTTTTCTTAATTTTTTGGTGCATAATAGCTGCCTTCGGTACGTATTTTTGTATGTATGCGTTCAGAAAGCCATTCAATACGGGTCTATATGAAGGTTATTATTTATTTGGTTTAAGCTACAAAACATTGCTAATAATTACGCAAGTTTTAGGGTATATGCTTTCAAAGTTTTTGGGCATAAAAGTAATTTCAGAGCTACAACCAAATAAACGTATCTTGCTGATAATCAGCTTAATAGTCATTTCAGAATTTGCTTTGGTAATGTTTGGTTTAGTTCCGTTTCCTTATAATTGGGTTTTTATGTTTCTCAATGGTTTGCCTTTGGGAATGGTTTGGGGAGTGATTTTTAGTTTTCTAGAGGGACGAAAAATCACCGAATTTATATCTATTGGGCTAAGCATAAATTTGGTGATGGGTTCGGGGATTCTCAAAACTATCTACCTGACTATCAAGGATTTAAGTGATATTTCTGAATTTCAAATGCCCGCATTAATTGGACTCATATTTCTGCCATTTTTTGGTTTCTTTGTATGGATGCTTTCTAAAATTCCTGCACCTACAACTCAGGATTTATTACTAAGAAAAAAACGAAAGCCAATGCTAAAATCTGAAAAAAAAATGCTCTTGAAAGAGTTTTCGGTAGGATTTGTGGCCGTAGTGCTGATTTATATGATGCTGACTACCATTCGAGATTTTAGAGATAATTTTTCTGTCGAAATTTGGAAAAATTTGAATGTGCATTTCGATAAAAATACTTTTGCTCAAACCGAAATGTTAATTGGTTTTTTTGTTTTGCTTTTGCTTATAAGTGTTGGTTTTGTCAAAGAAAACTCAAAAGCATTTCTGTATATTCAAGCCTTGATTTTGCTCGGAATTTTTGCCTGCGGATTCAGCACTTGGCTTTTTCAGCAAGGTAATGTTTCTGCTTATCTTTGGATGATTTTGCTTGGAATCTCTTTCTTTTTGCCCTATTTATTGATTCAAACACTCTATTTTGAGCGTTTTATAGCTGTATTTAAACTTAATGCAAATGCGGGTTTCTTTGTTTATATCTGCGACTCGATGGGCTATTTGGGCAGTGTGCTATTGTTGTTTTACAAAGAGCTTTTTATGAAAGAATTAAGTTTAGTAAATATCTTAATTCAGTTAAGTTACTTGATTTTTGGAATAAGTTTGCTTTTGTGGTTAATGTCAGTTTGGTTTTTTAGTCAAAAACAGCAAGAAAAGGCACAATTAAAGGCAAAATTTATTTAAATTTTGTTCTGCAAAGCCAAAACTCGAAGTCATGCCTTTACCACCGATTCCTGTGCAAATATGGATATTTGGAGAAATGTTATATTCAAAAATTTCGTCAGGATGTTGTGCGTAGAATCCAGCCCATTTTCGTGCAATTTTCTTTACAGGAAAATGCACAATTCGTTGAGCTTCTTTCAAAATTAGGTCATCAATTAATTCTTTTGTATCAAAACCCAATTCGTCGGTTTTGCCCACAGGTGCGTATTCGTGCGAATCCCCAATGATGATTGAGCCATCAATTGCTTGCTTGAAAAGTATATGAATACCCCATTTTTTGAGTTCTTTGTAATGCTCCGGAGTTGTAATATTCTTATATGATGGCATAGCTTCAAAAGACTCATATCTTCGAATTGACAAACCTGTTAGAATATTCCCTGCCAATGAAACATAATTCATCGGAATCGTTTGAAGCATTTGTAATTTACTAACAATCAAACCACTATTTTCAAATACTTTAGGATACAAAACATTGAATGTATAACCACAACAAATCAATATTTTTGAAGCTAAAACTTTCTCATTTGATGCAGTTCTGATTTCAACTTCATTCTGTTTTTCTTCACATGAAATTACAGTAGTATTTGATTGATAAATTACGTTTATTTGTTCTTTTAAATAAGCTAAAGCTCTATAAATCAGTAGATTAGGCTCAACACTTATTTCTTCAGGAAAATAAATTGCTCCTCTGACGTAATCTGGTTTTAGTTCAGGATACATTTCCAAACACTGCCTTTTGGAGAGCAAATTACAAAGGTAATTCGTGCGTTGGTGATGGCTGTAAAGTTCGTTTGCCAATAGCCACTCGTCTTCATCTGATGCGATATAAATACTGCCATTTTTTCTAACTGAGATGTCAATTTTTTGTTGTATATCTTGATAAATTTCTAAGGATTTTAAACCATAATCAAACCATTTGCCTGCCATGCCCGATGGCACAACTTGCCCGAAATTTCGTACGGTTGAGCCAATGGGGAAATTGTCTTTTTCTAAGATTAAGACTTTTAGCCCTTGCTTGGCAGCTTGATGGGCGTGGGCTGTTCCGAGGATTCCAGCACCAACGATTATTAAATCAAATTTTTTCATTTATACTTCACTAAAAACGCCTATATTTTGAATAACAGTAATCAAACCATTGACCGATTCGAGAAGACCATCGTTTCTCAAAAACCTTAATTGCTCATGCGTATGCGTGCCATTTGTTACGCCAAGCGAAAGTCGGCAACCTGCCCGTACACCAGATTTGATATCAGAAGGAGTATCGCCGATATTTATCACATCAAAAGGGTCTTTTATGCCCAATAATTTCAAAGCTTTTTGTATCATGTATGGCTCAGGGCGGCCTTTCTGCACTTCGTCGCTGGCGATAGATACATCAATGATTGATTTGCCCGAAGTGTTTACATAATTATATTCTAAGCCTTCGAGCCAACCCAATTTTTCAAGAATAATATTGGTTACTTTTCTATAAAAACCTGTTGTAAGTGCTATTTTTATTTCGTTTTCACGTAAAAAAGCAAATGTTTCCAAACATCCTTCGGTTGGTAAAATATCGTTTGCTTTGTAATGGTCTTCCAAAATCATTCTGAAATAGTCATAAGAATAGACCACATTTTCTTCATATTCGGGGTGAGTTTGCCCAATTCGTTCTTCCCAAAGGAGCTTAAAAACTTCGATTTTAGAATAGCCTTGTAAAGCTAAAATTCTTTCTTCCGAAACGACTAAGTTTGTTTCTTTACAGGCTTTTGCAAAGCAAGTTTCGACTTCTTTTTTGTCTTGGACTGTCGTTCCTGCCATATCAAAAACGACTAATTTGATTTTATTAGATTCAAACATTATTGTTTTTTTTTAAATTCAATTAACAAAGAAAATGGTAAATTCTAAATATAGTTTTGGTTTACATCGAAATTAACTAAAACTTAATTTTTGCGTAGATTTCTTAACAATTAATTGATTCAAAATTAAGATAAAATGGAATTTTTCTTAACAAATTCATCATAAATTCATAATCTAAAATGGCATTGAAAGGCGTTTAAGAGTATTATTTTTGTAAAAAAAATTCTCCATGAAATGCAGCGAAATGATTTTTATTGATAATAAAATCATCCATTCTGATAAGTCAGAATATATTCAAATATACTTTGAAGAATTAAAAATTTACCTCGGCTCCATTTATAAATACCCACAAGGAAATTGCCATAATTTAGTCCATTTTGGTTCTTTGGTACTCAATCAATATAATATTTTGCACAAAAAGATTTGGATTTTTGCCCCTTGCCGAATTGATGAGTGCTCGAATCAATCTGTCAAACTACCTGACCCAAATGGTATTTCAGCAAATGGTTTTCTTTCATGGGGTTTTCATGTGGCGTTATTGATTAATTATTCTGGCTCGTCATTTATTTTTGATTACTTCCTTGACTCAAATCAACCATTGAATTTAGACAATTGGCTGAGTAAAATTAACCTCCCCAAATTTCACTTAGAAATTACTGAGCCAAGTCAATATTTGTTTCATGTAAACGAATCTCAAAGTAGCCGAAAAGGTATTTTTAATGGGTTTTTCTTTAATTATGAAGGTTTTTGTAGAGAAAATGATTGGTTGGCGAAGGGTTTGGCAATTAATCAAACGGCTATGGAGTTTATTCAGAATGAATCTTTTTATTTTGAATATGATACTGATTTGAGTAAAGATTTCAAGCTTTTGGTGGGAAGTATAAATAATTTTGAATGTGTTTTTCGTGATAAATCTTTCAACAAAAAGATGACAACAGAATTTCAAGAAAAATACCAATATTTCATAGCAAAATACCGTCTGATTTATAATGAAAACTGCGAAAGATGGATTGAAAAAGTTAATCGTTTTTTATGAAATATTTTCTTTAAAGAACTAAAAAGGGTAGCTATCGGGCTACCCTTTTTTGGTAATTAAATTTTATTCAAATTCACAACCCTCCGCAGCCATCTAATTGTGTTTTGAAAACTGTATTTCCAGCAGAATCAATTTCAAAACCTGCATTTAAAATAATAAATTTCTGTGCATCATAAGTAGCTTTTGCTCCGTTTGAAATTTTATTGGTTGCTGTAATTGAGTTTCCTGCTTCTATTTTTGTCAAACCACTAACATTTATATTTGCCGTTACTATTCTATCATTGATACAATTTCCATTCAAATTGAACCTTGCCATCACAGGATAATGGTCGGAAGTTGTAGTGCCATAGCTTGCCACATACGATTCTGGTGTGCCAACTCTTGCCGAATTAGTTACAAATTCGGTAGTCAGTTCGTTTGAAGAACTCAAATGGTCAATCATATCCGAAAAACCTACGGTGCTTTTCAGACCTGCATCACTTAAAACTCTTGTGTGCATAAGGTAGCGAGTTGGGTCATTATTATATGCCACAAAACTTGTTTCATTGTTTGGAATACCTGCCGTTGTAGCCACCGTAAAATCAACATCATCATTATAATCCCCCAAAATTATAAAAGCTTGGGTCGGAAATTGAGCATCCAAAGTGTCTTTCAAAGCTTCAACATCAAATTTTCTCATATTGTATCTGCTCAATGCTTCGGCAGGAGTTGTACCAGTATTTGCCCTTCCATGAATTCCTACAAACATCATTCTTTTGCTCGGACTATTCGGAATATTTACATCAGCAGTCAATGCAAAAGGCAGTCTTCCAGATGCCCAAAAGCGTGTTTTGTCAGCATCAGGATAAAATTGCAAAAGATTTACTGTTTGATTTGCATCTAAACTATCATCAAGGGTTTCAAAAATATGTTTGGTAACGACATTGCTAAAAAGAGCAGTTTTATAAACAAAACATACCCTTTGCCCACCAGTATTATCATTATTTGAAAGCCTCGAACTACAAACGCCAGTGTAGGCAAAACCTTCGGTATTTAACTCCGAAACCAAAGTATTGAACGCTGTTAAACTTGAAATTTCATTCAAATTATATATATCAGCATTGATAGTTTTGATAACAGTTTTGGCATTTGTGTTTTGAAGTGCTTCGTTTGTTGGCCCAAAACCAGTTGAGCCAAACCACTCAATATTCCAACAAGCCACATCTAAAGTTGTTTCACCTGCAAAAGTATCATCGGTGCTGCCCGGTGCTGGGTCGCCTGTTCGAACAATATCTGCTACTAATCGAGGCAAAAGTTGAGCCGAAGTATTGAAGCGTCCTGCAATTCCGATGGCGTAACCAGTTCCTGCCACCAGAGCTGTTCCTACCAAAGGATTGGCATATCCAGCCGTATTTGTTTGATTTGTAATCCGAACTTGAATCGGCAAAAACGTATAGTTAGTTTGCCCAGCTATCGAAAGAATTCCTGGAATATTCAAATCATTGATTCTCACCAATTGCC
Source organism: Emticicia sp. (assembly GCA_031378345.1). GTDB lineage: Bacteria > Bacteroidota > Bacteroidia > Cytophagales > Spirosomataceae > Emticicia. Next base: position 55,351 of record JANNDY010000088.1, on the reverse strand, counting down.
CTTCGTTAGCAAGCATTTGAGTTGAAAGTATCAGTTTTGGAGCAGGAATAATAGGTGTCGTAACTACCTTGTTTATTTGAGTGACAGTTACTTGAATCAATTGATTAAAATTGCCCAAAACACCTTGTACTTGTACCGAATCGCCCAAGACTAAGCCATTTTCTTGCACTATATTTCCTGTGTTTCTAAAAATCGAAATACCACCAGTAACATCCTGAATAAAAATCTGCAAGCCACCAAACTGTTGGGCAACTGTAACTCTTCCAGCAACAGTTACAGTAGTGCCTTGTGTCAGTGTACGAGCCGTACTTATTGGTGTTGGATTGCTTAAAGATGGATTGACTGAACCTGATACCGCCACATTTGTATTAGTTGCTCCTGTGCTTGTATGCGAAATATTTCCGTTGAAAGTTCCAATAGGAGTACCAATTAAACGGACGAAGATAGGAGTTGAAACTACATTTCCGCCGCTTTGAGTAAGGGAAATAGTCGTTGGATTTTGAACAAAACCACTCGATGAAGCAAGACTTATTTCAAAATTTACAGGAGGCGTTATTATAATATCGTTGGTCAAATTTGTTCCCGACACATTATAGGTCTGGGTCGCAGAGGGTGTATTTTCAATCGTTGCAAAAGGTAATAAACTACCAGAAGTTGTGATTGTTGGATTCGTGGTATTAGCTGGAGTATAAGTCAAAGAAAAATCATCAATACCCGAAGTTGGTCTATTTCCAGAGCCTGTCGAAGCACTTAAAGTTACAATTCTAATCCAAAGATTATCTGCTTGGTTATCGACTGTATTTGGCAAAGTTGCTGTGATACTTACATTTGAGGAAGCACTACTTCCCGTTGTGGTTGTAGCTGGACTTGTGGTTAATGTAGTAAAACTCGTTGGCGTAGCTCCAATTGCCCACTGAACCAACCAAGTTGTAGTTCGTGGACTTGAAGCATCTAAAGATTGTAATTTGAATGAAAGTTGAAGGTTCGAAATACCAGTAGTGTTTGAAATTTGAGCTAAAAAAGCCCCACCAGCATCTCCAAATGCACTTGTCTGGCGAATCGCCAAAGCTCTGTCGGTATTTGCAGCGTCATTTGCTCCTTCATTTGAGCCACAGTTTCTGAAATTTCCAGTAGAATTTGACCAAGAAGTATGAGCAGTTACGAGTGTTCCTGCCGTACCTAACGAGCTTGCGTTTGAACCTGTTCTTACTGTCCAGCCTGCTGGTAAACCTGAGCCAATGCCATCAAATGTTTGTATGTAGTTTGTACCTGTCAGTACGATTTGAGCCTGAGATGCTAAATTAAGCATCAAGAAAAGTGTACAATAGATAATTGTTCTAAGACTGATGGGTGCGTAATTTTTTTTCATAAAAAATCATTTTTAATTTGACCTCAAAAATATTAAAGTAAAAGTAAATAACAGTTAAGACAGTTTTAAATAATTGTTACGAAAAAAATTAAAAGAAAGAAAATAGTACTACTTTAACAGAAAACCTTAAGATATTAAAAGATATACGTATTAATTTACTGTAAATACTTCATGGAATTTTTCATTTCACAGTAACAATTTAATGATTTTAGGTTAATATTGAGCTAATATGCTTCCTCTAATTTTGCAAAAAAAACCAAATTAGAATGAAGAAAATTATCCTTTTAGCATCAGTGATTGCTGTTGTAATGTTTAGTTGTAATAAAGAAGAGATTCCAGCCTTGGAATTTACAGTAAATGAAGACATAAGCTCTTATACTGAAATCGCATCCATTAATTTAGGCGGACTTGGTGCAGCCGAAATCTCTACTTTCGACCCAATTACCAATCGTTTATTCGCCGTCAATAATGGTAAAGAAAACAAAATTGATGTGATTGATTTTTCTAATCCAGCCATGATTTCGGTTATTCATTCAATAAAAATGGCCCCTTATGGCGGATATGTAAATAGTGTTTCGGCATATAACGGAAAAGTTGCTGTTGCCATCGAATCGCTTGATAAGCAAGCTTTGGGTAAAATTGTAGTTTTCAATGCCTCGACTTATGCCGAAGAAAAAGTAATAACAGTTGGTGCTTTGCCAGATATGGTTACTTTTAGCCCAGATGGAAAATATATTTTATCAGCTAACGAAGGCGAACCAAATGCTTCTTATACAAACGACCCCGAGGGAACTGTTTCAATTATTGATATAGCTAACAATTATGCAGTAAAAACGGTAAATTTCTCTGCTTTTTCAAGTCAATTAGCTGATTTAACAAGTAAAGGTTTCAGAGTTTTTGGTCCTAATAGAGATTTTGTAAAAGATATTGAACCAGAATATATCACAGTTTCAGACGACTCAAAAACTGCTTGGGTAACTCTTCAGGAAAACAACGCTATTGCCGAAATCAATATTTCGACAGGGACTATTACTAAAATTATGCCTCTTGGTTTTAAAGATTATTCGGTAGCAGCCAATGCAACAGATGTCAGCGATAGAGATAATTTAGTCGGCTCATTCAATACATGGAAAGTATTTGGTACTTATATGCCAGATGCCCTTGCCTATATAAGTTATAACGGTACGCCCTATTTATTTACGGCCAACGAAGGTGATGCCCGTGAATATACAGGTTTTGCAGAAGTAAAACGAGTAAGCACACTCAAATTAGATGAAACAGCTTTCCCTACTGGAAATGCCTTGAAAGGAGATACCCAAATGGGAAGATTGAATGTAACAAGCACGCTTGGGGACAAAGATGGCGATGGTGATTATGACACACTTTATAGTTTTGGAGCAAGATCATTTTCGGTTTGGAATGCCACTTCTGGTCAACTTGTTTTCGACAGCAAAAACGAATTAGACATTAAAGCCAAAGAATTTGGAGTTTATGATGATACTCGTAGTGATGATAAATCTATTGAGCCAGAAGCCGTTGTTATCGGTCGAGTAGGAAGCAAGTTAGTAGCTTATGTTGGTCTTGAAAGAGTGGATGCAGTTGCAATTTATGACATAACAATTCCTACTTCTCCAGTATTTATTAAAATGATTCCAACGGGAGATGCTCCTGAAGGCGTATTATTTATTTCTGCTTCAAAAAGCCCAATTCAACAAAGTTTAATTGTTGTAAGTAGTGAAACAGATGGTCTGATTAAGGTTTATAAAGCAAATAAATTATAATTAAGAATTAAATTTGGCTTCCTTTTGGATTTGTAACTGACTGATAACAAGTAACTTACATTATAATAAAACCCCGAACATTTACAAATTTGGCATATATCTCGGTTTTTCGTATTTTGTGTTTGTAAAAACAATTAGAAAAACCAAAAACAAAAACTGAATTTACATGCAAGTTGTACTTTTCCAAGAAATTACCTCATGAAAAATGAAAAACCACTCCATAAATGAAGTGGTTTTTTTATTAAAATAAACCTAAAATATATGTTCCAACGAAATAGCCAGATACCGATATTAAAATTATAAAGCCATTGGATTCGTTCAAAGCTTCTAACTCCCAAAGTAAGACCATAAATGCAATGCCTATTAAAAAGTATTTTAGCCAATTTAGGTCTATTTTTGTAGTGTTTGATGCAAAAACTTTGATGTCTTTTTGGTGTTTTATGATTTTCAAGAACACCAAAGTCCAATAAATCCCTATCTTCAACCATATCAAATACAATAGATTATCTGTATCATTTTCAGCTGGAATATTGGTTTCTTTAATTAGCTCTAAATTGGTTTTGGTACTTTTCAAAATCGTTAAAACTACGATTGGTAAAAAACAAAATTGTGGGAATGAAATGCAGAAAATCAAGTTTCTTGAATTTTTTATCCAAAGTAACATAATGCGAAACGCACAAATATAAAGTAGGTGGACTGGTAAAAATAAAAAAACTATCCAAACCAACAAGTGTGGATCGCTTTTTTATTTTGTTTGCGAATAGGCTTTCTTCTATCAACAAAAAGAAAAGGGTCAATAAGAAAAATGCTAACCAACGATTGCCTAAAAGATTTACGTTTCTTGGATTTGTCAGAATTAAGAATGCTAAAATCAGAATTCCGCCCGCTGTTAAATTAATAATTAAAATCTCAATATTGATGTTTTTTGCTAAAAATGCCTCAAAACTATTCGATTTTAGGCTTTTTCAATCATTAATTGTGATAAATGGCAAGAGCTTAAAATTATTTATTTGCACTTTTCATGCTTAATACAAACCAAGTTTAAACATTCAATATTAAATTAATGTTAAGTTTTTGAAAGACACATTTGTTTTTTTTAATATTATCTTAACTTTGATTTTTAAGAATACTTCATTTCAAAACTTAACAACCAATTATTTATGCTGAAAAATCTACTTTTCGGGCTAATCATTTCTTGTATTAGCTTGTCAACACTTCATGCACAGGTCACAACTTCATCAATCGCAGGTTTAGTCAGCGATAACAAAAATGAGGTTTTGCCTGGGGCAACTGTTACCGCAATTCATACACCTTCTGGCTCAAAGTATGCTACAACCACAAGAGCGGATGGTCGTTTTTCGATTTCTAATGTTCGTGTAGGTGGGCCTTACACGATTGAAGTAACTTCAATTGGCTACAAAAGTGAAAAAGCTGAGAATGTTTTCTTACAATTGGGACAGAAGTTTAACCAAAATTTTGTGATGCAAGATGCTACAACTACACTCAATGAGGTCGTAGTAAAAGCAAGTGATGTAATTAATGCAAGTCGCACGGGTGCTTCAACAATAATTGGCAATGACAAGTTACGAGCTTTGCCAACAATTAGTCGCTCAATTGCTGACTATACTCGTCTGAATCCAATGGCAGCCGAAGGAGGTTCATTCGCTGGTCGTAATGACCAATTCAATAATTACTCATTGGATGGTGCAATTTTCAATAATCCATTCGGTTTGGATGCTTCTACTCCTGGTGGACAAACTGATGCTCAGCCAGTTTCGTTAGATGCCATTGAGCAAATTAGCGTACAAGTTGCCCCTTATGATGTTACTTTGGCTGGTTTTACAGGTGCTTCGGTCAATGCCGTTACTAAATCTGGGACAAACGAATTTAAAGGAACAGTATTTGGTTTTACTCGCAATCAAAACTTGGTTGGTACAAAAATTAAGGACGTAAATTTTGAAAAATTAGATTTAAGTCAAAATCAATTTGGTTTTAGTTTGGGCGGCCCCATCATCAAAAATAAATTATTTTTCTTTGTAAATGCCGAATTTGACCGTCGTTCTGACATTGGTTCACCGTTCCGTCCTGGTGCGGCTGGTCGCACAGGTTCTGATGTTTCTCGTGTGCAAGCCTCTGACTTAGATTTGGTTTCAAAACTTTTGAAAGATACTTATGGCTACGAAACTGGTGCTTATGAAAATTTTGCATTGAAAACTCAAAATCAAAAAGCAATTGCCAAAATTGATTGGAACATCAACCAAAACCATAATCTTTCGTTTACTTATACTTATTTGGACGCTTTTAAGGAAAAACCAGCCAATCCTTCGGCAATCGGTCGTCGTGGACCAGATTTCTTGACATTACAATTTAGAAATTCAGGGTACAGAATCAACAATAAGATTTCGGGAGGAACTGTTGAATTAAAATCTCGTTTCGGCAACAAAGCTGCCAATAAATTACAAGTTGGTTATACTTCATTTGACGATACTCGTGACCCATTTTCAACGCCTTTCCCTGTCTTGAATATTGGCAAAGATGGCGTTAGATATATTGTAGCTGGACACGAACCTTTTTCAATCAATAACAAATTGGGGCAAACTGTCTTACAAATTACTGAAAACTTGAATGTTTTTGCAGGAAAGCATACACTCACATTTGGAGCGAGTTTAGAAAAATTTAGCTTCGATAATTCATTTAATTTAACTGGATATGGTGCGAGAGTATTTTTTCCAGATGTACCAATGGCAGACATCTCAACAGTGCTGAAATCAAAAGATTTTGCCGCCGAGGTAACCGCTGCCAAAGATGCTGCCAATAAAAATACTTGGGCTTTGGCCGAAACCAATTTAGGTCAGTTTGCTATCTATGCACAAGATGAGTTTGCTGTGAATAATAAACTAAATTTGAGTTATGGCGTACGTATTGATATGCCTTTGTATTTTGATACTGCCGAAAAAATCAAAGAAAACATTGACCCTTCAAGAAACTGTTGCTACGACCCAAAAATCGAATATTATGACGAAGCTGGAAAAGCAACGAAGTTTGACCATACTGTTTTGCCTAAACAAACACCTTTGATTTCGCCAAGAGTTGGCTTTAATTATGATGTAAAAGGCGATAAAACACAGCAATTACGTGGTGGAAGTGGCTTATTTACTGGTCGTTTTCCTTTTGTTTGGATTGGAAATCAGGTGGCAAATCCTAACTTCTTTTTCTATTGCGTAACTGACCCTAATTTTAAATTCCCACAAGTTTGGAGAACAAATTTAGGTTATGATTATCAGACAAAAAGTGGTTGGGTGCTTTCGACTGACGTTATTTATACGAAAGATATTAATGCTACAATCGTAAGAAATTATGGTTTGAAACTTCCAACTGGACGTTTAGTTGGTGCGGATACTCGCTCATATTATCAAGCAACTGACCGTGCAACGGTTTTTGGTGGAGCAACAAATGCTTATGTTTTTGGAAACACGAAGGTTGGACAATCATTAAATGCTTCAATCCAAGCTGAAAGAACTTTCACCAACGGAATGTATTTGAAATTTGCCTATAATTTCTTAGATTCACGTGATGCCGCTTCGATTGATGCTGAAATTTCGTCGGATGCTTATGACCGTAATCCAGCAAATCCTATGCATACAAACACTGCGATTTTAGCTCCTTCACTTTATGGAAATCGCCATCGTATAATGGCGGTTGGTTCTCGTAAATTTACTTATGGTAACATGGCAACTACGGTTTCGTTGTTTGGCGAGTATGTTCGTGGAAATCGTTTTAGCTATACCTACGCTGGCGATTTGAACAATGATGGCTCTGGTTTGAATGATTTATTGTTTATTCCAACTGATGCACAAATCGAAAGTATGAAGTTTAGCGGTAATGCAGCAACCCAAACTGCTCAAAAATCTGCTTTGAAAAACTATATCGCCAACGATTCGTATTTAAGCGACCACCGTGGACACATTGCAGAAAAATACGCAACTCTCGCACCGTGGTATTCAAACTGGGATTTGAGAATCTTACAAGATTTTAAATTGAAAAACAAAAACGTAATTCAGTTTAGTGCGGATATTTTGAATGTAGGAAATTTGTTGAGCAAAAACTGGGGAGTTCGCCAATGGGCGGGTGAAACAGGTTTAGCACAACCAATTGCAGTTTCGGTGGCAAACGGTACACCAACATATACATTTGATACGACTCAAAAATCAGCTATTCAAAATCGTTTTGATATTCTTTCTCGTTGGAGAATGCAGTTTGGTTTGAGATACAGTTTTTAAGTTTATAGTGTGATAGAAACACAAAAGGGCTTCTCATTTGAGAAGCCCTTTTGCTTATAATTGATAAAATTCTATTGTTTCTTCGTTTTTATTTTCTTCGCTTTATTCTTCATTTTCTCTACTTTATCGTCATCATCACGGCGTTTTTGCATGGTTTCGGTGCGGTCGAGCTCTTCTGAACTCACAAAGAATTTCCAATCAAATTTTTCATCAAATGGCGTTAAAGCATTTTGTGGGTCGAAAAGTCTAAGGTCAGATTGCACAGCATTGTATGGCGAAAAGTCTGGTTTGTCCGTGAAAATGTCCGACATATCGCTTGCCCCTGCATCATATTGATTTAAGTACGGAATACCCAAAATATGCCAAAAAGTCTTAAAAATACTACCAAAGCTATAATGTACTTTGCTTACGTAATCCTTTTTTGTATAAGGCGAAGCTACCATCATCAAACTTCGGTGAGCATCTACGTGGTCAACGCCTCCTTGTGGGTCGTCTTCGGTGATGAAAATCGCCATGTTTTTCCAATAAGGTGTTTTTGATAAAAATTCAATCGTGCGACCAACTGCTAAATCATTATCAGCCATATAACTTGCCTGAAATGGAAATCCTGCATTTGGACGTTCGCCCGTGCCGTGGTCGTTAGGTAACATGAGTGTAATTACTGATGGTAAATTACCTTTTGACCAACGCTCATTAAATTCTTTCATAAATAAATCGGCTCTAAACTGGTCAGGAATTGCCATGTTATAAGTCGGAAAAGTCTTTGATGATTTATCAATTAGCGGTGCAGAAAGCGGATAATTTACAGTGTAAAGTTCGCCAATGTATTTCATCGTGCTATCGCTAAAAGCACCAGCCATTTCTACGCCAAAACCAAAGTTATAAAAGTCGATTTTGTTACGTTCAAGATGCTCCCACATACTGCCACCTTCGTTATAATCTTCGGGGTAAATCGAGCCAGCTGAGCCATAAATTGCCAAATTCCCTGGAGCATTTGAAGTATCTCGTTGCGAAAGTTTTCCGCCATACGAAGCAGCCGTTTCGGTTTCACACCATTCATTTGGATAAGTATTTACAAGCCAACGATGTCCATCTGCCGAAACATCAGAATCACAGAAAAAATTATCGCTCATCGCAAAACGCTTCACCAAAGCGGCATGATTTGGCATTACTCGTGCGTCAGCAATCGTTTTGGTGGCTTTTCGATTAATAACTTTTACGCCATTACCAAATCGTGCCAAAGTAGAATCTCCATTACCGTTTTTGTTTTGCCCGAAAACTTCATCATAAGTACGGTTTTCTTTGGCGATAAACACAATATATTTGATGTCGTCAGAAGGTTTTTTGTTAGTGGCAGGAATCGGGTTTTTACCTTTTCTTGGGTCGGTAAATTTAAAATTATTTTCTATAACTACCTGTGTTTCAACTTTTAGCTGCTCATCGGTCGGAATATCAATCACCGAAACTAAACCTTTCATTAAACCGCCAATATAACTTCCTTCCGCTCCCATTTTGAAATTTTTTCCTGCATTCGGGCCACTTCCAAAGCCTTTTGCGTTTGCAACTATGAGTTTTTTGCCATCATTACTCACTTTTAGTTTTGATGGAAACCAACCCGTTGGAATATGTCCGACAACTTCGAGACTTGCTACATCAATTACTGCAACGGCATTAATACCCGATTCGGCCACAAAAAGGCGTTTTTGGTCGGGCGAAAGTGTAATGCCAAAAGGAATAATTCCACGCAAATTTCCGAGGCGTTTATCAATCGAAAGTGGAATATTTTTTAACACTTTTCCTGCCTTAATATCAATTACCGAAATACAATCATTATTGCCATTGCTCACAAAAACGTAGTCGTTGGTAGCCACTACCGAGTTTGGGCTACTACCGCCCACCGCAGGAAAATCATCAATCATTTGTCCAACCAAAAAACCTGTTTTGATTTTTGCAGTTGGTTGAGTAGCTTGAGTTGGATAAATCCAAACCGAGAACGATTCGGGGGCATTTGGGTCGCCGAGAGCGGGAATTCCCTTGGCGGCATCACCTTCGAGCATCCCTTTTGAGCCGTATTTTGTTGAAGGAAATTTATGAGCTGTTCCTTTAATATTTTTCGGGTCTAAATCTGTAAATCTTTTGTATTCAAAAACTCCCACATTTGCTACAACAATGTTTTTTTCGTCGGGTGTGAGTGTAATTCCGAAAGGATAACGCCCCGTTGGAATATTTTGAATAATTTTTTCGGTGGCTACATCAATTACTGCAATTCGGAAGCCGATTTGGTCAACTACATAAATCGTTTTGCCATCTTTGGTCATAATCATATCGCCCAAATATCCGTGCGTAAAGTCCTGATTACTAACCTTTAAAGCACAATTGATATTGCCTTTTGGTTTGCCTGTACCGACATCATATTTAAAAATCTTGTTCGATTCTCCACCCGAAACATAGACCGTTTGGTTGTCGGGACTGATAGCCGAACCCATAAAACAGGCTTCCAAAATGCCTTCATTGTTTTTTGCTCCTTCGGGAACTTGAATCGTTTCTGGGTTTGCAGAAAGTATATTTTTGATGATAGAAATTGAAAACGGACGAATACCTGAATTGGCTGTAATTGCAGTATTTCCATCTGGACTTAATACCAAACCGTAAGGGTGCGGAGCGGTAGAAATCTGCACGCCACGAGGCGTAATAATTCGCCCATTTGGAATGATAGTTTTGCCTGTTTTATCTATTTTGGCTGGGGCATTTCCTGCGGGTGCTTCAATGACCACCTGGGCTTGAATGGCAAAACTAATTAACAATAAAAAGAAGGTTTTTTTCATTTTTTTTTACGCATTTTTTGATGAAGAACTACCAAAGATACTATTAAAAAAAGAATTCATGGCTAAATTTCTTAGGGTTTAGAAGCAAGTATTGTTCACAAATATTCATAAAATAATCTAATTTCGGAAGTTTCATATCCTCTATTTTTGCGGCTTCGTCCCACTTTCGCATCTTGATGATGGTTTCAAAATGTGGGTTTTGTTCAAAAATTTTGGCTTCGTCAGCAGACATTTTTCCGCCTTGAAAACCTAATGTTTTTTGGCTCGCTTCCGAAAGATTCTCATAATAGGTTTCATTCACAAAACACAAATACCGCTTGGCATTTACATGGTTTTCTATCAAAATGCCAATTTTATTAGAAAAACCTTTCACTCGAAGCCAATTGGCGGCAACAATCTCATGGTCTTTTCTACCATAAATTTCCATCAATTCTTCTGTCGAATTGGCAGATAATAAATGTCCAATGTCATGCAAAAAAGCGGCAACTTGCACTTCATAATCGAAGCCTTGCTTTTGAGCCAAAAGTGCAGTTTGGGCAGCGTGTTCAAACTGACTCACATTTTCACCGTAATATTCGCTATCTCCTTGATTTTCAAATAGTTGTCTGATTTCTGAGATTGTTTTTGCAATAGTTGTCATTGATTTTTTAGAATAAAATTTCATAAAAAATAGCGAAACAATGTCTCGCTACTTTTGTTAAACTAACCTATGATGTAAAACTAAATCTACTTTAAAATCCAAATCATGTCATTGATGTCATCTTTTCCAGAAAACTGACTTGTAATTGCCGCTTTGTAGTTGTCGGCATTGGTGTTACGCTCCGAAAATGGGTATTGCCAACGCATAGCAATACGATTTGAGTTACCATTTCCTACTCCTGTGTAAAACTTCGGAAAACCTGTGCGTCGCCAGTTGAAATAGGCTTCCATGCCTGAATTCATGAAAAACGCCAAGTATTTTTGAGTCAAAATCTGCTCTTGCCCTTTTACCGTTTTACCAGCATACTTTACTGAGGCTTGGTTATAATAGGTGTCAAAATCAAAATCAATTGAGAAAGTCGCTAAATCGGCTGCTTCACGACCACCACTTTTTGAATAAGTCATTGTATTTGCACCATTTTTGATGCCATAAAATTCTATTGATGCTTGTATTCCTTTTTTGTACCAAGTTTCGGCATCGCCCGTTGCCCAACCTAAATTATAGGCTTCGGCAATGTTGAAACACATTTCTGGAAAACCTACAATGAAGGTATTTTCGGCAACATAGTTTCTATAATAACGGTAACGATTTTGGAATGAATAAACACCTGGAGCAAAACCTGTACCATTGCTACGACCTGCTTTATCACTCATATCGGTCAAATCTTCGCCCGAACTTGCACCAACATAAGCCGTATAATCTGATGGTTTTTTGCCTGCTTTTAGTTCAGAACCTGCTGGCTCACAAGTTATCATTACTCGTGGGTCTTTGAGGTTAGATAATTGCTCAACATACGCCTTGGACATATTTTGGCGAGTGGCATCAAAGCCAAAATTGTCAGGATTTGAAGGGTATTTATTGAAGTTATTATAACGATATTCTAAGTTATCAGACAAATTACTTAATACTGGAAACTTAGTTGGGTTACTCATCATTTCAGCAAAACGAGCTTTTACATTCAAATCTGCGTCCGTTTCCTTTTTGCTCAAAGTCAATAAAACTCTCAATTTGAAAGTATTTATTGCTTTTTGCCATTTACGAACATCTCCACCATAGTAAAAATCGCCAGAAATAGAAGTCTGACCTTTGGCAATTAAAGCTGCCATATTATCGTTCGATTCATCAAGCCATTTTAAGATTTGAACATAAATTGCTTTTTGCGAATCATATTTTGGAGCAACATTCGTGATGCCCAAAAGTGCTTCGTTCATTGGTAAATCTCCAACACGTTTGGTCATTTGTTCAAAGAAAAACGCACGAAAAAACTTACCTAAAGCTGAATATCCGTTAACATCTGCCGCACCTGCAAGTTTGGCTTCTTCTTCCATTTTTACTACGTTTTTCATCGTATTGTAGTAATTTGGCGTTTCTGTCCATGTGTATTCGTTGGTTGCGTAATAATTATAATTTGAGCAATAAAATTGATTCCAACGCATTTCTGCACTAAACGGACGACCAGTATTATTAAACATATCAGACTCAACTCCTTGCAAAACTAATGCCGCAGGCACGTTTACAGGGCGATTTGGGTCTTTTTCGAGTTCCTCGAAAGATTTTTCGCAACTACTCAATGTTAGAGTCGAAATAGCGAAAATTGAAGCGAATATTTTATTTATTTTCATTTTTTTTGAGTTTTAAACCCCACCCAACCCTCCCCAAAAGGGAGGGCTAAAGAAGGAAAATATTTTCAATGAATTATTTAATTCCCTTTCCCCTGTTGGGGATATGGGTTTTAAAATGTAAAGTTTAAATTTATACCATATCTTTTTGTTGATGGAGTTTGAGTTCCAGACGCTCCACTTGAACTGTATTGATTTGAACCAGAACCACCACCCGCAACATATTGATTTAGGTCAATATCTTTCTTTTCGGCAAAATAAAGTAAGTTTCTGCCAACCAATGAAACTGAGGCGTTTTTGATTCTTTTGCCCATCCATTTTTCTGGCATATTGAAGCCTACAACTACTTCACGCAACATTCCGAATGAGCGACTCATTAAGTTTCCTTCGTCAGAATTATAAAAACGACTTACCCAATCTTGTACAAATTGCTTGGTTGCATTTGGTGTAAATTGTAGTTCAGAATAATTTGTAATATTTCCATCTGCATCAAATTTTAATGGAATATTGTTTGAAACCTGCACACCTTGACCAGTATAAGCTTTTACACCCAAATAATCTTGGTAACGAGCCACGCCCATTTCGCCTTCGGTAGTTCCGATATGGCGACCGCCACGATAAGTTTGACGTTGAATATAATTAGAAATTACGCCTCCAATACGCCCATCAAATTGGAAACTTAGGTTGATATTTTTGTAACTAAATTTATTATTAATACCAAAAACAAACTTAGGATTTACGTACCCTAAAAATTGATTTACTGGCGAATAAACAGGGCGACCAGAAGCATCATTGATGATTTCGCCTTGTGGAGTTTTTGCAAAAGCTCGTCCGTAGAATTTGTCTAATCTATCGCCAACTTTGAAGAATTGGTTCAAACTATTAACTCCTTCGTAAATTTCTGTCAAAACTTCTTTAAAAGTTGAGTAATTGGCAACTACGTCCCAATTGAAACCATTCGTGTTTTTAATTGGCGAACCTGTAATGGCTAACTCCCAACCTGTTTTTTGAGTTTTGATTCCATTTACCAATGCCGAGCTATAACCAGTAGCCGTAGAAATCGGTAAAGAGAAAATTCGTGGACCTTCGTCCGAAATAAAATAAGTAAGGTCTAACCCGATGCGGTTGCGAAGCACTCTAAAATCAAGACCAATTTCGGTTTGTGAAGTTGAACTTGGTTTCAATAATGGATTATTTAAAGTACCAGTAAAATAACCGGCAGGTTGATTATTATAAGCAAATGGTGTAGAATATACCGCTGCATTGCTATAAGCTGGACCATCATAAGGCGAGTAATATTGGTCGCCATAGCCAATTGGATTTCCGTCGCCAGTGAGTGCAGGAGTTGTGCCGATGGTTGAGCGAGTCAAGCCATCTTTTACATTGGCATAAGATGCACGAAGTTTCAAGAAAGAAATAAATGAAGGAACATTTACGTAATCCGACACAACAGTAGCCAAAGCAACCGATGGATAGAAGAAAGTGTTATTGCCCGTTGGCAAAGTAGAAAGTTTATCAACACGACCCGTTGTAGAAAGTGTCAAGATGTTTTTCAAGGTAAAATCTGCAGAATAATAAGCTGAATTTACACGCATTGCCGAAGCAAAATTGGCTGTACGTACTGGATTAGAAGAATTATTGAAATTATACAAACCTGGAACATTCAAATAATCTGTTGAGCCATATTGTGAATTGTACTCAAATGTACGAATGTTTCCACCAGCCCAAATTTTCGTATTTAAACCTTTCGCCAAATCTTTGTCGAATTTTACCAACACATCAGTATTGTTTTCAAACAAATTGCGGCGGTCTTCACGGTAATCTCCACGACGCTCATCACGTCCATAAGAACCTGCCGAATAAGGCATTTTTTCACTTCGGAATAGATTCCAAGTTGTGATTTGCGAGCGAAGTGATGCTTCCAAATAATCAGTAAACTTATAAGTAAGTGCCGCTTGACCAATAATATCAGATTTTTGGTGTCCACGCAACCACTCATAACTCATAAAATAAGGATTGTTGTAACGCTGATATTCTGCATAAATCTGTTGCGTGCCTTCCTTTCCTTCCTGCCAATAATTACGCATATCGTCTATATTCCAGTCAGCACCAGCCCAAAGCGTGATGTTGTAAATGATGGAGTTTGGTCCATAATTTACATCAGGAATATTTGGCGTATATTGACGATTATACTGTAAATTTGAAGAAAATGAGAGTTTTTCTGAGAATTTATAGTCAGACGATAAGTTGAAATTACTTATATTCAACTTTGTGTTTGGAACGATTCCACGTTGCGAAATCTGTGAAGTCGAGAAACGCAAATTATACTTATCGCCCGACGAAGCCACCGAAATATTATTGGTTGAAAGAATACCAGTTTGTAAAAAACGCTCCATGTTGTCAACTCCACGAGCTGTCCAAGGCGTGCTTGTTCTTTTTCCAGTAACTGGGTCAATCGGACTATCGTATTGAGGAATTAGCTGACCTTCAAATTTTGGTCCCCAACCTCCATCATAATCACCATCGTTCAAACCACCACCTTTTCCATCACCAAAAGCATAACGTCCGTGGTCGCCAGGGCCATATTCGTCTTGCACTTTCGGAATAGCATAAAAACCATTTTCTGCCATTGTTGAAGAATTGACTTCAACCGAAAATCCACGTTTATCTTTCGAGCCACGCTTAGTTGTTATCAAAATTGCACCATTTTTTCCACGAAAACCATATAAGGCTGATGCCGAAGCACCTTTCAAAACCGAGTAAGTTTCAATGTCGTCGGGGCTGATATTCCAAGTATCCGAATTGATTGGCACACCATCAACAACAAATAATACTTCGCTATTTCCACGCAAAGACAAATTTGGTTTGCGAAGTAATTCTTGCTGAATTCCGACTGTTAAGCCTGCCACTTTTCCTGCCAAAGCATTGATAGCATTTGGTTCACGTGCCTTAATAATAGATGCACCATCAACACTTTGAATGGCAACACCAATGCGGCGAACATCTTTTTTGATACCCAAAGCCGTTACTACCACTTCGTTCAAAGTTTTGGTATCTTCTTCAAATTTCACATTGATAACTGACTGATTACCAACGGTTTGTTCTTGCGAAAGAAATCCAATTGCAGAGAAAACTAATACCGAACGAGGCGTAACGCCAGCGATTTTGTAGTTTCCTGTGGCATCAGAATTTGTGCCTTGATTCGTTCCTTTTACTAATACACTTACACCCGGAATCGGGTCTCCGTTTGGAGCAGAAATTTTGCCATTGACATTTTGGATTTGAGCATTGGCGTACATTACAGCCAACATCAACAAAAACAAAATTCTTGAAAAGCCTAAAAATTGGGCTTTAAGTAGAGATTTGTTCATAAAAATTTGGATTTTTGGGGTTTATAATTTACTACTTTCAAAGTCTAAAAGCAGTAAGTTTTGATGGTGCAAAGGTGGTGATGTAATGTAAACTTGATATAAAGTGTAGGTTATGATAATATGAAGGTTATTGAAGGATTGTTATGTTTTTGTTAAAATTGTATAAAGCATTGTCCATGAAAAATTTCACAAATTCTTAATTTTGAAAATGAGAAAAACTATTATAAAACAAGTACTTTTAATTAATAAAAACCATAATCTTCTAAAATTGGAAACATTTACTTATCTAATAATTGAAAATAGTGATATCACTAACGGTATTGCAGAAACCTTTATCGAACATTTGAAAAGGCAAAAAAAAGTTACAATTCCAAGCATTGAAAAGTTAAAAATGAGTAGTAAAATCATTTTTTGTTATGCCAACGAAACGCTCATCGGCATTGGGGCTTTAAAATTAAATGAAAGTTTGGGATTTGAAAAAGCTAATTTAAATGCTATTGAAGGAGTTTTTGCTTTAGAATTGGGCTATTTTTATGTAAATGAGTCTTTCAGGAATCTTGGCATATCTACGACTATTTCTCGACTTTTGCTAATTGATAAAATGAACGAAAATATTTTGGCAACCACAGAGTTATATTTCAATAATCCGATGGCGAAAGTGCTTGAAAAACTTGGATTTCGACAATATGGCAATCCTTGGAAAAGTAAATGGCACGATGGAATGATAGGCTTATTTTTGAAATTTAAAAAAGGGGAAGTTCAATAAAATTAATCATCTATATTTATGCATTGTGCTAAGCGATGCCTGCGAACTTGAAACATTTTGCATAATCCTAACTTTAACAAAGACAAGTAAAATATGACAACTGAAAAAACACTTACCGATGAATTCGAGAAAGTTAGACCACAACTTAAATCTTTTGTTTTAAGCTTGACAGCAAGTGTTGAAGACACCGAAGACCTCATTCAAGAAACATTTATTAAGTCATTTCAAAACATTCAAACATTTAAAGGAAACTCGTCATTAAAAACTTGGATTTTTGCCATAGCATCAAATCTTTGCAAAAATTTTCTACGTTCCAAAAAACTTTGGCCAGAAAATGTAACTGATATTAGTAAAGAAGAAGCACTAAAATCGCCAGATTTAATTGGTAAAATGATGGAAATAAATTCAACATCACTACACGGAGAGTTTGAAATCAGAGAACATATTGCTTTTTGCTTTTCATGTATTGGGAAGTCATTGCTCATCGAACAGCAAGTTGCCCTTTTGCTCAAAGAAATTTATGAGTTTAAAATAAGTGAAATTGCTGCGATTTTGGAACTAACGGAAGGTGTTGTAAAACACTTATTGTTTTCAAGCAGACAAAAAATGACGGATATTTTTGATAACCGATGTTCATTAGTCAGCAAACTTGGTTTTTGTCATCAGTGTAGTGAACTAAATGGACTTTTTAACCCAAAACAAGAACTTCAAAATGAATTAATGAGAATTGAAATGACCAAGGAAGCAGAATCTAAAAGCAAGGAAGAATTATTTGATTTAAGGATGGAAATTGTAAAGGGAATTGACCCATATAATTCAAGAGCATCAGAGTTGCAAATGTTCCATCTAAAACATTCAAAACAAACGATGGACAAGTATCTTGAAAAAAATTAGTGAAATTCCGACCGATTTTATTGGCTCATGTGTCTAAAGAATAAAATGAACAAATTAATTCACTTTAAAAAAATTAAAAAAATGGCAGAAACAACAATGTCAATTCAAGAGGTTGCTAACAGATTAGTAGAGCTTTGCCGCAAAGGGCAAATCTTAGAAGTACAAGAGGAGCTTTACAGCAATGAAATTACAAGCCATGAGCCAGCACATTCTCAAGTACCACCTGCAATAGGTAAAGAAGCAGTACTTGAGAAAGGAAAACATTTTGCATCTTCCATTGAAGAAAGACATGGAGGTTCTTTTGGTGACCCAATTTTCGGAGGAGATTATTTTAGTATTTCATGTTCATTAGATGCTACATTCAAAGGACGTGGAAGAAGTCAAATTAATGAAATTTGTGTATTCCAAGTTAAAGATGGCAAGGTAATTTCTGAACAATTTTTTTATTAGTTCAAAAACAAAAGGAAGTAGTCTCGTTTTCAAGATTACTTCCTTTTGTTAAATTGTAGGAAAAAAAATAGCACTAACGCTCAAAATGGGTTTGCAAAAAGGGCGGCAAAATTTGAGAAATTTTTTTTCACCAAATTGCCAAGAATATTTTGATTTTATATCGAAAATTTTGAAATATTTATTGCTTGGGCAAAATATCTCAAAATAATCTAAAAACAAGTTGAATAGATTTTTCCACTAAAAATCAAAACCCAAGAATCTACTAATAAGTTTTTTTTCATCCAACATTATTTCTGCACTGCCTGTGGTATAATATGCCAAAGGTATTATTTTGCCATTGGTTGTTTTCATGCCATTATTCAAATGTACTATTGCACGATAATTATTTTCGATTGCATAAGGAATTACTGCTTCAATTCGTCCTTCTAAATAACCAAATTCGTTTACTGGATACGGGTCTAATTTTATCTGAACACGCTGACCTTGTTTTACTTTTCCCACACCTATAATAGGTAGGTTTAGTTGCACTTCATAATCTGAGATAAAGGGAATGACAACAATAGTAGATTTACGTGGATTATCTTCTGAAGCCCTCAATAAGATTACCCTGCCACTCACATGAGTAGTTTCATATATTTTTTCTTTTGTTTGTGAATTTGTTTCAATCAAAAGTGTATCACCAATTTTAACGTTTTGAGAATCTTGGACACAGATTTTATACTCAAGCGGAGGAGAATTATACCAACTTACTTTTTTAGGTTGAATAGTTGAGTTTATCATTACTTTTGCATGCGTAATGTCTGGGTATTTTATCCAATAAGTAGTGATAATAAAAATTACAAGAATTGAGAGCATCACCAAAATGCCCCAACGGATTAGCCAATTGGGTACATGACCAATGATTTCTTGGATTTCTTCGCTTCTAAGCTCGTAGTTTGAGTCATTATTTGGCATAGTTTTATTTTTTTATGCAGCTTCTAATTCTAATTGATTTTTGACTAATTCAAAGTAATATCCTTTATCGGCTGCAAGTTGCGAATGAGTACCTTTTTCTTTAATTTCACCGTTTTCCATGACAATTATTTGGTCGGCGTGTTTTACTGTACTTAGCCTATGGGCAATTACAATGACTGTTCTTCCTTTAAAAAATTCGTCAAGATTCCTCATAATTACCTTTTCGTTGTTAGCATCTAATGCACTGGTGGCTTCGTCAAAGAAAATATATAGAGGGTCTTTATAGACTGCCCGTGCAATAAATATTCTTTGTTTTTGTCCGCCGCTAAGTCCAGTACCTGTGCTACCGATTTTAGTTGTGAATCCCAAAGGTAGTTTTCTTAGATAATCTTGAATATTTGCTACTTTTACGGCATTTATGAGCTTTTTTTCAACAATTTTATCACCATCAACGGCAATGTTTCGGGCAATCGTGTCCGAGAAGATATAGCCATCTTGCATGACAGTCCCGCATTTTTTTCTCCATTCACGTGCTGATAAGTCATTCAAATCATTACCATTAACTAAAATTTGCCCCTCAGCAGGTGGGTAAAATTTTAATAATAATTTGAGCAATGTTGTTTTTCCGCTGCCACTTGCTCCAACAATAGCTGTAATTTTTCCTGCTGGAATATGCACACTAATATCTTTTAAAATTAACGGGCTTTGTGTACCTCCATACCTAAAAGAAACATTTTTAAGTGTTATTCCTTTTCTACTTGAAATCATTCCGTTTAGAATTCTCCCTTCTTCTACTTCTTCCATATAGTGAAGTTTTTCATCTGATTCGTCTTCATCTAAGTCGGCAGAAATAGCTTTGCCGAGCATTTCTTCTTGGTCAACTTCCTCATCAGGACGATTATGAATTTCGGCTAATCGGTCTAAACTTATTTTAGCATCTTGAATGCTCCGCATAAACCTAATTATTTGAGAAAGTGGCGAGTTTAATTGCCCTACGATATATGAAATACTCAACATTATACCAAGTGTAATATGATTATTCATTACTTCGGTAGCTGCAATATATGAGATAAGGATATTTTTGAGTTGTGTCATAAAAGTCGAACCGACCTCTTGATATTGCTCCAATGAAAGGCTTTTGATATTTATTTTAAATAATTTTGCCTGAATTCGCTCCCATTCCCAACGCCTTGCACGCTCACAATTATTGAGTTTGATTTCCTGCATACCTGTTATCAACTCATAAATACTATTTTGATTTTCTCTCAGTCTTTGAAATCTTTTATAATCTAATTCTTTTCGTTTTTTTAGAAATAATACTACCCAAACAATTGATAATACACTTCCAAAGATAAATACAGCAAGAATTTTGGTATTATAAAATCCTAAAACAATAGAGAAAACAATGAGATTTACAAACGAAAATAACGTTTGGAGTGTGGAACCTGTAAGAAAAGATTCTATTCGGTGATGGTCATTGATGCGTTGCGAAATATCACCTATATTTTTAGATTCAAAGTAATTGATGGGTAATCGCATCAATTTCAATAAAAAATTAGAAATAATCGAAACGCTCATTCGGCTATTGATATGTAGCAATATCCAGTTTCGTATCAAATCGACCGCCATTCCACCGAGAAATAGCACAAGTTGTGAAACTAAAATTAGGTGTATAAAATCAAAATTTTGTCTGTGAATGCCATAATCTACCAAACTTTGTGTAAGAAATGGGAAAATCATACTCAAAAGACTACTAAAAAGCATTCCGAGTGCTATCTGCACTATGTATTTTTTGTAAGGTTTTAGGTATTGAAAAAGGAAGTTGAAGCCCAATGCTTCATCTTTTTTTTCTTCGGAGTTTTCGTAAAATTGATTGGTCGGTTCGATAAGTAATCCAACTCCTTTGTTGTCTGATGTACTTATCCAGCATTTCAAGAACGTATCTTTATCCACCCAAATCAGGTCATGTCCTGGGTCTGCAATGAGCAGTTGGTCTTGTGTTTTTCCTCTAATTTTGTCATACCATGAAGGTTCTGATACATCATAAAGCACCACAAAGTGTTCTTGATTCCAATGTAAAATACATGGCATTGGTGCTTCTTCTACCAACTGGTCGTAAGAGAGTTTTGCAGACAAAGTTTTAAAACCTATTTTTTCGGCAGCATCGCTTATTCCTAAAAGGCTAACCCCTTGTCGAGTAATAAATGAGTTTGCACGTAGAAAATCTAAGGAATAATCTCGACCATAAAATGCCGAAACCATTCTAAGACAAGTTGGTCCACAATCCATGAAGTCGAGCTGTCGAAAGAACTTATATTTACTTTTTATCATGGTTTCAAATAGTTAGAAATTAAAACTTTCTTTTGCTTGGAACAGGAATTAAATCTTCGGTTTTTATAAGTTTTAGTTGCATTGATTTTACGATGCTTTTTGGTAAAGAATCAAAGACAATATTTTGAATG
Source organism: Emticicia sp. (assembly GCA_031378345.1). Taxonomy (GTDB): domain Bacteria; phylum Bacteroidota; class Bacteroidia; order Cytophagales; family Spirosomataceae; genus Emticicia. The sequence continues at coordinate 33,880 of JANNDY010000088.1, read as the reverse complement.
TGTTTGATAAGCAATTTCAAATCTAAACAATAGACAGAGGGGTTATCAAAACCATTTGTTTCGCTATACCTATGTGCGATAAAACCACCTCCACAAACCTCAACGATAGGACAATTCTGACATTCGTTGCACAAATGTTGATGTCCAGAATAATATTGCAAATAAAAATCATCTTTCAGCACGGCATCAATTGTTGAGGAATTTATGTTAAAGTCTTTTTTTGTAAAACCATTGCCACATACTTTAAACGCCCCAGTTATTTCGATTGAACCATCGGTTTCAATGACCAGAAATTCATTTTTTTGATGTCCAAAGTATTCAAAACCTTCATCATAGCCTATCATCAATCTTATTAGTTGAGTGAAAAGTCTTATGGTGGGTTTTGGCTGTTTATCAAAATACCATAGGTCGAAAACTGCAATCAACCAACCTGCATAAGTGCTATTTTCTAAATTTTTGTGTGGTGGTAGTTTTTGATAAGTACAATCAGGCAATAAAAAATCTGCATATTTTATGTCCAAATCTTTCAAATGTTGATAAACTTCAGTAGGATTCGACAAAACATTGATAACTGTCAGAATGCCTGGTTGATGCTGTAAGTCTTTTGAGTTTTGGGCAATTCTTAAACCTTCCAAAACCTTATAATAACTTCCATTTCCTTGGTGGTCAATTCGGTAAAAATCATTATCTTCTGGTGGTCCATCAAGGCTTATGCCAATACTTATCTTCAAGTTTCCAAGCGTTTTGCACCAACTTTCTGTTAATAATGTACCATTTGTCTGTAAATTAAAAACTGGTTTTGTATAAGGCAATAAACTTGCTTTAGCTAAACGTACAAAATCTGCATAAAAAGTAGCTGCAACTAAAAGAGGCTCTCCTCCATGAAAAATGAATTCAAACTGCTTGATTTGGTGCTTTTGGCAATGAATTAATACTTGATTTATGATGGCATCAACGGTATCTACACTCATAAACTTGGGCTGATTTTTATAGGTATCATCGCCAAGATTATACATATAGCAATAGGTGCAATTGAGGTTGCACCGGCTGGCTACTTTCAATACAAGTACCTTACAAGTGGGATGAACAGTTGAAAGCATTTCATTGATTTATTTTTCTTTTTCGAGGTCTAAATCTTCAATATCTTGGGGTTTGACAGAAGAAGAAATAGATTCCTTCCAGCCACCCAATATCACTTCTCCCGCAATTTTGTTTTCATCTTTATCGAAATGTTCGAGGGCTTTTCGCTTATTTTTTTTGTCGTTCGATTTTATAAAAAAATTATTTTTCATGTTTTTCAGGAATTAAAAATTTGTTATTTTAAATTATCTAATAATATCGAAACCTTACCCCATTCCATTTCTGAAATTGAATCATAGATAGGAATATAGTCACGGTCTCCACCACGAATTTGCAGAGCAAACTCATCAGAAATGCCCTCAATGCCACTTTCGTGTCTTTCTTCGTAAGCATCGAAGAATACTTTTTGCATTAGATTTTCAATTGATTTTTTCATTTTGTGTATTTATTAGATTCAAAAATCATAGTATTTTGCTAATAGTATAAATTTTTTAGATAAACCTTACAAAATCATCGACAAAATGAATTTAAAGATTTATTTAAGCAGCTATAGATTTTGTATAATTATCAAATTTCTGGTATGCTGTCTCTAAATTAAAAGCATCACTTATTAGTTCGATTGCTGTCAAACGGTCTTTCGAGTCAAGTGCAACATTCATAAAGATAACCTCATCAATTCCATAGTTTTCTTGAAACGAATTTATTTGATCATAGAACATTTTTTGACACCCTACTAAATTGAGATTATAGCCTAATTTCATTTTTTCAACAACTTTTTTTGCTTTTCTTGTAGTCTGATGGCAGCAGCCTGAAAAAACCATTGTGATTTTTGGTTGTCGTTTATGTTTTTTCTGAAAAAGTTCTTTAAATTCGTGTAAATGTTCTTTTTGATAATTCAAATCGGCATTAAAATGAAAAATAGAACGAGAAAGATTAGAGCCTGTTTCTAAAGCTCGTTGCATACTGTTACCATAGCCAACACCTAAAGACCAAATTTCGGGGATTGTACCTTTAAAAGGCGGAATTACGATACTTTCTTTTTTGAGGAGTTGGTCTTCAGCTTTTAAAAAATGAACTACTTCACGGTATTTACTTTCAAACAAAGCATGAACTTCTTGCTTATCTTTTCCGATGGTATAGTTTGATATTGCATTACTGACACCACCATTTGCCATACCTAAATCAATTCTGTTACCAAATAGATTATTATACAATTTGAAAGTAGATGCAATGTGATAAGGTGTATGAATACCTATCAAAATCCCTGCAACACCTACTCTTATTTTTTCGGTCATCCCTGCTACAATCGGGACCAAAGAATCTGGACTATTCCATGTTATTTTTACATCTCCAACGTGGTGTTCTGCTAACCAAATCCTTGAAAAACCTAATTTTTCAGCATTAACTGAATATTCAATTAGGTCTTCGACTCTTAGAAGACTATTCATCGAATTGGCTCTGATGCCAAAATCTAATAAACCTATTTTAATGTTTTCCATAATTTTAGAGAGCTATGAAAGTAGAAATATTGAATCCCATTCTTGACTTTCTTTATGTATTTCTGATAATATAACCAAACTGGTTGCCCCAAACCCCATAAGTAGCTCGCCATAACGCTCTTTATTATACGTAATGAATTCTTTACTCAAACTTACCAGAGTGGCCTTGAGCCAATAATTAGCTGCATCATCATATATTATGTTTTGACTTGTTTCAAATAATCGTTTATAAAATTGTACTAATCCAGAAGAACCATGACAAAAATGAGAATCGCTTATGTCTGTTTCTTTTATTTTTTTACGTTGAACTATTACTTCTCCCATTTTATCGGCAAATATCACCCATTGGGGTTTGTTGAGAGCGTTGCCTGCTTTATAAAGTAGTAGTAATTGGTTTAAATCACCATAACACCACCCTAAGCGATTACTATACATTTTATAGTTTTGTGGAGAATCCCAAGAAAAATTTTCGTTGAATTTTACTGGAAAAAACGAATATTTTTCATTCTGAAAATCGGTATTTGTTTTATGATTTAATATAAAATTCACTCCATTTAGTAATATTTTTTCTAATTTTTCGCAGGCAATATTTTGTTTGTGAATTTTTAGTAGGGTCAATAAAATACCACATTGTCCATGAGCCAAACCAAAATCAATTTCGATGTTCTTAGTCGATATATCATCTAAGTGACTATTATGAAAATATGAGCCTTTTGGTGTATAAATGACTTTGGCAGCAAGGCAATCTACAAGATATTCAACATATTCTTTTACCAAAGGCTTATTTGTTCTCAAACTCAAATAATTTATTGCTCCTGTAATTCCGTATAGATAATCAGTATTGTTTTTTTCGATAAGTCGAATGCTACCATCATAGATTATTTTATCAAAAAGACTTAGTTGTTCTTCAAAATCTCCAATTTCTTCACGCTCCATTATTGTAAGTACAAAACCCAAACTCGAAATACCGTTAGCCAAAGATGCACCGTAAAGATTCGGGTTTTCCATATTTTCGAGTTTTTCGAATAATATTTCAATAATGGATAAAGCTTTTTCGCCCCATTCGGGCTTGTCCATATACTTATAAAAATAGATTGCATATAGTAATTGTCCGATGTTTCCTGACCAAACTGAGTCATTCTGACAGTGAAAACTTTCTAACAACTCCATCAACTTTTCGAGTATCTCATCAATATTATATGCTATGTTTTGTTTATCAATTACTGGTTTTTCCATTGTTAGTTGACATTTAGCTTAAACATATCACTAATAAGATGAATACAGTTGGTTCTATCCGACAGTTTGTGTGGTGGTATTTTTAGTATTATTTCATCAACACCAAAATCATTAATATATGTGTTGATGGTATCATAGAATTTGTTTTTACAGCCAAATATGTGACTTTCAGGTTTTAGTTTTTGTTCATTTGCTATTTTTTCAGCTTGCTGTTGTGTTTTTGCACAAAAACCAGATAAGACTAAATTTATTTTAGGAATTTTCTTGTGTTTTTGTATATACGCTTCTTGAAACTTTTCCAACTCTTCTCGATGAGCCATTTGGTCAGCTCCTGGATGAAATATGGACCGAGAAAAATTCAAACCAAGCTCCAAAGCATTTGATAAACTATTGTAGGACGAGCCCAGCATCCAAAGATTGGGAATGTCTCCTTTATATGGTGGAATGACTATTCCTGCACCTTTTTTAAATAATTCTTCTTCATCTCGAAGATAGTGAAGTAAGTATTGTATTTTTTTAGGTATAGTTTTCATCATTTCTTCGTTGCCAATATTATCGGTTCTTGTAACACACTGAATCGCCACAGGATTTACAACACTTCGAGCAATGCCTAAGTCAATACGATTTGGAAATAAATTAGCCAAAAGTTTAAAATGAGTCGCCACATGATAAGGGTTATGAATGCCTATCAAAACGCCAGCGGCACCTATTTTTATACGTTTTGTTATTCCTGCCAAAATAGAAACCATCGGTTGTGGATTACTCCAAGCCAGTACAGTATTAGGGTCATGGTGTTCTGAAATCCAAAAACGACTAAAGCCCAGTTCATCAGCAGCCGAGGCGTAGTCAATTACATCTTCAATGATTGAGAGGCTATTGAGTTTTTTTTCTCTATAACCAAAGTCTAAGATACCAAATGATGTTTTCTTACTTTCATTCATTGATTTAGATATTTAATTTAGCCAAACTAATTTGTCTAAAGGTGGCAATGTTTTATCCATTTTTTGAATAAATGAGCAGCCAATACCAGCTATTCCTTCAAAAAAACTGGTGTAGGTTTCTACTTTTTTTCGATTATATTGTGGTTCGTAACCAGCAAAGTTGTTTGGAATTTTGCCTAATTGTAATGTTTTTTTATACCATAAATCAGAAGTAGTATAGTAAAAAGTCTGCTTTGATATTCTGAAAACTTTATCATAAAATAAGGCTACTCCAGCAGTGCCATATAAAATCCCTGCATCTTGTATTTCTTCTATTGTGGTTTTATCTGCCGACACTCTGAGAATATTGTGTGCTGTATTTAGTAAATTTTTGTCTTTAAGTATATTAGCAGCTTTCAAAAGTGCATATCCTACGCCTAAATCTCCATAGCACAAGCGTATTTGAGATGGTTTTGAAAGTACACCAACAACATTGTCAAAAAAGTGTAACTCATCTTCATATTTTTTTTGTTGTGAAAGTAAAAAGTTGGTGGCTTTCTTTATTAATTTTTTGCAAGTTTCTGTTTCGATATTCAACTCATGTATTTTCGACAGACATATAATTATTGCGGAAATACCATGTGAAATACCTAAATAAACTTCACCCGACGGATTTAGGAATTTTGTGTACCAAAATGACCCATTTTCTACATCATTAGCTTTTGTTTCTAAACCATTCAAAAAAACAATGATTTGTTGAATGACAGATGGTTTACTTTGGTATCGATTTAAAAAATATTGTCCTCCGACCATTGCCCCTGAAAATGTATCAAAATCTTCTGCCTTGATACTTGATTTAAGATGTGCTGCAATTACCTCATCAATCTGATTGAGAATATTTGAATCATCGAAATCAAACCATTGGTTTTCTTTTGTGAATTCAACGAAAGTGCCTAACTCGGCAAGATTTTTATGAAAAAACCTTTCTTCATTTGGTTCGCTAATAGCTGTCTGAAATGCTTCTATGAGCAGTTGTTCAGCTTTGTCGGCATAAGTAGAGTCGGCTTTATATTGTCCATAATATAAATAAAACAAAGCCAACCCTAATTTTCCATTGCTATAAGAAATTCCTTTAATTTGATCTTCATGAAATGCAATGCTTTGAGCAATTTCTTCAATTTTCAAGGCTGTGAGCGACTGAATAGATAAAAGATTCATAGTAAAATATTTGATTTATTCCTTCACTTTTACTCTACCTTGTTCTTCGCTGGTAGCTGTTGAACGACGTCGAGCAGCTTTTACTTTATTATTGCCAAATTTGTAGGTCAAGGTTGCTTTTACTAATTGGCTTTCCCAACGATTGATTCCACTAACATTTAAACCTTTTACACTTGTTACATAATATCCTCGTGCAGTTCTGAAAATATCTGTGAATGAAACTTTAAGGCTACCTTTTTTATCCCAAAAATTTTTCTGCAAACCCATATCTGCTTGATATTGAGGTTTTTGAATCATCACGCCATAAGGAACCGAAGACATGTAATTAACAGAAAATTCTGCTGTCCATTTGGCGGGTAATACAAAGCTATTGATGATATTAGCCATATAAAATGGTTTGGTATTTGTAATATCAACGTTCTGAATAGTTGCATTATATTTTCCATAATACAAACCTGCATTACTATTGATACTCCACCATTTTGTAGGATTTACTGGAAAACTTACATCAACTGAAACGTATTCTGCACTTTTCAGATTTTCAAATCGGTTGATTGCAACTCGTGAAAGTGGGTCTTCTCTTTGCATTACCTCTAAAGCAACATCTTTTGATTTTCCATAACTAAAATTGGTCACAATTGCATTTTTGAAAGTATAAGACAATTGTATTGAACCCGTTAGCTCTGGGCGTAAGAAAGGATTTCCTTGTTGGTAGGTGTATAAATCCCAGATATAAATAAAAGGGTTGAGACTCTCATAAGAAGGTCGACTGATACGACGACTATAAGATAGGCTCAAACTGTTGTTTTCATTTATTTGACGACTAATAAACATACTCGGAAATAATTGTGTATAATTTCTGTTTATTACAGTTTTTGTTGTAATTGAATTGGCTTTTGAGATAGTTTGCTCAGCTCGAAGGCCTACTTGGATGTCATTTTTGCCTAATTTGCCAGTATAGTTTGTATAAATGGCATTGATTTGCTCTTCATATTTAAAATGGTTCGAACGACCTATATCACTCTGCCAATTACCACCTTTTTGTACTTCAAAAAGTGCATCGTTATCTGTACTTACTTTGCCAATTTTTGCTCCAAATTCAAGTTGTGTCCCCTCTTTTAATGGTTGTACATAGTCTATTTTTGCTGCACCAATGTTTACCGTGATAGGTAATTGGTTTCGAAGTAAATATGGATTTGTTAATTCGTTTCCGTTACTTCTAAAATAATTATTTATAGCATTTACAGATTTACTACCAAAGGTCGAATAATCGAAATCTGCCGAAAGTTCTTTGCCTTTATCGTTGAAACTATGCTTGAAATTAATATTAGCATTGATTCGTTGATTGTTCCGTTCTTCGGTCTGCATATTTACTAAAACTGCATCTAAGATTTTTTGTCCATTGTAGATATTTGTTACACCATCTGAGTTATCAGAGCGTGCTGAAACAAAACCATTCGCAAGAAAACCAATGGTAGTTTTCTTAGATGGAAACCAATCTAACCCTACTTTGAAAGTTTGATTTAAGGAATTGTATTTGTTATAATCGTTTAAATCATGACGATTTGTAAGCAAATTTTGAGTATTAAGATATTCTGTAACGTTGCTGTTTTTTGAGAACGAGGTGCGTCGAGCCAATGAATAACTGCCAAATATATTCACTTTTTCAGTACGGTGATTAAGATTTAAACTACCGTTGCCTCTTGTATATGTACCAGCCCCTAAACCAATTGTATAACTTCCATTTGTGCCATAACTCAGTCCTTTTTTTGTTCGAATATTTATTAATCCTCCAGTTCCAGAAGCATCATATTTTGCCGAAGGGTTTGTGATGAGTTCTATTTTTATCACTTCTTCGGCAGGCATACTTTTAAGCATCGTGCTTATTTCGGTAGCCGACATCGTACTAAACTTCCCGTCTATCATTACTTGGACACCTGCTCTTCCTTTAAAAATAATATTATCTGTACGTGAGTCAATAAAAACCATTGGTGCTTTTGCCAATACCTCTAAGGCATTGCTACCTGAAGCAATGATACTATTTTCTACATTGAAAATTAGCCTATCAGGTTTTTGTTCGATGATAGGTTTTTTAGAGCGGACAACAACTTCTTTCAAAGCCTTTGTGTCGGGCTGCATCTCAATAGTATTGATTTTGAGTTCGGTGTTAACTTCATCGAATTTTAATACCAAACCTATTTTTTGGTAGCCAACCATCGTTGCTGCCAAAATATAATTATTGAGTGGCAAATCATCTATTGAAAAACCTCCTTCTAAGTCAGTTGTTACACCCTTCACAAGTGAAGAGTCCCCCGACTTAAGTATCACAATATTGACAAACGGCAATGGCTGTTTTTTTTCGTCGATGATACTCCCTCTCACTTTTCCTTTAATAGGTAAATCATTTGTTTTTTTTGGTGGTGAATTAAATGAAACAATATCTTGACCAAATGTTGGAATTCCACTTAATCCTAAAGCGAAAAACCCTGTAACTAATAATAAGTATTTCATTGTGTTATCAATTTAATGATTTGTAGTTTTTAATTTCTTGTCGAAATAAGTACATTATCTTTTTTCATTAAATAATTTTCGACTAAAGTCTAATCAGGATAGACAAATATAAGATATAGTAGAAACATGATGCTGATTACATTGAAACAGACAAGTTAATAAATAGATTGGAGTAAATATTTGAATATTAGGAAGCAGAAAAACGATTTAAAAAGGTTTATCTGAAAATACACTAATTCTGTCGAAATTATTTCAAAGAATATTAATCTGAATGTTGTTTTGTTGAGTCAATTGACCCGATAGCTTAGTCTAAGTTATCGTTTGATAAATTCAATCATTTAATAATCTTTTTAAACAATCAAGCAAAATGAAAAAAAGACAAATTTCATTCGACAAAAAGTTAAATCTCGACAAAGAAGTTATCGCATCTTTGGACGACCAACAAAGTGCTTCTATTGAAGGTGGAGCAGGCATTTTCTCAATTACTTGTAATAAGGCTGCAGCTGTTGAAGACGACCAAGAGGGGAACTCTTGTATCGCTTGTTCGTGCAACGGTGCTGCGGCTTAATTATTACTCACTTTCTAAATTTCAATTAAAATGAAAAAGAAACAAATTTCATTCGACAAGAAGTTAAATCTTGACAAAGAGACTGTTGCAACCCTTAATGATGAGCAAAGCTCAGCTGTAGAAGGTGGTAACATTTTCACAATCACATGTAACAAGGCTGCGGCTGTTGAAGAGGATCAAGAGGGAAGCTCTTGTATCGCTTGTTCTTGTAACAAATAATACTTAATACTTACCTCCTGATTTTTTAGGAGGTAAGCCTTATGTAATTTAAAATAATTTTTTAATCCTTTAAATTCAATTTAACTAATGAAAAAGAAACAAATAACATTCGATAAAAAATTATCTCTTGATAAACTTACCGTTGCCAAATTAGACGATGAGCAATCAATATCGGTAGAAGGCGGTAAAACATTTAGTATCACTTGCAACAAGGCGGTTGCCGAGGAGAGTGATGTTGAAGCATCTTGTATCGCCTGTTCTTGTAATTAAGAATAATTGATTAAAGCCAAATTTTTGACCGAATTTGGCTTTAATAACACTTTTTATATTTCAAACCCTATCTTACTAATAAGCAGTGAAAAAGAAGCAAATAACATTCGATAAAAAATTATCTCTTGATAAACTTATACTTGCCAAGTTAAATAATGAGCAAGCATTAGTGTTAGATGGTGGTAAAACTGGATGGACTATCACTTGTAGAGGTGCAGTAGAAGGATTAGATAATGATGACCAAGAGTGCATAGCCTGTAGTAACGGTAACTAATTTCACAGTAAAATAAATTTTCAATACTAACAAATTTAAGGCAATGAAAAAGAAGCAAATAACATTCGACAAAAAATTATCTCTTGATAAATTGACTATTGCCAAATTAGACGATGAGCAAGCATCTGCAATTGAAGGTGGAGTAATTTTGAGCATTACTTGCAGGAAGACTAAAGCAGTTGAAGGAGATTCCGAAGAATCTTGTCTTGCCTGTTCGTGCGGCTAATATCTACTATAAAAAAAGCCAAACTTTGACCGAGTTTGGCTTTCACAACTCATTATGTCGGAGTCAAAACTCCTGAATAACGAATTGACTCTTTAAAAAATCAAGCATACAAAAATAATATTTCTTTTTTGTTAATCAAATATTTTTACGATTATGTCTCAAATCTTAGCTCATAAGTTTTTTTTACTACGGTGTCCGTTACTTCCCGTTGATAAACTCATTACTCAGGCTGATGACATTAGTCGTGAAAATATTGATGGTTTGGCAGTCATCCTACGAAAAATCTACTCAGAACCACTTCTGAAAGAAGCTATTTATTTGGCTTCGCCTGATTTCTACGCAGAGTTTAGCAAATGGGTAGATAACGAAAATTTTGACATAAAAGAAAGTCGAAAAATTACACTTTCGCTGTACAAATACTTTGTCAGGATGTGTACACGCCCCACACCTTATGGACTTTTTGCAGGGTGTGCATCAGGACAAACTTCTGAATCTACACAAATTGTGTTTGATGAAAACAACAAATTCTGGAAAAAATCAAGATTAGACATGAATTATGTTGCCGAAATGGTGAATTTTATCATCAATCTCGACGAAGTAAAACATCAACTTAAATTTTATAACAATAGCAGTATTTATCGTTTAGGTAATAAATATCGCTATACCGAGTATCGAATTCATAATAAAAATCGCTCTTATTTTCTATCATCGGTTGGGGCAAATGATTACATTGAGCAGGTTCTACAAACATCAAAGCAAGGGGCAACCATTAACCAATTGATAGCTGTTCTTCAAAGTGATGAAATCTCTTATGATGAAGCTTTAACTTATATTAATGAGCTTATTTCTGCCCAAATATTGGTGAGCGAATTGGAGCCAACTACCACTGGAAATGAGTTTTTTGATGTACTTATCAAATGTATGTTATCATTGAAAGGTACAAATAACCTTGTTTTACAACTAAAATCTATCAAATCGCTGCTAAATCTACAAGATACTTCGATAGAAAAATATAATGCTATTGCCGAAAATATCCGTACAAACTTTACGAGTACATCTAAAAAAGATTTGGTTCAAACCGATTTGTTTTTCAAAACGAGCGTCAACCAAATAAGTGAAAAAGCTATAAATACTATTACAAAATCTGTCGAAAAACTCTTCTTGCTTACCCCTCGTTCCGTAAGTTCAGACATTGAAAGTTTCAGTAAAAGATTTTACGAACGCTATGAAGAACAAGAGATTCCACTACTTTTTGCCCTCGATAACGAATCGGGTCTTGGCTATGGTTCTAATCATGGTGGACAAGCCGAAAATGCACCTTTGGTTGAAGATTTGGCAGTGCCAAGTCGAGTTCGAGATGGTAAAATTACGTGGGGTTTGTTTGAAAAAATGCGATTTGAGAAGTTTTTGGAAGCCAAAGAAAGAAAACTTCAAAGCATTGAGATTACCGATATCGACATGAAGCCGTTTGAGCAGAATGCCAGCAATAGCAAGATTCCAGAAAGTTTATATGCGTTTGGGTCTATTTTGGCATCGTCGGCACAGAGTGTTGATGAAGGGGATTTTAAATTTCAACTTTCAGTCCTTTCGGGACCTTCGGCGGGTAATCTTTTTGCACGATTTAGTCATGGTGATGAAAAACTTTCAGCTTTTGTAAAACAAGCCATTGAGCAAGAAGAGAGCAGCCAACCGAATGCTATTTTTGCCGAAGTGGTGCATTTGCCAGAGTCAAGAGTTGGGAATATCTTGATGCGACCTGCTTTTCGTAAATATGAAATTCCTTTTTTGGGCAACTCTTCGGTTGTAAGCGAGTATCAAATATCGCTCGACGACTTGCTGATTTCTGTGCCAAATGGCAGTCGAGTTGTGTTGAAATCGAAACGCCTTAACAAAGAAATTATTCCTCGCCTCACATCGGCACACAACTATAATATTGGTATCGGAGTTTATCGTTTTTTATGCGATTTGCAAAAAGATGGCTACAATAGCACTTTTATGTGGGACTGGGGAATGTTGTCTGACCAAGTTTTTTTACCTCGAATCGAATATAAAAAACTCATATTGAGCAGGGCAAAATGGCGTATAAAAGCTCAGAATTATGCTGAGTTTAGCAATAAACAAGTTCCTCAGCCTACTTTTTGGACTCAATTGAGAGTCGATTTGGATATTCCACGATTCACAGTTTTGACCGAAGGCGATAACGAACTCTTGATTGATTGGCAAAATGAAGCTTCGTTAGAAATAATTTATCAAAAAATCAAAAAGAAAGGCATTGTCAATTTGCAAGAGTTTTTGTCAACGCCCGAAAATTGTTTTGTTGAAGACAAAAACGGGAAATATACCAACGAAGTATTACTTCCACTTTATAAAAAAGTGGAGGTAAATGCCCCAAAATCAACTTTGTCAACCATTATTAATCAAACTCAACGAAGTTTTGTGCCTGGAAGAGAGTGGTTTTATATCAAGATTTATGCAGGAGTGAAATCTTCGGAAAGGATTTTGACCGAAATTATAAAGCCACTTACAGAAGAACTTATCGAAAATGGCGTGATTGATAAATGGTTTTTTATTCGATTTAAAGATTCCAACGAACACCTTAGAATAAGATTTTATAGCGAAAATAATAAAGACTTCGGTCAGTATATTTTATCGTTATTCAACGAAAAAATGGAAAGTTATTTTCAAAACAAGATGGTTTATAAAGTGCAAATTGATACTTATGACCGAGAAATTGAAAGATATGGAAGCAAGAGTATTGAGCTGTGCGAAAAACTTTTTTATCATGATAGTGTAGCCGTTTTGAATTTTACTGATATGCTTGATGGCGGCGAAGACGGCGAGCAGTATCGTTGGCTATTTGCCCTCAAAGGTATTGATATGCTTCTTGATGATTTCAGACTCAGTATTCAGGAAAAATCAGCAATTATAGAAAATCTTCAAACAGGATTTTTTAAAGAATTTAGTGGCAATACAAGCCTCACGGTTTCGCTCAATAATAAGTACCGTAAAGATTCGGAGAATATTTTGGCATTATTGGATGGAACAAACCATAGCGAAGATATCAGGAGTGCCATTGCCTGCTTTGAGCATCGAACCGCATTGAACCAGCCTGTAATAGACGCTTTGCTTACGATGGATGTCAACGATAAAGCTACTTTTTCGCCAAAGCAACTACTGCCGAGCCTTATTCACATGTACATCAATCGCCTTTTAGTAGCCAAACATCGGCTACACGAATTAGTGATTTATCATTATTTAGACAAATATTATAAATCAAAAATTGCTCGCATGAAATCCACCAAATCCTTACTTGTTTTTGAGAATTAGAAACACTTAAAATTATTTGAATTATGAAAAATTACGCTATCAAATACTTGTTTTTGGCATTGGTTTCTTTAACAGGATTCGCTCAAAATCTCAGTTATCAAACTCCTCCAAAAGAAATCGAAGACTTATTGTTAAGTTCTACCACACCAACTGTGCAAGTAGATTCAAAAGGTGAGTTGATGCTTTTAATCAGCAAATCGCCTATGCCTTCGATTGCCGAACTTGCCGAACCAGAGCTAAAATTGGCTGGTTTACGCATCAATCCTTCTAACTTTGGTCCAAGTCGAGCAAATTATTCTAATACTTTGAAACTATTAAAAATCAAGACCAAAGAAGAGATTAGTATTAAAAATCTACCAACAAATCCACTCATTAGCAACATAAAATGGTCGCCTGATGAAACAAAAATTGCTTTTACGAATAGTACCGATAATGCCATCGAACTATGGTTTATTGATTTAAAAACAAATGTTGCCAATAAACGCTCTGATTTTCGTTTGAATGCCATTTTTGGTAGCCCTTATGTATGGCTTTCTGATAGTAAAACCCTAATTGTAGCAACTGTTCCTGCCGAAAAAAGAATTTTACCTCAAATCAATAGAGTTCCTACAGGCCCAACGATTCAGGAAGCAATCGGTAAAAAATCGCCTGCCCGCACTTATCCCGATATGCTCAAAAATACCGACGATGAGGCACTTTTTGAATATTATGCTGCATCTCAACTGCTAAAAATAAGCATTGATAAAAAGAAAAGTATCTCACTTGGAAAACCTGCTCTTTTTCAAGCCTTCAATTCATCACCCGATGCTACGCTATTGATGACAAAAGTTATTCATAAACCATACTCATATACGCTGCCTGCCCGACGTTTTCCTTCCAAAATTGATTTGCTAAAAATCAATGATGGCTCGTTTTTCAAAAACATCATTGATATTCCATTACAAGATAATACACCCATTGGGGCAGATGCTTGCACGCCTTTTCCTCGTAATCACGAATGGCGACCAGACCTTCCTGCATCACTTTATTGGGTTGAGGCAATGGACGAGGGAAATCCGAAAAAAGCGACTGAATTTAGAGATAAATTAGTGTCATGGGCATCGCCATTTGATAATACTCCTACCGAAATTATAAAGTTTAAATGTCGTTTTAGTTATGTAGGCTGGGGAAATGACCAATATGCTCTAAGTATAGAAAGTTGGAATGCCACACGAAAATACATTTGTAAAATCATAAATCCAGCATTGGAAAAAGCCCCAGAAATATTATTTGAGCAATCGTCGGAAGATGTTTATGCCGACCCTGGCAACCCAGAAGGGCATAATAATAAATATGGACGTTATGTACTATCGATTTCTAAAAATGACGAATTAATGTTTTTTGGAGATGGATATTCACCCGAAGGTAAAAAACCTTTTATTGATATTCTGAATCTGAAAACAAAGAAAATAGACCGAATATGGCGTTGTGATGGCAATATGTTAGAATATGGCGTATTTCTACTTAATTGGGAAACCAAGCAGGTTCTTACACGTAGAGAATCAACCAATATAAACTCTAATTATTTTATCAGAAATCTAACAGATATTACAAATGAACCTCAGCAGATTACAACTTTTGCTGATCCCTATCCACAATTAAGTAATATACAGAAAAAAATTCTACGGTACAAAAGATCCGATGGCGTTGACCTTACAGCAACTCTTTATTTACCTGCCAACTACGAACCAGGCAAAGGTACTTTACCTACTTTTATGTGGGCGTATCCATTAGAATATAAAACCAAAGATGGTGCTGGTCAACAAACGCATGCAACCAATGAGTTTATCAGATTTTCTACTTTTTCTCCAATATATTTTGTTACACAAGGCTTTGCAGTATTTGATATGGTAACAATACCAATAATTGGTGAAAATGGAAAAGAACCCAATGATACATATCTCGAACAACTAATATTAGGTGCAAAAGCAGCAATTGACGAAGGTGTAAGATTAGGAGTTGTAGATTCGACTAATATAAGCATTGGTGGGCATTCTTATGGTGCTTTTATGGTTGCAAATTTACTGACACATACTAATTATTTCAAAACAGGTATTGCTTGTAGTGGAGCTTATAATCGAACACTAACACCGTTTGGATTTCAGACCGAAGAACGAAACTATTGGGAAGTACCCTCCATGTATAATTCAATGTCGCCATTTCAAAATGCTGATAAAATAAAAAAACCAATATTGCTTATTCATGGCGATGCAGATAATAATACAGGGACTTTTACATTACAAACCGAGAGGTATTATAATGCACTGAAAGGCTTAGGAACACCTGTTAGGTATGTGAATTTTCCTTATGAATCTCATATTTATAAGTCCAAAGAATCAATCTTGCATATGTATTGGGAAATGGATACTTGGCTGAAAACAAATTTAAAAAACAACCAAAACACTATTTTAAGTGGAAAATAACCTAACAATTGAGCAAGATACTACACAAATAAAACTTGCTTTAGATAAAATAAATCACCTTATTGAGAGTAATGAAACCATCGGGGATTCATTGATCTCGGGTAATTTAGGGCTTGTACTCTACTATATGTATAGCTATAAATGTATTGGTGAGTTGAGTTATCTTGAAAAAGGTAGGCAGTTATTAGAAAATATTTTCTCTAATATTCAAGAAGATAAAAAAGGAGCTATTCAAAGAAAAAGTTCGTTGTCGAATGGTTTTGTTGGGCTTGGAAATGTATTGATATTATTGCAAGAGGAACAACTCCTTGATTTTGAAACAGACATCATTTTAAATCAAATTGATGAATTAGTGTTTAGGCAATCTCTCGAACAAATCAATGAACTAAACCTTGATTATTTAAGTGGAGCAATAGGTGGAATGTACTATCTTGCCCAAAGAATACCCAACCAGAAAGCCATGGAGTATTTAGAGAAATTGGTAACTGTTTTAATAACTGTTGCTATTGAAAGTAAAAATGGTACGTATTTTATTAACCAATCCATCAATAAAAAGAATGACACACCTAATACTATAAATATGGGTTTAGCTCATGGTTTATGTGGCATTTTGACCGTGTTACTTGAAATATATACACGAAATGTGCAAACACAAAATTTAAACAAATTAATATCCGATGGAATCAGTTTCTTACTTTCGTATGAAAACACCGTTGATTTTCAAAAAGAACAATTTTCTTATTTCCCAAATTCGATTCAGAACGATTTGCCTAAGTTTAATAGTTTTATTGGGTGGTGTTATGGTGATTTGAATGTTCTTCAACTTCTATTTAAAGCTTCAAAAATATTTAATAGAATTGATTGGCTAAGAAAAGCAAATGAAATTAGCAATGTAGTAATTCATCGAAAAATAGATTATGGAACCATGATTAAAGATCCCTTTTTTTGTCATGGAACTTGTAGTATGGCTCAGATGTATTTAAGATTATATAAAATCTCTCATGAAAATTATTTTAAAGAAGCCTATGATTATTGGATAAATCAAACAATAGAGTATTTAGAAGGCAAGAGGGAGTATCAGATTTTATCACCACAAATGAACAATGGCTTGTTATACGGATATTTAGGTATTGGGTTAGTTTTGCTATCAAAGTTATACAACGAAACCCTTTCTTGGGATAGATTATTTTTGATGTAAAGTAACCTAATATAACAGTAATTATAGATACTTGTTGGGTTAATAATTTTACAAATTACTAAGAGAATATGAAATTATTTTCCTTAATTTAGCATTTGTTTGTAAAAATGCCGCTATCTACTACAAACAATATTACTACAACGTAAATGGAAACCAAACTCACTTGTATAATTGTCGATGACGAGCCTCTCGCCCAGCAACTCATCGAAAAGTTCGTTAAGAGAATCCCTACGCTTACTTTGATAGAGATTTTTGATAATGCGATAGAAGCCCTCGAAAAAATTGATGAAATCAAACCCGATATCATCTTTCTTGATATAAGTATGCCCGAAATGACAGGGTTTGAGTTTATCAGAACTTTCACCAAAATTCGTCCAAATATCATCATGACCACTGCCTACCCACAGTATGCAATCGAGGGGTTTGATTATGATGTAGCCGATTATTTACTAAAACCTATTCCATTCGACCGTTTTGTACGTGCAATTAATAAAGTACGTGATAAAATTCACCCTGAAACGATTACCAAAACTTCAATAGAACCAATTATTGAAGTACCAATGCTCACAAAAATAAATGAAGAGGGAGATTTTGAAGAGAACTCAGATGATGATTTGATAGACCCAGGCATGATTAAAGATAACTTCCTTTGGGTAAAAGAAGACAGGAAATTAGTAAAAGTCGATTTTGAAGAAATTGTATATGTTGAAGGTATGAAAGATTATATCAAGATTTTTTTGCCCAAAACGATGATTATAACTTATATGAGAATGGGTAAGATGGAAAACATACTCGCAACTCGCAAAAAATTTCTACGTATCAACCGTTCTTATATTATTAATACAAAATTTATGGTTGCCCTTGACGGGAATATGATTGAACTGGATAATGGCAAAAAGTTAGGCATTGGCACTAATTATAGAGATATTATCAAAAACGCCATGCGAGCACAATTGCCTTGAGATGAAACTAAAAGAATTTTTAATCGCATTTGAGAAAGCAGGTTATAGTGGCAGAAAGAAAGTAATTATTCATTGTGTTTTCTGGCTATTTTGGCTTGGTTTTATTTGGCTTTATACACCAAATAATTTTCGGCTAAATGAAGATATATTTGAATTAGATATATTAATAGCATTGCGTGATTGGGGGTTATCTATTTTGTTTTTTTATGTCGCCTCAAAATATGTTTTCTCACAATTAAGTGAAAATAAGTTTTTTGTGCCTATTTTAACTATAGTTTTGTTCTATTTTTTTATTTATACGGTATCATATTATTCACTTATCTATTTTTCCTCTCTTTTTCCAAGTCAAACTACTTTAAAAGGTTACATTAAGTATGTAACAGAACATGGCTTTTGGAAAGGAATTTATGCAAGATTCAATTTCTGGTTTATTACTTTTTGGTACGCACTCTATATTGTAGTACCTTTAATCATAAAACTATTAATTGATGTTGCTTATATTAAAGTAAAAAACCTCGAATTGCAACGTAACAATATCCGATTAGAATTAGATTATCTCAAAGCACAACTCAACCCACATTTTTTCTTTAATACCCTCAATGGTATTTATTCATTAGTGATAGATTCCGAACCAAAAGCTGCCCAAATCATTCTCAAACTTTCCGATTTGATGCGGTATTCGCTATATGAAGCAAACAACGACCAAGTAGCATTGCACCGAGAAATCAAGTTTATCAAAGATTATGTAGAGTTAGAACGAAATCGCCATAAAGCGAGTACTCAAATTATGTTAGAAATTGAAGGAACTACCAATGATTTGCATATTCCACCTTTATTGCTTGTTACTTTTGTAGAAAATGCTTTCAAACATGGTATCAATAATACGATTAAAGCATCTTGGATAAAGATAGTTTTATCAGTAAATGAAGATACGCTTACTTTTATTGTAAGCAACAGCAAACCTAAAAACATTAAACATGAAACTGTGCAAGGAGGTATTGGCTTATGGAATGTCAGGAAACGATTAGATATACTTTATCCCAATCGACATAAATTAGAAATACAGAATTTCGAAGAAATTTATATAGTAAATTTAAGTATTCTGCTTGACAAATACAATTCGTCTAAAAAATCAGCGGCTACATCTAATATCGATTGAAGTGAAATATTTTTCTGTTTTATTTGAACCAAGTTTCAATCTTAAACAATAATCACAATGAAATCATCTAAACTTTCGCTGAACAAACAAACTGTCTTCAAATTTCAGACTAACGCAAGAAAAAACAATAATTCTGCTAAAATATGCCCATATTTGTCAATGTCTGAAATTTCTATTTTGAAAACTTTATTTTAAACACCTCATGTATTTCTGTGGAATAGTTGAAGACGAGCCTTTGGCTGAGAGCATGCTAAGGCGATACATCAAGCGATTTCAATTCATCGAAATCGCTTGGGAATGCTCTTTTGCCGAAGAAGCGGTTGATTTAGTTAAAAAAAAAAAGTAGATTTACTCGTCCTTGATTTACAGAATGTACCTATCCTACCCGATAGTGCATTTTTCTCCCTCGTAACCCATCAAAAATGTATCATTATTACCTCTGCGTATCCTATTCAGATGGTCAATATTCCTTTGGATGTTATTGCCTTTTTGAATAAACCTTTTACAATTGAGAGTTTTACTGATGCAATCGAAAAATTTGTTGCAATAGTTGATGACTAAACAAATTATGTAGATTTATGACGGCAATACAACCTTTTGGTTTTTATGTGCTACGGCGACATTTGCTGCCTGTTGATGGACTTTTTGCACTCAACGAAACTTGTCAATCAACAGAAACTTCTGAGGCTTTTCTGCGGCAACTTTTCTCCTCACCAACAATGCAAGAAACGCTTTATATTGCTTCAACAGCATTATACAAGAGGTTTCGGTGTTGGCTTAATGGCGAAAATATTGCCGAAAAAGCCAAACTTATTCAAACCCTCTTCAAATATTACCTGAGAATGTGCAGTCGATGCACACCTTATGGAATGTTTGCAGGCTGTACCACAGGAGAGTTTGGAAATGAAACAAATATTGTTTTCGATGAGTCAAATTCCTATCGAAAATTTAGTCGCTTAGATACAAATTACATAGTCGAAATTGTCAATTTTTTACTTTCTGATGAAAATACTCGAAATCAACTTCGGTTTTCCCCAAATAATACAATTTATAAAGTAGGCGATAAATTCCATTACCTGTTTTATTCGATTCAAGATACGAAGCGTTCTTTTGCTATCTGTTCGATAGATTTTTCTCAATATATCCAACAAATTTTAGAAAAAGCCAAAAATGGTTGCCTCATTCATGATTTAGTAAATACGATTACAAATAATAAAATTTCAATAGAAGAAGCTTATAA
This sequence comes from Emticicia sp., assembly GCA_031378345.1. Classification (GTDB taxonomy): domain Bacteria; phylum Bacteroidota; class Bacteroidia; order Cytophagales; family Spirosomataceae; genus Emticicia. Next base: position 13,511 of record JANNDY010000088.1, on the reverse strand, counting down.
TTTTGTGCAAGAATTGATTGAAGAACAAGTGCTTTTTTCAGAAATTGAGCCTACAATAACAGGTGATGATTTTTTTACAAAAATGATTAACAAACTTTCTACTATCAACATAAATCAAGATATTTTAGACATACTTCATGCAATTAATGATTTATTACAAAAACCGAATCTTCAAGCCATTCAATATGAACAAATACAACAATTATTACACACACTTGTCGAAACTCCTCACCAAGATTTTATACAAACAGATTTGTTTTTTAATGCTTCCGAAAATATAATTGACAAAAAAATAATTGAAGATTTATCAAAGAAGTTTCAAAAACTTTTGGTACTCAATCATGGCAATTATTCACAAACTTTAGACGTTTTCAGACAACGTTTTTATGAGCGTTATGAAGAAGCCGAAGTGCCTTTGGCAGATGCTTTGGATAACGAAATTGGCATTGGATATGCCGATTTATCATTAAGTGCAGGAATATCTTCATTGATTGAAGATATTAAGCCAACAAATGAGACGATTCAAGAGGTTTTTTGGGTGTATTGGAAGAAATTTACTTTAAAAAAATATACTGAAGCTCTCCAAAATCAAGATTTTGAAATTAATCTTAGCGACAAAGATTTAGATTTATTAAAAGCACATCATATTGAATATAGTTCACCATTACCTCCTAATTTTTTTGCTTTTGGTTCATTATTTTCAAACAATAATGATTATAATTTTTATCTGAAAAACTTGGGAGGCTCGTCTGCTGTAACAATACTCGGAAGGTTTGGCAATGGCGATGAAAAACTTTCCGAAAGGCTCAAGGAATGTATAGATGATGAAAAGGCTAAAAACGAAGATGTGATTTTTGCTGAAATTGTGCATCTTCCTGAAGCACGCATTGGCAATATTTCTACTCGACCAGCCCTTAGAAACTTCGAGATTCCTTACCAAACTCCTGCAAGTGTAGCCACCGAAAATCAAATATTGATTGATGATTTGATGGTTTCGGTCAAAGATGGAAAACAAATTATTCTTCGCTCAAAAAAACATAATAAACGTGTCATTCCTCGCCTTTCTTCTGCTCATAATTATCAAAATGGACTCAATATATATCGTTTTTTGGGGGATTTGCAATTTGCCGATGATTGTGTAAATGTTTTTTGGCACTGGAATTTATTCACAAATCAGCCTTTTTTGCCGAGGGTTCGTTATCAAAATATCGTCCTTTCGCCAGCTACTTGGAACTTGACTTTTGAAGATGAACATTGTTTTTCCAAAACTGAAATGAGCCGTAACAAACTATACGAAATACAAAAAAAGCATAAAATTCCACGCTTTGTAACTATTTCGGAGGCGGATAATGAGCTATTTATTGATTTTGAAAATGAAATGTGCTTAGCATTATTTAAAGATTATATTTCAAAAAATAAGGCTGTTACGCTCAAAGAAGTTTTATTTTCTCCCGAAAATTGCTTTTTAAAAACCCCACAAGGCAATTTCAATAATGAAATTGTTATTCCGTTTCGAGTAACTGATTATCAGCCAACGAAGATAACATTAAATCGCTCAGAAATAAATCTACAAAGAAACTTTTCGGTTGGAAGTGAGTGGCTCTATTTTAAAATTTATTGTGGCGAAAAAACTGCTGAAGAACTACTCAAAACTTGTGTCAAAGTGCTTTTTGAAGAACTGTTGAGAGATGAAATAATAGAATCTTTTTTCTTTATTCGTTACCAAGACCCAAAGCCTCATCTACGTTTGAGATTCAAAGGGAAACCTAAAAGTTTTTTTTATACTTACATCATCAAACGCCTAAATGAGGCTCTCGCACCTTACCAAGAAAATGGATTAGTACATGAAATAATGCTTGATACCTACAAACGAGAAATTGAGCGATATGGTGAAAAAACAATACTTTTGAGCGAAAAAATATTCTCAAATGATAGCCTTTCTGTCATCGAATTTATAAGTACTCACCCCAACGACGAAGAGCGATTTTCGTTTGCTCACAAACGCATAAATGCCTATTTAGATGCTTTTGGACTTGATTTTCAAGGAAAAAAGAACTTCGCAGAAATGATGCAAAAAAGGTTTTTGGAAGAGTTTGGGGATGAAGCCAACCTGCGTAAAAAGCTCAATGATAAATATCGAAATGTTTCAAAAGAAATGAATGAAATCTTTAGCGAAAAAGATAGTTTTGATATTAATTATTTGGCAAACGATATTATGGCATTAGTGTCAAATAATAATCAACTATTGAATTTGCTTTCCAGTTACATTCACATGTTCGTCAATCGTTTGTTTATTTCAAGTAGCCGAACTTATGAACTTACTTTATATCATTTTTTGACAAAAAACTATATTGCTTTGGGTCATCATAAACTTGTTCAACGGTTAAATATAAATGAGAAGATTATGTAAAGGCGAGATGGATAAATAGAAAATCATTGATTTAAAAACCTCTAAAAAATCACTTAAGATACCCATTTCTGAGTGTCTTAAGCGGTCTGGATGGAACTTCGTAATGCACTGACTATCAATAAGTTACAATCTAATTGTAAAGCATTTGAGATAACATTTTATTCGCAATAATTAGGGAAAATAATCCATTATTTTTGATTATATCTGTAACTATCCAGTTTGAAAATAAAGTTAAATAGTGATAAAAAAAAAGCGATAAATTATTACATTTACAACAACACAATGACAACAGACTCAGATGGATTCAATAGACAAAATGAAATTACTTGATAAAGTTTTCTCGCCAACGGCACCGATTAAAGAAGAAACGCTTTTTAGAGGTAGGATTACTCAAATTAAGCGAATTGTTGAGATAATAAACGAAGATGGACAACATGGAATTATTTATGGAGAAAGGGGCGTAGGCAAAACTTCTTTGGCAAATATTACTTGCAAATCCATTACAAATACGTATCCTGTTAAGGTTACTTGCAATAGTTCTGACAATTTTAAAAGTATTTGGATACGTGCTTTAAATGAAGTAAAACACACAAAAACTGTCAAAGGAATTGGGTTTACTTCTACTACAACAGATTTACTTGTTTCGCTTGGTAATTCTTTGGTAAATAAAGACAATGTAGAGCCACACGATGTAACTAATATTTTACGTCAATATCCAGAATCAAATTTTTTATTTGTTTTTGATGAATTTGATAATATCAGAAACGCCACTACAAGGCAAAACTTTGCAGACCTTATCAAGAGTTTATCGGATAATTCGACTACCATAAAAATACTAATCGTAGGGATTTCAGACAATGTGGCAGATTTGATTGGAAATCACAGGTCATTAGAAAGGTGTTTGATGCAAATTTATCTGCCGAGAATGTCAGATGTAGAGCAGCTTGAAATTATTGAGGCTGGCTTCAAAGCTGCAGATTTGGAGATTGCTATGCAAGTAAAAAATAAAATTGTAAAATTTTCATCAGGTTTTCCGCATTATACACATTTGCTTTGTAAATATGCTGGAGAAATTGCCATTAATGAAGGGAAAGAAAAAGTTAGCCTTGTACATTTGAATAAAGCGATTTCAAAGGCAATTTCTAATACAAGCGAACAATTAAAAATCGCTTATGGCAAAGGCATACTGTCATCTACTAAAAATTCTCAATGGAAATCGGTCATTTATGCTTGTGCTTTGTGCAAATCAGACGAATTTGATACATTTAGCACCCATGATGTTTTGATTGAATTCAATAAATTAACAGAGAAAAACGCAACGAGAGAGAACATCACGCACAATTTAGAAAAATTATGCCAAGCCGAAAGAGGGAGGATATTAACAAAATTAGGTTCGGGAAAAAATGTAAAGTATAAATTTGAACATCCGATGATGAAGCCTTATATTCTGCTTAATATTGATAATGCCAAGGAATGAGGTTTTTCAATACAATTTCTTATACTTTTCAAGCAATAAATCAGCCCCATATTCAGCTGCAATTTCTAAAACAGATGTTTCACATAGAGTATCCATTCGGCATATTTGGTCTTTGTCTGAATTTATTTTCCCTAATTCACTATCAAAAGAGGCGATATTCTCTACTGAATTTTTGATTATTGTGGTCAGTTGTTCGAAATTCTCAAATGATAAATCGGTATTGCCTAAATAGTTTTCAAGCCTTGCACCTTTTCTGTACTTTGGAAAATCTTCTAAGCCCATAAATGCTAACATCCACTCTTTATTGTAGCTACCGATAGTTTTAGTTATTCCAATATAATCAGCTATGAGTTCGTCATGCAGATTATTAGTAGCAAAACCATACTTTTTCAGCGTATAAAGATGCGTACATTCATGCTCAAGCCTTATCGAATAAGAATAGCTTTTCCAAATTTCATCTGTAAGACCTAATTTATCTGCTGGTACATTGCTGTATGGTTTTGTACTTAGAATGATAATTTTGTCTTTGTATAAGTGAGGATTCGGCAAAACGTTATTTGAAAACTCCTCATTCCAATTACCTAATGGATTATCTGCTAACCATTGTGTTTTTAAAGAATGTATCCTTTCCCAATTATTAATGCCATTTGCCAATAAAGCCCCCATTGATTGAGGAACGGGAGTCGGGTTATTTTTATGTAAAAGACATTGAATTATTTTTATAAAGTCCTGATTATCAGGGCTTTTCAGTACAGGAACTTGCCCTGCAATGCTTTCATAAATACTAATTTTTAACCCTTTTGGGTTATTTAGCTGTAAATCGTTTTGCTCATTTAACTGCTCTGTTTTTCCCTTCAATACAGCATCAATATAATCCTGTGTTTTATTAATTTCTTCTTCAATCGGAAAATTTAATTGAGGATAGCATTTTTTTAATACTTGAAAACTACCTACTTTTTCAGCTTCCGAACAATAGTTTTTCCATGATTTTATGTAAGGTTCATCAGTAAAAAATGATTGCGGTTTTTTATCTTTTGCACAAAACTTATTTCGAAAATATCGTTTCAATTCACCTGACACATCGAATTTGTCTTCTATCAAAACTGATGGATTAGTGCTAATCATGGTTTAGGCAATTTGGCGTTTGGCAAGTTGAGCAAATACTGCGTCTTTTTCCATCAATTCATCATAAGTACCCGATTCTACGATAGTTCCTTTATCCATTACATAAATACGGTCCGCGTTTTTGATGGTGCTTAGTCTATGGGCGATGATGATTCGAGTTGCTTGCAATTTATCCAAACTTTGCGAAACGATATTTTGTGTTCTATTATCCAAAGCACTTGTTGCTTCGTCCATAAACAACAATCTTGGTTTATGCACAATTGCTCTCGCAATCATCAATCGTTGCCTTTGTCCACCTGAGAATGTACCCGCACCTTCACTAACGACTGTGTGCATTTCCATAGGCATTTGCTTGATGTCTTCTTCCATTCCTGCCATTCGTGCGGCTTCCCAAGCGTCGTCTAATGTCAATTCAGAATTACCCACAATATTTTGGAAAATACTGCCTGACATCAAAGCTCCATTCTGCAAAACAACACCTATTTGTCTTCTTACCAATTCTTTATTCATTGCCTCAAAAGCATCGCCGTCGTAGTAGATAGACCCCGCTTCTGGGTGTTCAAACCCTAAAAGCAATCGCATAATAGTGGATTTTCCGCAACCCGAAGCCCCTACAAACGCAACCATTTCACCGGGTTTGATTTTGAACGAAATGTCGTTTAGTACAAGCGGTTGCTCGGGATTGTATCTAAAAGAAACAGAATTTACTTCTAATTCCCCTGCCAATTCACCTGGGTCAACGCTTTGTTCGGCAGATTCAGTTTCTTCTTCTAAAATTGGTTTTACCCTTTCGTATAGCGTAATGACATTGAGCGAAGTGATTAATGCCATACTTAACCGTAAACTATCATTTAAAAACTGATTAAATGAACTGATAAATGCCATGAAAACTCCCACTGACAGCATTTTTGTTGCGGCAGAGTCTGCATTAAGTACGGTATAGTAAAGGAATGAGAAAAAGAAAATACTTGTCAAAAGCGGGTAAGACGCATTGAATGTTTCGACAAAATTTTGATAAGTTCCTGAGTTAAAACCGAGTTGCTTCAATTTTGAAAATTTATCTGCCCAAAGTTTAAAAACTCTACTTTCGCCACCTGTTATTCTGATTTTGGTAATTCCTGATAAAAACTCGAAAAGAAAACCTTGAATTTCTCCTTGATATTTAGAAACCTCTCTATCGTATTTTAATTTTAATAAACCCATCGTAACCATAAAAGCCGCAGCAATCAATCCTAAACCGACACCAACCCAAGCCAATTTTGAATCATAAGTAAAGAGCAGTATCAGGTTTACAAAAGAGAACGCCCCGCTCAACACTGCTGTCATTAATGTACTCGAAACAATCTGACGAATAGCATTGATACTCAAAACCCTGTTTGTGAGGTCGCCAGCCGAGAATTTTTTATAGAATGTTACTGGTAATCGAAGCATGTGATCCATTACACCAGCTTGCAAATTAATGCTTGATTTTGACTCTAATCGTATTTGCAAAACGCCCTGTGCCAACTGTAAGCCCACCGAAACGAATCCAATAATAATCATTATCATAAAGACCTCTAAGTGCATAGACCTATCGGCTGTGGGTATAACATCATCGTACATTTTTCCAGCTAAAATTGGGACTAACAAACCTATTAAACTGCCAACAAAAGCTGCTAAAATTAACATTTTTGAGTCTTTTTCTACACCTTTAATAGCAAAACGGAGCACTTTCTTTACCGAACTCATTTTGCCGTCAAATCCTGAGAAAAACATATGGGCAATTGGCTCTAAAGTATCAGCTACTTCATAATTCACAAGTGATTCAGTCCCCGATGATAAATCTTTTAGGACATAGCTATTGCTCGTTTTTTGAATTAATGCAACAGGCGTTTTGTTTTTTTTGGTAAATGCCAATAAATGCCCGTTTTCGTCTTTCCACCACGTATCTCTCAAAATAACCTTACGGATTCGTATTTTTGAACTCTTTGCAATGACATAAAGTTGGTTGGTAACATTATTCTGATAAGATTCTATATGCTTAGGTTCTTCTAATTTAAAGCCAATTTCATTGCCGATTAACTCACAAGTTGAGAAAAGTACGCTCTTTTTGCCTGATTTTTGATTGACCACAGCCGCAGGTGCTTTGCCATTGCCCGCTACGATAGATTTGATTTTTTCTAAGGTATTTCTCAACCCTTCTTCGCGGAATATCACACTAATCAAATTTTATTATATTAATTTCTTTTCAAAAAATTCATTTCAAAGTCTTTATATTTTGTACTAATTGAAGTTGTTTTTTTTAATTTCAGTTTTGAGCCTTCAAGCACTTGATACGACCAAGTACCTAAAAGTAAATTACGTAATTCTTTATCTTCTTTTGCTGAAATTTCAGAATTTGAAACTACATCAATAATCATAGAATTGTTCTCTTGTACTCTATAAGACATCAAATAGCCTTTTTTATCTAATGTATTTATCCATGCAATACAGCCCGAAGATTCTTTTTTCAACTTCTTATTGTTTAATACACATTTCGTGAAATCTAAGTATTTTAGTGTAAGCGTATCTTTGTCTATTGTTTTACTATCTATTACAAATGTGCTAATATCCCAGACCTCATGGATAGAGAGATATTCTTTATAAATAGTACTTTTCTCACAAGAAATAGTAAAAAAGAGCATTGAAATGAATGAAATAATTTTTGTTGTTTTCATGGTTTTTATCATTTAGTTTGAATAATTACTTGTTTTTCTGTGTATGAACTGAATAACCCTAAACCATTTTTAATGTTTGATTCAAATAAAATGGGTGTCTCAAATTTCTCAGTAAATGAACTTCGATTCTGAATAGCTACAAGTTTATTGTCAAAATCGAAATAGATTTTTTCCATATTTTGAAGCGTTAGTAAAATATAAACACCGTCATATTTTGATATATTTTGTAATAATCCTTGTGGTGATTTAATCGTTTTTCCTTCATTATCTCCAACTCTCCAAACAACTAAACTTTTATCCCAATAAAAATAGGGTGAGTAATAAGATTTAGATTGAGGTAGTCCAGTCAGTTTATAATAATTTTTAATTTTAGGATCGTCGTTCCAAGAAGTTTCCAAGATAAAATCATCAGCAATGATTGCTTTTGAAAAGGTAAAATTTTGAATATCATTTGGCACGACCGTAGTAGCCTCCATCATTTCACCATCATTTAATTTAATTTTCAGTGTATATACTTTTTCAGATTTTATGTAATTATTATTTAGTGATTGATATTTTTTAGTAACCTTATTAAAAAACAATTCTTTAATACCCAACTCGCTTTCTAACCAAACTTTTGCAGTCGAAACATATTTGCCAGTATCACTTGGAAAAGATTGTCCAATTGCATAAACTTTTCCTACAAAAACACTTAAAAGTGAATCGTGTGGTGCTATTATTCCATAAATTGAATATTTTGGCAGTGGTTGTACACTATCAACTTTGATACAAGAATAAAAAAGTATAGCAATAATTAAGCATATAAAAACTTTTTTCATCAATTTTAAAATTTAAAATTATAGCTAAAAGCTGGTAAAATAGGAATCAGCCAATTTCTTTGTATATTTAACACCACCGTTTTTGAAGAGGGTGTATAGGTTGGCTTTGCAATATATGAGTATGGATTTTTTCGATTATACATATTGTAAACACTAAAGTCCCAATATCTTTCGCCCCATTTCTTCTTTTTATAAAGTTGTAAACCAACATCTATTCTATGGTATGGTTCTGCTCTAAAAGTGTTTTGCTGTCCATATTCGAATAGATAAGTACTTCCTCTGTCTTCTCTGAAAGACAAACCTATTGGCACGGTCAAGGCATTTCCAGTTGAATATAAGGCATTTATAGAAAGCCTGATTTTTTTTGATAGTTTATAATTTAAAGATGTTTCAAGGTCATGCCGACGGTCTTGTGGTGAGTAAAAAGTTTTGCCTTGGTTCAATTCATCAAATTGCCTTATTGCCCAAGAAAGCGTATAGCCGGTGAAACCCGTAAATTTGCCAACCTTTTTTTGAATAAAAAACTCATATCCATAAGACCACCCATGCCCTTGTGTTACATTATCTTCCCAAACGAAAGGAGTTTTTGTAGCACCTTCGCTTAAACTCAGAAAATTTGCTCCATCTTTATACTGGATAATATTTTTAAGTAATTTGTAATAACTTTCTACCGAAAAAGAGAAACCTTTATTCAAGTCTTTTACAAAGCCTATTGCTATTTGGTCAGCATAAGATGGTTTTATTATATCATTTGATGGTATCCATAAGTCAGTGGGTAAACCAACTGCAGTATTTGATAATAAATGTATATATTGTGCCATTCGGCTATATGAAACTTTGATTGATTGTTGATTTCTGATAGAAAAATTTAAAAGTATTCGTGGTTCAAAAGTAGTTTTTAACTGTTTTTCAAAACCGTAATAACTTAGCCTTAAACCCAAATTTGATGAAAAATATTTTGATTTTGTTTCATTTTCAAGATATAATGCTCCTTCATTATTAGTTATTCGAGAAACTTTATTTTCAAAGGAGCTATTAGAAAGTTGATTTGAAATATAAGTTATACTCCGAGGCGAAAACTGGTGCAATGTATGTATTACGCCCATTCTGATTTGCCCATTTTTCCAAGGAAAATAATCGAAATCTACCTTTATCGTATAATCTCTGACCGAAGATATAAGTCGCAAATCATTGATAGAAACAGGTTCTACATAGTCACGTTTGGTATAATCAGACAAACCAAAGTTATATTTAGTATAAATGATTGATGTATTCGAGAATAGTTTTTGATTAAAAACTTTGTTCCATCTAAGCGTACCCGTAATATTACCCCAATCAATTCCTATCCTGTTTGTTAGGTGTCCGCCTCTACGTGCTACAAAATCTTTTGTATAAAACAAGTCTTTACCTGTGTATATGCTTAGAAATATTGAATTTTTTGTGTTAAGGTCAATATTTATTTTAGAATTTACGTCATAAAAATAATAGCCAACTTTCTCACTTTTTGGTAAAAAAGGTGTAATTAAAGCATCAGCGTAGGTACGCCTTACTGATAATAGAAATGAAGAAGTGTTTTTTTTAATTGGTCCTTCTAAAGTTAATCGAGAAGATATGAGTCCTATTCCCCCTTCTCCATGAAATTCTTTTTTATTCCCCTCTCGCATTTTAACATCAATTACCGAAGAAAGTCGCCCACCATATCTTGCAGGAAAACCACCTTTGTATAACTCCACTTGTTTGATTGGGTCGGCATTGAAAGTTGAGAAAAAGCCAAATAAATGATTGGCATTATAAACGATGCCCTCGTCTAATAAAATTAAATTTTGGTCTGCACCACCGCCACGCACATAAATATTACTGCTTCCTTCGCTTCCTTGTTGTACTCCAGGAAGTAGTTGCAAGGCTTTCATCGGGTCTTTTTCGCCTAAAATCAGAGGCATTTGTTTAATTTCAGCAGCAGTAAGTATTATACTACTCATTTGAACTTTATCATTTTCTAATATATCTGATGCAACTATTTTTACTTCATCTAATTCTCTTAAATCAATTTCTAATTCAAAATTTATCACAGTATTTTCATTTAATGAAATTTGTTTGACTACTGTTTTATAGCCTACGGTAGAAATTTTTACCTCAATATTTTTATCATTGGATATTTTAATGGAGTAAAACCCATATGTATTTGTATGAGTCGAAAGTTTTGAATTTAGTATCTGTACATTTACTCCTACAATAGCCTCTCCTGAACTACTTTCTTTTATAAAACCAGAAAGCTGGCTTTGAGATTTTGTAGAAAATGAAATAAAGAAAATAAGAAGACTAATAGTATATTTCATGATATTTTATAAATTAAGGTACTTCGGCGGACGGAAGTACCTTATTTGATTATTTCGTTTCAGATTCACCAGATTCTAAATCTAACCATGTTACAGAGTAGTTGTTGTAAAAATCATCTAAAGTACCGACTCTGGTAAATTTAGGACCATCACAGTTGAAAGTCTGAGGTACTCCATTAGTAAGCATAGAAGTAAATGGACTACCTGAACCATTCCACCACCATCCTCTTGTTTGAAAAAATACAGGTGAGCCTGAAGTTGGGTAAGAACTGATTGGTTGAAGTGTAAATTGTTCACACCAAGGGATAGAAGGTTGTTTCCAACTATAACTATCTTGAATATCAGAGGGTCTTGCATTTTTATTACTCGTCTGTTTACTATTTTTTGGTGAAATAGTTTGTCCGAAACCAGTAATCCCAACCCCTAATTTTTTACTTACCAATTCTGTTATCACATCACCAATAAGATTTGATGGATTGTCATTTGAAGTAGCTACTACTTTAGAAGCAGTATTGTTTTTTGCGTTTTTCAAAAGCTCTAATCTTGTTTGTTCAGTAATACCAAAAAACGTAACCTCGTTTTCATCTAAATAGGCTTGAATCTCATTTGTGGTTCGAGCTGCAATTCTTAAAACGAAAGTACTCCCTGTTTTTTCATCAATATAGGTAAAATCCTTTTTTTCAAGTTTACCTAACTCTTTTTCAGCAAATGCAATTGGGCTGTCTTCAGTTTTTGCACTACTCAAAGCACTATTCTTGTCAATGCTTACATTATCTTTATTGCAACTGATAATTAATAAGCTAAAAATTGACACACTTACGATGGAATAAACTAATTTTTTCATAAATTTACGACGTTTAATTTTGTAAAATGATTGAACTATAAGCCTCCCGTTGTCCGCCAAGATTGCTGGGGGGCTTATTTGTTACAAAGATAAGGCAACTTTACTTTACCCTACAAGCGACATTATCGGACAAAATTGCACTTTAATGGACAAAATCAGACTGTTCAAAACTATCATCTCGAAATACTCTGCTTTTTAAGGTTTTTTGAATCTTAGGGCAAATCAGACCAGAGGGGATTTCTATTTCAAATTTTTTAGTCCAGCGTTTTAATGTTCGAGTAGATATGCCCAATTCTTCGGCAATTTCTTTTCTGCTTTTGAGTTTTAGTGTTTCCATAGTTTAGTGTGATTTATTTTAAAAATATGCCAAATAGACGATACTTTTTGAGTGCTGCCCAATGTATCCAAAGGGTTAATATTGAATATTTTTTGGAGTGGAAGTGTAGCCTTATAATCCCACTTGATTACCCTAATTGAGCCTTGAATATTTCCTGATGAATCTTTTGCAACAAAGAATTTAGAGTTTTTAAAATAATTTAACTCATCATTGTATATATCATCTACATCTTTTTCTAATTCTATATGATGAGCAGCCTCGTTTGGAGCAACTTCGCAATGATGATTGAAATTTTCTTCGACCACAAACTTTGCTAAATCGTTGAGCAAATTCAACTCTAATTTCCCTAAATAACTTTGAGTAATAATCATCGGTTAGTTCGTTTTATTTTTATCAAATGTATTGGTCATAACTTACAAACCTGCTACCCAAAAGTGTAGTATTTAGCTGATATTCAAACAACTACACTTTTGGGTAGTGAACTTGGGGTGTTGAATAAATAGAATATGGGGTTATTTTTTTTAAATAAAATTGTGTTTATTTGTATGTTTAAAATCTAAGCTTTATACCCCTAATCTAACAAATTATATAAACGTATGAAGGAAATTAGTGCGTTTTTTGACCATAGGAATACTATTTATAATATGAGCGAAGGAGAAAGTAGTCAAGGAATTGATTACTTAAAACCAGTCAAGGCATTTGCAAGAGCAAGCAATGCAAGTGTTTATGTTATTGATTATCAGAAACAAGGCTTCGATTATGTTTCTGAAAATCCCTTATTTTTATGCGGAAATACTGCCCAAGAAGTGTTAGAAATGGGATATGGGTTTTACTTTAAACACGTTCCTGAAAAGGATTTGGAATTGCTTTTAAAGGTAAATGCAGTTGGCTTTGATTTTTATGAAAGATTGCCCATAGAAGAGCGGATTCATCATTCTATTTCGTACGATTTTCATTTGAAAAACAACGATGGAAAGCAGATTCTAATAAATCAAAAATTAACGCCACTTTTTTTGACTGATGACGGAAAAATATGGAAGGCAATTTGTGTGGTTACACTTTCTTCTGAACGAAAGTCTGGCAATATTAAAATATACCATAGCGAGAAGAATAAGGCATTTCAATATAATCTTCATAGTAATACATGGGAAGCCGAACAAAAAGCAACTTTATCTAAAAGAGAAATAGAGATTTTACAATACTCGGTAAGAGGCTATACCATCAACGAAATTGCAGATGTAATATTTGTTTCGCCAGATACTGTAAAATTTCATAGAAAAAAGTTGTTTGAAAAAATCGAGGTAAATAATATCACTGAGGCGATTGCTTATACTGTACCCCAATTTTAGGACACGGTTTATAAGTGAAAACTTATTACCTTTATCTTAAAATAACACAAAAATGGGAAAGAAAACAAGGCGAAATTACGATGAGAATTTCAAAACAAAAGTAGTAATTGAAGCATTAA
>JANNDY010000085.1:0-3334 GCA_031378345.1 Emticicia sp. | reverse complement strand
TTAATGCTTCAATTACTACTTTTGTTTTGAAATTCTCATCGTAATTTCGCCTTGTTTTCTTTCCCATTTTTGTGTTATTTTAAGATAAAGGTAATAAGTTTTCACTTATAAACCGTGTCCTAAAATTGGGGTACAGTATATCCTTTGAAAAAAAACCTGCATACAAAAATTGTTTGTTATAAAGAATCCTTGCTTCTGTTCTATTTTTAGGTTTTCTACCTTGAATTGGGTCTATTTCAGTGAAGTCGGAAAAAGGCTTTGCATTTGCCCATTCTTTATCATTTAATAGTCCATCAATTTTTAAATTGGATGTAATTTTGACAGCCTCAATTTCTCTTCTAATTGAATCAGGTTTGAATATTTGAGCATCTTGCGGATATGCAAAAAATGGAAATATGAATAAAATTAAGAATAGCTTTCTTAACATTGATTTAAAGTTTTATTGATGAATAAGCAAATTTATTTATTTTTGAGGGAAAACAATAAAAAAATCGCCTCTAATGTTAATTATGAGGCGATTCTTAAAATCCAAAACTGTGTAAAGTTTATGCATATTTTTTTTAATAAATATTTTAGTGTTTGTCAATACTTTTATGACTTAAATTTTGAATCACAATATAAGCCATAAGAATTACTAATAAAACCCCATAAGATATAAGCGAAGTAATGTCAGTTTGATTTTCAATTAAAACATTGTCTAATATTTTTATAATTGTGAAGGAAAGTAATGTCGATAACAAAATCGTTTTGGTTGTATTTAATGATTTTAAGGCTTCATCGTGGTCGATTTGAGAGGTTTTTCCACCATCCAATTTTACACCAGTAGTAAGACGATAATAATTAAAAAAACCTAAAATGACAAAAAAAGGGAGAAGATATAAAAAGAAATGTTCAACATATTCAAGAATTTGCGTTTTACTTTTTTGCCTTTCCCTCTTATTTTTAAGTGCCTCTTTTTCATCAAAAATATTTAAATCTTCATTTGTTTTGCCTTTCTTATACAACGTAGAGTCAGGCAATATTTTATTAGTTACAGTTTGATTATGGCCTAAAATAACTTTTTCATCCATATTTTTAAATTTAAAGGAATAAAAAGACTGGAGAGTGTCTGATGAAATTCCTGCTAAAGCATAAATAAGGCTAATAGCTAAAAAAACAATAAAAAATAAAGAAATTATTTTATCTGAATAAAACGAAAAAGAAGCAAGGCGTTTTTCAGAGAAAAAACCTTCTTTATTATAACCTTGTGGGCTTGTAATTTTAAATTCTTTATCTATAAACTCTGCTATTTTATCTGCATATGCAACCCCCCCATAATTTTTCTTATAAATAAACTCAATACCTTCTGTATTTTCAATTTGTTTAACTTGACTACTTTGTTTTCCAAATCCTGTTAAAACAATGATTTTATAGTTACCATTATTGTAATTAGACCATTTATCGCTTAAAAAATTAATAAATTTTACTCCAAGAATATCGTCATTACCTTTAAGTCCAATGTCAACAATGAATAAATCAATATTATTTATTTTGTTTAATATTTTTGCAAATTCATTTTCGATTTGTTCTTCATCTGATTTAAATATTGTTGTTAAGTTTTTATAATTACTATAATCATCATCAACAGATTGTCTCTCATCCTGTCTGTTTGGATATATAATTACATCTGAACCTTTTAATTTCTCAATTATATTCAGAATAATACTGTATTCATCTTCTAAAATTAATATATTCATATCAAAATAATTTTATTGTTACTTTAAAATAATTATAATCTCCTGATTTGAAGTTCGAATCATAATTTATTTCTCGCCAATCATTTTCGTTTTTTTCTTTGTTAATTAAATCAAAAATTTGTTTACACATTTGAGAACCATTCCCTAACTTATGATTTTTATTATCACTAATTTTATTTATCAAAATAAGGTTGCTATTTACCAATTTTATTTCTGTACTACCATTCTTTTCAAGACTGTGTCTTCTAATATTAAAAATGACTTCTGGGATAACAATGTCATAGATGAACGAATCAATAACGATATCATTATTTATTAAGATTGTGTTATTAATTTTTTTTGAACTATAAGGTAAATAATCAGATTCGAGCATGGTTTTTAATCGTTTCTTAAAATCTTCTTTTTTTATTTCTAATAAATTGTTTTCATCAATATTATAAGCATTAGTTTGTCCAGCAATAGCACTATTCAATATTGCAACTTCTATCATTTTTTGAGCATTAAAAGCGTCCATTTGCTTTCCAATATATTTATCTACTCTATGACTAAGAATTCTTCTATACTCATCTTGTTTTTTGATATTTATATATTCTTGCAAATGGCTTTCAGATAATTGATGTTTAATAAAATCACTTATGGGTTTTCTTAAGAGCAATAATAGCCTCAGTTTTTTTTCAGCGACCCTTACTCCCTTTTTTATATAAAATGTAAGAACAGCTTGTGTATTTAATATTTTTTCAGAATTACTTAAATCTTCTTCGGAATGGTTAGGGTTCTGTATGAATTCAGAAATTCTGATAAATAAAAAATTATATTCGTCATTAATATTGGTGAATGTGCATTCAGTTGAATTTGAAACTGAAAAAATTTCATCAATTCCAAAAGTTGTAGCATTTCGATATTTTAGAGAGCTATCCTTATCTTTTTTGTAAATTTCAAAATTTGAAAGGGGCATATGGGGATTACCATCTTCATTGATGCCTTCAAACATTTTAAGCGTAACCGATTTCTCAAGTTTATTTTCCTCTTCAAAATTAAATTTGGATTTATTAGTAAAATTTGAATATTTATCGAAAATGAAAATCTCATCACAACTTGGTTTAATTTTGCCTTTGTAATTAATTGAAAAATACCCCTCAACTTCTCCACCAATTATTTCACAGCAATATTTTATAATGTAATTTACTTGTTTTTTTAAATCAAAGCTATTTCCGTTTTTAACATTATCCCAATGGAATAACTTTGTGCGTAACAAAATGAATTTATTGAAAGGATCTAAACTCGTATTTTCTTTTATTAAATCTTCAATAGACTTAAATTTAGGTTCATTTTTATATTTATCCAATGCCGATAAAATCGCTATTTCATTATCGTTTGATAAATCGTTCTCTTTGCTGATAAAATATTCCCAAAAAAGATTTATTGCTGCTGTGTTTTCAAGTTTTAATAGGCGAAGATTATACTGTACCCCAATTTTAGGACACGGTTTATAAGTGAAAACTTATTACCTTTATCTTAAAATAACACAAAAATGGGAAAGAAAACAAGGCGAAATTACGATGAGAATTTCAAAACAAAAGTAGTAATTGAAGCATTAA
>JANNDY010000068.1:0-11969 GCA_031378345.1 Emticicia sp. | reverse complement strand
CTAAATGAAAGCCGCCACCAGCCATAGCCTTGCCAAAGGCTGTCTGGCATTGCCTCAGCTCGAAGGTTTTGGGGAGCAATTTTTTGCCATCCGCTTTCGTCAATTGTCGGTTTTGCCCATTCAAGATTATCGCCTTTATGGTAAAGCCAAGCCCCATTAAACTTTAAAGGCAAGCTCCCTTCTATTATCATTTCACCTGTCAAATAGGGAATTGAATCCACTTGAGCAAAGCTGAAATTTGAAAAGCCCAAAAGCAATATTAAAAATTTTAATTTCTTGAAATACAACAAATTAAATATTCTCTCAATATAGTTGAACATCTTAACTTAGAGGTTATTTAAGTTTTTATTTGATTGTGAAAAATGATATTTTTTTGACCTAATCAAGATAAAAAATGTGAAATTTTGCGGGCAAAATGAGTGTTTTTTAGCGAAGAGTATGTTAAAAAAGGGTCGTTTTTCACCCAAATTAAAAACTTAAACAAGCTCTTATACTTTTAATTATAATTGTTTGACTTTTACTTATATCACAAAAACTACGAACTACTTATGCCGCCATAATCCTTTTAAAATTTATCGAAATCATTGTTCCGTTATGAATTTCTTGCACCAATTTACCATCAATTTGGCGAGTAAGCAAATTAACTAATTGTGTACCAAAACCAGTGCCTTTTGGTATTGAGTTGAGAGTTTTCCCTACACCATTATCAGAAACTTTCAGATTCAAATTTCCATCGGCCATGCTTTCCAAACTCAACTTGATAATTCCTTTTTTGCCAGTCGGAAAAGCATATTTGAGCGAATTTGTTAATAATTCATTCACTATCAAGCCCAAAGGAACGGCAGTATCAATGTCCAAATCTATCTCCTTCATATCAATATTTACCTTTATTCGGTCAGTTTCATTATACGAATCCAAAATATTTTCGCAAAGATTCTTGAAGTAATTTTTCATCTCAATAAATGCCAAATGCTCGCTTTGGTAGAGTTTTTGGTGCAAAATGCCCATACTTTGTACCCTATTTTGACTTGCCAACATAGCTTCTTGCATATTTGGGTCATCCATTTTTGCTGATTGCAATGCCAATAAACTCGACACTACTTCGAGGTTGTTTTTTACTCGATGGTGAATTTCTTTTAGCAGCAATTCGTTTTCAGCATTCTTAGCAGTCAGTTGACTAAGCGTATTTTCAAGCGTTATATTTTGAGTATTTATTTCTGTTTTTTGTTCTTGCAAAAGGGCATTTGCTTTTTGTTTTTGGCGGTTGTTGCGATAAAGAATTAATGAAATTACAAGCGTACTCACCAAAAGCCCAATGGCGGTATTAAATCGCAATTCATTTTTAGCATAAACTTCCGCTAAGTTCAATTCTTCAATGCGTTGTTTTTCCTTTATTTCTAATATTTTAACCTGTTTATTTTTTTCAATATTGGAAACAGTATCTTTTGCCGCTACTGAAATTTTCAGGTAATCAAACGCTTTTATTGGGTTGCTTTTCTCAAAAATCTGTGATAATAAACTCGAAGAATTCATTACAACGAGGTAGTTTTTAAGTTGTTTTGCTCCTTCAAAAGCTTTATTTGCATAGATTTGAGCAGAATCTACTTTGGATTGTGCAAAATAGATTTGTGCCAATTCGCTTTGAACTTCATTCGTAAAAAAGTCTAATCTGTCATCTTCTGACTTTGAAATAATCTGTTTACAATAATTGACAGCTTCATCGAATTTTTTACGTTTGCTATTTATTCGGGCGAGAATTAGCGTTGGATAACCCTTTTGCATAGGAAAATACTTATTCGAATAATCCAAAGTTTCTTGAGCAAAGTGATTGGCAGAATCAAGATTATTTACTCTTTCGTATTCTTGAGCCAATAAAAACATGGCACTCCATTGCGTGAAATTATCTGTTTGCTCCAATTTAGGGTGAAAATAAGATTTTTTTGCCCATTTTAAAGATTCTTTATCATCGCCTAATTTCTGATAAAGTAAACCCATCATATTTATACCAAATATCTCACGTATGGGTGCAAATTTTCTACTCAATTCTATTTGTTCGTAAGCAGTTTTGAAGCCTTTTTCAAAGGAAGAAGTGATGGCATACGAAAACGAAAGTGCCTCTAAACATTCAATTTCTCCGATTGAGAATTTTATTTTCCTTGCCAAATCCAAGCCTTTATTAGCAAAATCCAGCGATTCTTTGGTGTTACTAAGCGTATTTGCTCTACTCAACCAGTAAAATGCGTGTACTTTATTAGTATCATTTGCACTATTATTGATGTTTTTTTGTAAACTATCCATAACCGATGGCTTCATCGGAGCGGGTTGTGCGAATAATAATTCAGTAGTTATAAAAAAAAGAAGGAGTGTGTATTTTTTAAATTTTTTCATTTGGGTTTTAAATTATTCAAAAGGCTACTGCAAAAAGAATTAAGTAATTGATAGTTTAAAAAAAGCCCAAAAACCGAAGCGTCGGTCGCCGAATTTATTCGGGTACTTAAATATAAATTCCGTTGATTATTATAGCAACCGAGCGGTCCGCCGCCGCGGTTTAATCGGTTTAAATAGGAAAATCGAAATTAGAAAACTGTCAATGTTTTAATTCTTGAACCACTACATATTTATGAGGCAAGAATCTCAAGATATTGTCATTCCTGTTGCAAGTTAAATGAATTCTTTAATCTAAATCGAAAAGCCCCTTAAATCTTGACGAAATAAGGGGCTTTTTTATCGAATGGTAAAAAGCCGTTACCTACAAACTTCCCTTCGGGCGGCGTTCCGCCAAAACCTCTTCCAACATCCACAAATCGTCTTCGGTATTATATACATTCTGAGAAACTCGAATAGCTACTCCTCTATTAGAAATAATAATTTTTTTTGCCAATAATTTATCGGTAAATAACTGATTATCAATATATTGTGGCAATTCTATTCCCAAAAGATGGCTCGCTCTAAATGCTTCATTTTCTATTTTACAGCCTAATTCTTGCAGTGCTTCAATTGGTTTTTGGGTGATTGTTTGGCAGTAATTTTGTATGTTTTCTACACCCCAATCCAAGATTTGAGCGAGCGAGTCTTCGAGCATCGGCATCAAAATAAAATTTGAATGTTCGCCCATGTTATAGCGTTGTGCTTTGGGTTTGTAGGCTCTCTCGTAGCGAATCAATTTGGCAAAATTATCACTTTCTTCACGGTGCATCCAAGATTCTTCTACGGGAATTCCTTCATCAAAAAACTCTCCAAAATACGCCAAACCAATACTATATGGCCCTAAAAGCCATTTATAGCCTGCACAAATAAGGGCATCTGGCTGAATTTTTGAAACATCAAAATCTAAAACTCCGACCGATTGCGTACCGTCAATGATGAGCAAAGCACCGGCCTCTTTGCAGCGTTTGGAGACTGCTTCCAAGTCAAATTTTACGCCATAAATCCAATGAATATGCGGCATAACCACCATTGCTGTTTCGCTCGAAATTGCTTCTAAAATATGTTCGTTCCAAAGTTTCCCAGAGTTTGGTTTTTGAATGGTTTTGTAAAATAAATCATGTTTTTTGCAAACATTATCGAAGGCATAAACATTATTTGGGAACTCATCTTGAATCTGAATAATGTGTTTTTTCTCAGAAATATTAGGCAAACGATGAATATTTCTTTCCACAACAGCCATGCCATAAGATGCCGAAGGAATAATCACAACTCGTTGATAATCAGCTATATGCGTGAGTTGAGAGAATAGTTTTTGCACTTTTTCAGGAAGCGTAAAATGGTCTTTTCCACTAATTTTGTACGGAGTTATCGCTTTCAAATTAATGCCTTCAATACTACGTTCGACCGAACTTTTGAGCGTGGGCGAATAGGCTGCACCATTCAAATAAGTAATGCCTTCTTCGAGCGAAAAAAGGTGTTTTTGGTTAGTCATATCTTTCTGGATTATAAAGATTCAAGTCTATCGTAGTTGCTTGATTATCAATGATTTGCTGAACCAAACGCCCAGTTGCTGGGGCAAGGCTCAAACCCATCATGGCGTGTCCTGAGGCAATAACAAGATTTTTATATTTTTTGGTTCGACCAATATAAGGTAAGCCATCGGGCGAACAAGGTCTAAATCCATACCAAACTTGTTCTTTTTGTGGCATATCTATCTGATAATCAGGAAAGTAGCTCGGCACGGCTTTAATGATTCCACGTACACGATTCATATTTATTTCGTTGTTCAAACCACCAATTTCCATCGTTCCACCAAAGCGAATCAAATTATCTGACATGGGCGTAATGGCTACTCTCGCCTCCAATAAAATTGATGGAATATTGAGTTTCTTGCCTTCGATTTGTTGCTTGGTTATGCTATATCCTTTGCCCGCCTGCATTGGTAAATTTAAGTTAAATGCATTTGTGAGTGTCGGCGACCAAGAGCCAGTGGCGATAATTAAATGTTGAATGTTAAATGTTGAATGTTGAATGGTTTCACCTACTAAATTTTTTATTTTTATTGATTTTATTTCATCCTTTTCAAATTCAAAACCAGTTACTTCGGTGTTGTAGAGAAATTTTACGCCTTGTTTTTCAAGATAAATTTTTAAGTTTTTTACTAACTGATTTGGGTATAAATGTGCATCACCTTCATAGAAAATTGCTCCTGCAACATCGGGTTTTACTTCAGGCTCAATTTTATGTAATTCATTAATAGTCAATACTTTAGTTGCAAGTCCGAGTTCGTTTGCTTGTTTGGAAACTGCAATCTCTTCTTCAAAATTATGTTCAGTTTTGCAAAGCATCATCAAGCCTTTTTCTTTAAAAGAAAAGTCGAAATCTTTGCTTTTTGTTAATTCTTGATAAAGACTTTTGCTCAATAATCCAATATCCCTCAAGGCGGGCATGGCACGCTCAACTTGTTTCTTGTTGGCGGCTTGATAAAACTTTATTCCCCACGAAAGTAGGTCAAGATTTAAGCGAGGTTTTACATAAAATGGGCTTTCAGAATCGAACATCCAACGCACACCTTTTTCAATCATTCCCGGCACTGCCAATGGAATAAAATGACTCGGAACTATCATTCCTGCATTGCCCATTGAGCAACTGTCGTCTCCGTTGGTGCGTTCAATAATAGTTATATCATGTCCTTCTTTATTGAGGTAATATGCTGAAAATAAGCCAATTACGCCACTTCCTATGATGGTGGTTTTCATTAATTAAATGCTATTTTATAAAAATTCGTTGATGAAATTACATATTTATTTCTTAAAAACTCCGTCGCCATCACTGCCCATATAAGCTCCCCAGCGAATAGGTTTTGTTATCGGAATGGTTGTTTTTAGGCAATTTACTTGCATTCCGTCAAAAACGTAGGTTTTATTTTTATTATTGCTGTGGCAAAAAATAATGTCGAGCATTTTGTCGTTGTCGAGGTCGCCAATCCAAGGCGTGGAGGAAACATTATGACCTTCCAAACCATCAATTAATTGCATCACTTCATTCGCCCCAAATTCAATAACCATAAGCGTATTATAGAAAGTTTTTCGATTTAATGAATCTAAAACTTGGTAATTAATACTCAAAATCGCCTCATCTCGACCATCACTATTGACATCTGCCACAACTGGTGAGCTTGTTTGATAAAAACCCAACGAATCTGAAAATTCAACATTCCCATTTTTTCCATTAATCATGTATTGCTTTGTCCAATCCAATTTGGGCCAAACACCTTGTGCATACGACACAAAAAAATCGGGAATGTTATCATCGGTAAAATAGCCAACTGCCGACGAACTATAAGCCTCAGTATTAGGAAATTGCTTGCTCCAAAGTGGGTTCAAAGTTTTTCCATCAAAAGCCATAATTCTACCATCAACGGCATTTACAACAATATCTGGCTCAGAATCTCCTGTAATTTCGACCCAAACTGGCGGTGCAATAAAACCTTTGTTGGAACTTGTTGCAATTTTTTTGGAAGATGATAAATCGCCTTTCAAAATACTTTTTAGATTTCCGACAAAAAGATTTCCGCCGATGGTTTCTCCGCCAGTTCCAAAAATAATTTTGTAGTCGTCTTTTACTTTCAAAGCTGCAATCGACATGTAAATTTCTTTGCCGTCGGGCATCATGGCTTCTGCCAATAATTTACCTGTTTTGGCACTAATTACAACGATTCTGCCTGTTGCACGATTTGGATTATGCGGCGGCACCCAAATATCTCCTCCATTTGCCACCAAAATATCTTCGATTCCGTCGCCGTCTTGGTCGTCAATTATTTGAGGATTATAGAAATTAAACCATCTTTTTTTATGATTTTCGGAGTATTTTAAGGTATCAAAACGCCAAATAGTTTTGCCATTTGAGCCATTTATTGCCATAAATTCGGAAGAGCGACCGCCAATAATTACATCTTTTATGCCATCTTTTGTAATATCAAGCAAGCCTGCCGAAATAAACATTTGGTCACGAGCTGAGTTTTTCCAAAGTAATTTGCCAGTTTTTCCGTCCAGAGCAACTACTGCCGAATCTGAAAAATCAAACTCGTTTTTTCCTGCACCCAAAATAATATCGCCAATGCCATCACGGTTCAAGTCTGCAACTCTTGGTGAAGACATTGTGCCAATATTTGGCAATGTTTTCGACCAATTTGTTTGGGCGAAAATATTGGTTTGGGCGAAAATTAGAAGTAATATTGAGAATTTTTTTTTCAAAATCAGCTTATTTTACAAGAACTATTGATTTAACTTCTGCCACCTCAATTTTAGCGATTTTTGTAGCTGTCAAAATGATTCTACTTTTACCTTTCGGAATAATAATAGTGCCTAAAATCATACTTTTCCACGTCTTTTCATAAACTTCTTTTCTTTTTACTCGGTCGGGGCTTTGTATCATTTCAGGATCAAATGCCTCAGTAATTTTTGAGGAAATTTTCTGATCCCCGATTAAAACTTGTACCTCCGAACCGACTTGATTTTGAGAGCAAGTATAATTCATTTTCACTGTAAACCGTTGATTATCAAGCGATTCTATATCCCAAGAAATAGTATCTTGCTTACTTGTCCAATTGACCAACCAATCATGTACCCAGCCATGTCCTTCTTTATATTTGATATTTCCAGAAAAATTTGACTCATAAGTTGGCAGCTCAATTTGCTTTAATTTTGCACTAATTGGAATCGATAATTCGGGTTTGATTTCTTTGCTTACATCTGCAAACCATGCTTGATAATCTGCACTCAAATCTTTCGTAATTTTTGGTTCAATATTCGAAATATCACGCTTTTGCTCGGGGTCCTTTAGCATATCATAAAGCTCAGTGGAGTTTTCTTTGACTATCAAGCGATATTGGTTTGTACGAACCGCCGCAGGAAATGCCTTAATGATTTTCTCTGGTTGGGCAACATGCGTAAATAGCTGTCTATCAGACGATTGCAATTTTCCGAACAAAGTTTTTGCTAAACTTATACCATCTAAAGGCAAGGTTTTGATAGGTTTTAAGGCACATAATTCTTGTAAAGTAGGTAAAATATCAATGCTCGAACCAAGTATTTTGACTGTCGAAGGTTGAATTTTACTTTTCCAACGAACAAAACATGGCACTCTCACTCCACCTTCATCAACGCTGCCTTTGATGCCTTTCATGTTAGCATTATAACGCACGCCATTTGGTCCATTATCGGTCATAAAAATCACAATTGTATTTTCAGAAAGACCCGAATTATCTAATTTTTGGAGCAGCTTGCCTATATTTTCATCTATATTCTCGCACATTCCATAAATACTCGATAACTCATCGTCTAAACCTTTTGCCTTATATTTATCAAAATATTTGTCAGGAACTTGGTGAGGAGAATGTGGAGCATTGTATGGAACATAGCAAAAAAAGGGTCGATTTTTGTTGTTTTCAATAAACGCCAATGCCTTATCAGTCAAGACATCTGTGATAAATCCTTTGGTCGAAACTTCTTCGTCGTTATGTTCAAGATTTGTATCAAAATAGTTTGACCAGTGTCCGCCACTAAAGCCAAAAAACTCTTCAAAACCTTGTCCATTAGGGTTATTTGGAAAATGTTTTCCATTGTGCCACTTACCAAAAATCCCTGTTTTATAGCCATTTGATTTGAAAATTTCAGCGAGCGTAACTTCTTTTTCACGCATAATTTCTAAGCCTCTCGACACCGAAACTGTGCCAGTTCGTAAATGATAACGTCCTGTAAGAAGGCTCGCACGAGTGGGAGCACAAAGTGGACTCACATAAAAACGCTCAAATTGGGCAGATTCTCTTGCCAATTTATCTAAAACTGGCGTTTCGACAAATTGATTTCCATGAATTCCAAAATCTCCATATCCTTGGTCATCGGTCAAGATTATTAGCACATTTGGAAGTTTTGTTCTTTTTTGAGTTGAATTAATCAAAAATATTGAACAAAAAAGAAGGCAAAAAAAATGACCTGCTTTTTTCATAGTTTTGGTTTTGAAATCGTTTTAAAAACCCTTACCTTCTTACTATTTAAGCCCACAAAAAGCTGACTATCAATCATTTGTATATCACGTACATCACCTTTTAGACCAAGATTTGAATGATATTTGAAATTTCCTTTTCGGTCATTCAGAAAAATCTGACCAAAATTGGCATCAATATTTCCTCTTACTCTTCCGTGAGATTGGTTTCCTGCCAAAATCAAATCCTTGAACCCATCATTGTTTACATCGTCAGAAACGATTGCATAAATTGGAGAAAACTGTGCTTCCATAGGCAGTTTTTTCACTTCAAAATTGCCATTTTTGTTTTCTAAATAAACACTTTCTAAGTTCAAAACTTCATATTTTTTGGGCTTTTTTTCTTTGAAAATTGCCAAAATATCTTCGGTTGTAGCAATAGCGTAGGCTTCGTGGGTAGTGTATTTTTTTTTCAAAGCTACCAATTGGTCACTCAGTTCATCACGGCTATATGCAGGATAATTTTTGCCTTGAATAAAATACGACAGAATCGGGTCAATTTTTCCATTATCATCAAAATCTTCATATACAAGGCTCAAAGGCTCTTTTTCGGAGGCTTTCAGTTGAGAATTGAGTCCGAGATTACCAACAATTAGGTCTAAATCTCCATCATTATCAAAATCATCGGCATCAATTCTTTGCCAAAGTCCTGTTATTTTTGCTAAATTTTCATTGGCTTTATTAAAAATCCCAGCATTGTTTTCCAAGAAAACAATGCCCGTCCATTCGCCAACGGCAATAATATCTTGCCAACCATCTTTGTTAAAATCCATGACGACAGCATCGGTCAAAATACCCAATTCATTGAAAGTATTATTTTCAACTTTCATAAATTTTCCTTTGTTATTTCGATACAAACGGCTTGGATTATGAATCGGAAAATTATGCGGAACTATTGACCCACAAACAAACAAATCGAGGTCGCCATCTTTGTCAAAATCAATGGTTTCAACATTAGAATCGGCATAGGGAATGTCATTAAAAGCATCGAAAGTTTTGGTAAAACGTGGCGACGAACCATTCCCTTCCCCATCATTCAAATAAAGGCGATTTTGCAGCATAAAATCGTTTGGCAAATATTCATATCCGCCACTTGTAACATACAAATCTAAGTCACCATCGCCCTCAGCATCAAAGAAAACCGCATCGGTGTCAGTGCATAATTCGTCTTGTTTGAAGGCATTTTGAAGGCTTTTTATGAAGTTTCCTGTTTTATTTTGTAAAAATAATTCACCCGCCTGACCTTTCCCTCCACCAATAAAAATATCTTCTAAGCCATCTTTGTTTACATCGCCTCGTGCCATTCTTGGTCCTTGAAAAGAATACATTTGAGGCAATAAAATCTGCCGACTAAAATCGTTGAAAGGTATTTGTTTATGTTCAAAATCAAACGAATTTGTTTCTGTAAAAAGTGGTTCTACGTAAGGTAAAATAAATGAATTTGCATTGGGCGAATAGCTAATTTGTAATTTTTGATTTGCCTTGATATTATATTGTTTTTGAATTTTTCCATCATTCCAAATAATGACCAAACTATCAATTTTTTCATTTTTACCCAAACCAAAATGTAGCGGAGTCATCATACTACTTTGATAGCCATGAGTGGGGGTAAATTCTTGAAATTGTTGCAAATTTTGAGCAAAAACATAGACTTTTGCACCAAAATTGCTTGTTTCGCCCTTTGGAACATCCAATTTTATGTCAATATAATTGCCTATTTTCTTTTCTGAACTCAAATTCTTATAAATCGAAGCCTCTTCATTTAGGTTATTGGTGATGATTTCTAAATCTCCGTCATTGTCCAAATCGGCATAAACTGCTCCATTTGAAATGATAGGATCTTCAAAACCCCACTCCTTTTGCTTGTTTGAAAAAGTTAAATCTTGGTTATTCTTGAAAATATAATTTGGTGTTTTTGTAGAGGGCATTTTCTTGACAACTTCCAAAATACTTTGCCCAAATTGCTTGCCTTCATCTGCATAATATTTCAAGAAATCCATATTGGTATAATCCCGCAAATAACCATTTGTAACAAACAAATCCTTGAAACCATCGTTGTCATAATCTGCCAAAAGCACCGACCAAGACCAGTCTGTATTAGAAATGCCAGAAAGTTGTCCGATTTCAGAGAAACCAACAGCTCCATCGGGGGCGAGGGGTACGTCCATACGGGGGGTTGTTCCCAGCTGCAACATATTTCTCATAAATGAAGGTTGCATACCGTTTTTTAGCATTGACAAATATGCCTCATATTTATCAGGTCCGAAGAGGAGTTTTTGGCGTTTATTGTCTTCAGGAAGCATATCGGTTGTAACAATATCTGGAATTAAGTCATTGTTTATATCGCCTATGTCATTGCCCATTGAAAAATAACTAACGTGATTTGTATAGGCTTTGATTTCGTCTTTGAAAGTGCCATTTTGTTGATTAATATAGAGATAATCTTCTTCATAATAATCATTTGACACATAAATATCTGTCCAACCATCGCCGTTGATGTCGGCAGTGTGAATGCCCAAACCAAAACCAATCGGATTGCCTTTTATGCCTGCGGCAATACTAACATCTGTAAAGCCCCCCTTCATCCCCCCGACGGGGGGAATCAAATCATTACGTAACAATCTATCTCCTGCGAGTGAATCACGCATAAAATGAACTGCTTCAACATTAAAACTATTAAAATCTTTTACATTGTGGTTGAGCATGTAGGCATCTAAATCTCCATCTTTGTCGTAGTCGAAAAAAGCAGTTTGAGTTGTGTAAGTATTGATGTCAAGATTGTAGTCTTTTGCCCTTTCTGTAAAAGTTACCTCACCCGAAGCGTCGGTCGCCCCACCCCCCTCTCCTGAAAAAGGAGAGGGGGCTTTTCCTTGATTAATATAAAGTTTATTTTTTCTAAGTTGTGGATTATCAATATTTGCAGAAACCGAAACATAAATATCCATCCAACCATCATTGTTAATATCGACAACGCTTACTCCTGTTTTCCATTCACCATTCCACTTGATGCCTGATTTCTCTGTAATATCTTCAAATTCTAAATTTCCTTTGTTAATGTATAGTTTGTCACTTGCTTTGTTGGCAGTAAAATATAAATCTTGAAGCCCGTCATTATTAAAATCTGCAGAGGCTACGCCGCCACCATTGTAAAAATATTCGTAGTTTAATACATTATCCACCTCGTTTTCGGTAATAGTATTACTAAAGTCTATATTGGTTTTTGAGGAATCTAGCTTGGTGAAAATTCTTTCCTTTTTTTTACATGCTAATAAAGTAAAAAAGAGTAGTACAAATAAGGAGTATTTCATTTCATTAAGGTCATTAAAATTGAAAGTTAGTATATTTTTCTATATTTATTACGTTGATTGCATAAAAATTTTAGCCGTGTAACGGCGTAATATTTGTAAAAATTGAGAGAGTTTTTTAATCGCAAAGGTGCATCGCACCGTTATGTTTCGGTGCGATGCACCTCAAAATGGTTTTTAGGACTCAATTAC
>JANNDY010000060.1:0-8010 GCA_031378345.1 Emticicia sp. | reverse complement strand
ATTCTTTTGCCGCCATTTTTATCGACTTGTTCGTAAAGTAGCGGTGCTATTCGCCCGCTGCGGCGGACCGCTCAAAAGTCAATAAAACTAACAACAAAATAATTCACCTGAAATAGACCAACTTATTATTTACACGTTACTTACATAGAATATTTTATATTAACTTTAAGTCTTAAAAACTGAGTAACGATAAAATTACCTCTCTAAACTATGGATCAATTTAATTACTGTTACTTTTCATCTTATATAAAATTTGTTGTTTTCTCCGCAATAGTTTTAATAAAATACGAATTTTCATTTGCCCAAAATAATGCTAATGGTGAGATGCTTTTTGAACAAAATTGTGCAAGTTGCCATAATTTTAAGCAAGATGCCATCGGCCCACAATTGGGTGGACTGAAAGGAATTCTTACAAAAGAATATCTTACGGATTTTATAAAAAGTCCCAAAGCAATGTTTGATGCCCGCAATGACCGTGCTACTGAACAATTCAGAAAGTTTAAAGCAATGATGCCTGATTTCAACCACTTAAAATCAGCCGAAATTCAAGATATTATTGCATTTATTCTTGAAAAACCTGCCCCAAAAACCAATAAACCAACTGGAAAAATAGCATTGCAAAATCCAATTTTTGAGCAAATTTCCAAATCAGAGATTGTGCTGAATATTAAAAAAATAATACAATTTCCTTTCACAAATGCTATACAGCCACGCACAAGGCTCAATAAAATGAGTTTTCACCCAATTACAAAAGAAAATATGGTGGCAGATTTACAAGGCAAAATCTATATTTTAAATGAAAAAAATGAACCAGAAACTTTTTTTGATGCAAGCGACCATTTTAAAAACTTTATAAATAAATCTGGACTTGCAGTAGGCTTAGGTAGTTTTGCTTTTCACCCTGATTTTACCAAAAATAAACTTTTTTATACGAGCCACACAGAGCCTGCAAATACCCAAAAGACTGATTTTGCTTATGCCGATAGTATTCCTGTGAAAATGCAATGGGTCATAAATGAGTGGACTTTAGAAAACCAGAATTCAAGAAAATTGTCAGGAAAATCTCGTGAAATCATGCGTGTAAATGTAGTCGGGCAGATTCATGGGCTGCAAGAAATTATTTTTAATCCTTACACCAAGCCAACCGATGCTGATTATGGCTTGCTCTATATTGGTATGGGTGATGGTGGCTCGGTAGAGCAAGGATTTCCATTTGTACAAGATAATAAAAATCATATTTGGGGCAAAGTGCTACGAATTGACCCCTTGGGAAACAACAGTAAAAATGGTAATTATGGTATCCCTAAAACAAACCCCTTTGTGGGTAAAGATGGACTTGACGAAGTTTATGCAGAAGGTTTTAGAAACCCAAATCGTATTTCATTTTTGAAAAATGGAAAAATACTTGTTTCAAATATTGGACAAAAAGAAATAGAGTCGTTGTATCTTTTACAGTTGGGCAAAAACTATGGCTGGCCTCATCGAGAAGGTACTTTCACGATAGAAAGTACCTCATCAATCAATGAAGTTTTTCCTCTACCTAAAAACGATGCGAAATTTGGTTTTTCTTATCCAATAGCACAATTCGACCATGACGAAGGCAATGCCATCATGGGCGGTTTTGAATATACAGGTAGCGAAATTCCTATTTTACAAGGCAAATATATTTTTGGAGAAATAGTGAGAGGGCGAGTTTTCTTTATCAATATCAAAGATATTAAAGAAGGGTTTCAAGCAAAAATTCAGGAATTTTCGCTTGCGATTGATGCTCAAAAAACTACTTTGAAAGAATTGTGTAAAGCAAATAAAGTAGATTTAAGAATCGGTCAAGATGCCTATGGCGAAATTTATTTATTTACAAAATCTGATGGAATGATGTATAAAATTACGAAATAAATTGCTTTTAGTTTTTGAAATATTCAAAAATTCTTGCAAAATATTTTTGGTTGATTTACGGCTTTTTATAAGCCTTGCTTTCATCATCTAAAACCAAAATCCAATCTTGTCCATAGCCATTTGTGGGCGGATTGAAGGTTTTTTGACCTTTATTTAATACTTTTTCTATATCTTGAACTTTCCCATCTCTTGGATTGTACCAAAATCCTGTTAGATTTATTCCTGCAATTTTTTGAAGATTTACCGTAAATTCTTTACCTTCCGAACTATAAACATACAAATAATCTTTGCCACGAGTTGCTTGAATGTGGTTGTGTTCTTGCAAAGCATCTGTGATAATTGTTTGGTCAGGAATCAAATCTAACATCGGTCGAGATTCGATAAGTCGGCGTAAAAATTTCATCTGACTTGCTCCCGGCAACTCAAGTGCATCGTACCAAAATATTTTTGCTCCGTTGATAGAAACTCTTCCAGGAGAAAACATTTGCCAAATATCATGGCAACCATATGTTTGACCAAAAGCTCCTGCAAAAACATTCAAATACGAATTTTTTCTGACATCAAAAGCACTCGAAATGCCTAAATCTCGGGAATTGAAGCAAACAGGGTGGTCTTCATAAATCGTTTCACCATCAATGACGGGTTTTGTTGGATTTTTATTATAATCTACCTCAATTCTCTCCCAAACATTGTTTTCTCGGCAATGCCCAGTTTGAAGCATATTAAAATCTAACCAATCATCTGCATGAAACCATTTTGCAGAGCCGCCATCTTGCACTTCATTTGGTTGAGGGTGATACGACATCAAAACCTTGTCTTTTCCACCAACACTTTCTTCAATCCCTGCCGACATTGCTCGCCAAATATTTACATCATTTTCATTTCGAGGGTTTCTATCTCCACCCAAAATCCAAATAATATTTTTACGATTTTTGTACCGATTTCCTATCCATTTACCATAAATTTTAGCATTATCAATATTAAAAATTTCTGGACCTTCGCCCCATCTATCTTTAAAAATTTTATCTCCCCAAGTTGGCAAAAGTGCAATTTGAAGTCCAAATTCGGCAGCTTTATCAACAATATAATCAATGTGCTTGAAATATGCCTCACGAGGCTTGCTTGGGTCGAAGTTTTCTAGTGGAATTTCGCCATAAGCATTTGGTACTCTCAATCCATCAATTTCTGCCAAAACTACTGCCTGAATGACCGTAAAGCCTTTTTCTGCACGATTTTTCAAATATTTTTCAGCATCTTCTCTATTCAATCGGTGAAATAATTCCCAAGCGGTATCTCCCAACCAAAAGAAAGGTTTGCCATCTTGTGTAACCAAAAATCGTTTGTTTTCGCTGACTTTGAGTTGTGCAAAAGTTTGAATATTTAGCAAAAAACAAAAAATAAGAAGTAGTTTTTTCATGGAAAAATATTTTTTATGGGTTGAAGTTTTTGAATAAATTAACGGAACTATAAACTTATTGTCGCAAACAATGGAACACGGATAACGCGGATGTTCCAACACGGATTTATTTAAAAATCCGTGTAAATCCGTGCTACTTTTTGTATCCGTGTCATCCGTGTTCCTTTTTTTCGATTCTGCGACAGTATCTTTTTAGTTCCGTAAATTAATTTAATTTTCAATAAAATTAATGCAAGAATTATTATAAAACAGTGTTTTTGTAAGAAATATTAAGAAGTAATTGAAATATTGATTAAACTTGAATGTTCGTACAAATTCAACCTTATATTTTTCATGAATAATCTAAATATTAATCGCCGAAGTTTCATTCAAGGAACGGCGGCAACACTTGCACTTTCTACAATAAAAACAAGTGGAATAGGGAATCTTGCTCCTGTAAAAACCTACCGAGTTGCTTTAATTGGTACAGGCTGGTATGGCAAAAGTGATTTGTTTCGCCTCATTCAAGTAGCTGATGTCGAGGTAATTGCCTTGTGCGATGTTGATAAAAATATGCTCAAAGCAGCTGGAGATTTGGTAGCAAAACGTCAAAAATCAGGCAAAATTCCTACATTTTATGGTGATTATAGAAAAATGCTTACCGAAAATCAATTAGACATTGTCTTGATTGGCACGCCTGACCATTGGCACGCTCTGATGGCCAATTGATTGTGTAAAAGCTGGGGCAAATGTGTATGTTCAAAAACCAATAAGTGTTGATGTAATTGAAGGTGAAGCGATGGTTGCCGCTGCCCGAAAGTATAATAAAGTGGTGCAAGTTGGCACACAACGCAAAAGCACGCCACATTTGATTGATGCCAAGAAAAACATTGTTGATGCTGGTTTGCTCGGCAAAATTTCTCACGTAGAAATGTGCTGTTATTATTCAATGCGAAATAATGGAAATCCGCCTGTTGAGCCTGTCCCAGATTTTTTCGATTATGAAATGTGGACGGGCCCAGCACCATTGCGAGCTTATGACGGACTTCCGCACATACGTTGGTGGCGTACTTTTGAAGAATAAGGCAACGGAATCGTAGGCGATATGTGCGTTCATATGTTTGACACAGTTCGTTGGATGTTGAAATTGGGCTGGCCAAAACGCATTAGTTCGCAAGGCGGGATTTATGTACAAAAAGAAGGAAAATCTAATATATCTGATACTCAAAGTGCAGTTTTTGAATATGAAGAGTTGAATTGTGTTTGGCAGCATCGTTCGTGGGGAACGCCTTCAAACCCTCAATATCCTTGGTCATTGACACTTTTTGGCGAAAAAGGAACACTTTTTGCAAGCACGATGGCTTATGATTTTGTGCCTGTTGGAAAAGGTGACAAAATCCATAAAGATGTAGTTTATGAAAAAGAAAAATATCCCGAAGACCTCTCCGAAGAGCGAATCGAATTAAATGCTGCTCCAGCTACAAGGCTTCACATGCTTGATTTTTTGGCTGCTATCGAAAATAATTCAAGACCAGTTGCCGATATTGAGCAAGGGCATATTTCGACGGCAAGTTGTATTCTTGCCAATGTTTCGATGAAATTGGGACGACCAGTTGTCTATGACCCTAAGAAAAAAATAATTGTAGGAGATAAAGAGGCAACTAAACTTTTGAAACGCCCTTACCGCAAAGGCTGGGTACACCCTGAGATTGAGAAGGTTTAGTTGCTATTTTTGAAATTGGCATAAAAAAGCCTTATTTTTGAAGAAAAATTTTAAAAGATGAAAATAAAAGAACTCCATTTACAAAATTTCAGAGGCTTTGAAGATGTTACGATTCAATTTCCAGAATCGAATGTTTGTGTATTTATTGGTGCGAATGGAAGTGGGAAAAGTTCGGTTTTGGACGCGGTTTTCATAATGTTGGAAGGATCATTTAGGCAATCGGACTCACTTTTTGATTCAAGGTCAAATTTACATAAAGATGATGTTCAAATTGGTTTTGAAAAAGCAAAATATGGTTTAAAGTTAGAATTTGATAAGGAGGTTTTTGATTTAAAAGCTGACCAAACTTATAATTATAGTAATTCTTCCATTAGTTTGGCATCTAATAAAAAAGAATTTATAGATAAAGTACAACAATCGCAACATTCTCCATTATTCCAAAAGTATTCTGCAAAACGTTTTGTGTTAGGGAAACAGCAGGCTATAAACTTCGCAAAAGAAATTGACAAACGAAATATTTTAATTCATCAGTTTTTCATTGAAACTAAAAACTTTGATGAGTTTATAATTTGGTTTAAAGATTTGGAGGATGCCGAAAATGCTGAAAAAATTGCAAAAAAAGACTTTAAAATCAATAATACTCTTTTAAATTTCATTAGAAAAGCAAGTAATATTTTCCTAACAGAATTTAATGAAAATACTTTTAATAATCTAAAAGTTTTCAGAGAAAAAACCACAATTGAAACAGAAGTAAATGGGAAAAGTGAAACGACTTTAATGATTGATAAAAATGGAGTTCCTTTTAAATTACAACAATTATCCGATGGTGAAAAACTAATTTTAATGACTGTTTGTGATATAGCTCGAAAGCTAATTTTGCTAAATCCTAAACTTGACAATCCATTACAAGGCGAAGGCGTAATTCTAATTGATGAAATCGAACTCCACCTTCACCCACAATGGCAGCGAAATGTGATTCCTGCTTTGCAAAAAACTTTCCCGAATATTCAGTTTATTATTACTACTCATTCACCGCAAGTTTTGAGTAATATTGATAAAAGCGAAATTAGAATTTTGAAAGATTGGCAGGTTTATGAACCTTCTTGCGAAACACTTGGAAGTGATACTAATTATATTTTGGAATCAATCATGGAAACCGACAAAAGCCCTGCTGAAGAAGAATTACGAGAAGTTTTTAAACTCATTAATGACAAAAAATTTGTGGAGGCTGAAATGGTTGCTAATAAATTGGTAGCCGATAAAAAAATAAGTGTTAATAACCTCGTATTTCATAGAATTGAATCATTTAAAGAACGTATGGCTATTTTGAATAAATGAAATATATCGTCAAACAGAGTTCTCCACAAGCATTTGAGGATTGGAAAAATCAAGAAACTCCAAAAAGTTGGGATAACGATTTTCATAGTAATTTGCCTAAAAATCAAGAAGAAGGCGTATTTTATTATTCAAAAAGCCAACTACGCAAGCAATTACTTGAGGAACAAGGTTTTATTTGTTGCTATTGTCAGCAAGAAATTCAAGATGATTTTCATACGCCTATCGAGCATATCAAGCCTCGTGAGCTATTCAAAGAACTCACTTTTGATTATAAAAACTTGTTGGCAAGTTGTGATGGAGGGCAAAAAGAAAGACGAGCTACTAAGCCATTTCCTGCCTTTTGCGATGCAAAAAAAGGGAAACAACATATAGAAATATCTCCATTATACCCAAATTGTGAGCAACATTTTGATTATAAAATCATCGAAACAACAGCGGATATAGAAATTGAAGTTGTTGGAAATACAATTGAAGGTAGAAAAGTCATTGAACAACTTAATCTGAATGTGCCATTTTTGAGAAGATTACGAGCAACAAAACTACGCTCATTTTTAGATGAAACCTTATCAGAAGAAGATTTGACAATGATTTTATTACATTATCAAAAACAAATAGAAACTAAACCTAATAATAAATTTCCTCCATTTTGTATTGTTGTAATAAATATTCTTGAAAAATTAATAAAAAACAAGGTTTGAAGTTTTTAAAACTTCAAACCTTGTTTTTTTGACATAAGTAACTAATAATCAGCAAGTTATAATACTTCAAACTCCCCATTTCTCAGGGTTTCGTCGCCATTTTTTCAATGAATCAAGCGATTCTGATGAAATATAATTTTGTGCAATTGCTTGGTCAATCAATGAATTATAATGACCTAAAGTAACAAGTTTCACACCTTTTTCTTCAAAATTCTTATCAGCAATTTTAAAGCCATAAGTAAAAATTGCGACCATGCCTACAACTTCAATACCAGCCTCACGAAGGGCATCAACGGCTTTTAATGAACTTCCACCAGTAGAAATTAAATCTTCGATAACGACAACTTTTTGCCCTTTTTCGATGCGACCTTCAATCTGATTTCCCATGCCATGCTCTTTTGGTTTTGGACGAACATAAGCAAAAGGCAAACCCAAAACATCTGCCACCAAAGCACCTTGTGGAATACCTGCCGTAGCTACACCAGCCACCAAAGTAGCTTCTGGAAAATGCTTTTTGATAGTTTTTGCCAAGGCTTTTTTGATAAAAGTACGAGCTTCTGGAAAAGAAAGCGTAACTCGGTTATCGCAATAGATAGGCGAATTCCAGCCCGAACTCCATTTGAAAGGTTGCTCCGGACTTAATTTTACTGCTTTTGTTTCTAATAAATAAGAAGCAATTTTTTGTGATGTGGTCATTCTAAATATCACCCCCCCGCCCCTAAAGGGGAGCTAAAATTAAAGGTTAGTAGGGGGCTTTTTTAATTTTATAATATCAAATCGAACAAATACAGAATTGGTTCTTTTATCCCCCTTTAGGGGCTGCTACGGTGTACCCACATCTTTGTAAAGGATTGACCAACCCTCAAACATATTGTTGAAACGGTCAAGTCCTTTGTAAAGAGTGATAACTCCAGCGGGTCTTTGGGAGGGAATACCACCCCAGCCACCTAATCTGGCAA
>JANNDY010000039.1:0-157563 GCA_031378345.1 Emticicia sp. | reverse complement strand
TAAAAAACAAGGACTAAATATTGAAGGTTCTCAAATCGAAAACGGAGAAGCTATTAAAAAACTTTGTGTCTATGCCTTGCCTACTGCCTTAAAAATCATGCAGTTGGCTTATGCAAAAAATGACAATGAAGTATCTATCAATACTTGTTTTAATCAAGAAGAACAAGCCTGTTTAAAGGCAATTCTTCCAAAAATTGATGGTAAAACACTTAAACAACAAAATCCGTTTGACCCCTCCAAACTTGCTTGGGCTACGTGGATAATTGCCAGATTAGGTGGCTGGGGTGGTATTCCCTCCCAAAGACCCGCTGGAGTTATCACTCTTTACAAAGGACTTGACCGTTTCAACAATATGTTTGAGGGTTGGTCAATCCTTTACAAAGATGTGGGTGCACCGTAGCTTGAAAAAAGGGGAGGAAATTATTGGTACTTTGTTTTTTATAATATCCATTAAATCATTGACTATCAGTTGTTTAATTTTTTTAAATCAAAATTCTTAAAATAAATAAAATGAAAAAAACACACTTAATTTGCTTATTTTTATTGCTAAATATTTCGGCATTTGCCCAAGAGAAAACAAAATATATTGAAGTTGGCGGAGCATTTGGCTCTTCGAATGGTTCAATCAATTTATCAGGTCAGAAAGATTGGTATTTGGGCAAAAAAGATAGAATCATCATCGGAACAGGACTACGATTTACTTCTTTTTTTGGAAACGATATTACATTTACAACAGCTCCTGCCCAATTGAGTATAGAGCCAAAAAGTGTTGATTCACTATTTGCTCCCAAACCCGCACTTTATTCATTTAATTTATTGATAAATTTGGGCTATAAAATTTCAGACAAAATTGAAGTAGGTTTTAATATCGACGCACTTGGTTTGTCATTTGGACCTGAAGGAAGCCCTACTTTTATTTCTAACAAAAAATCAACTGTTACGAAAGCAAAACCAACTTCGCCAAATGTACTTTTGGTAGGTGATAATGACCGAGGTTCTCTCAATTCTCACTTTTATGGAAGATATAAATTGAATGAAAAAATAGGGCTGAATGTGGCGTATCAATTTTTGTTTAACGAACTAATAACTATTACAAAAGTTCAGTCAATTCCAGAAGCAAATGACAGATTTAGAGCAAAATCTTCTCAAATTTATGTCGGAGTGAGTTATCATTTTTAATTCCAATCGCAGACAAAACCCCACCCAACCCTCCCCGAAAATGGGGAGGGCTTAATATTTTGAAAATAAACTTTTGGTTTACTTCCACTCACATTCATTTTCCAACCAATCATAGCCCGAATCTATCGGCTGACCATCAGGAGGTATAAGGGCATTTGATGAAATTATAGCCTCTGGATTTTCTTCAAATTGCTTGATTTTTAATATAGTAAGTCGAGCAAAACCTGCACCGTCCACACCGTTAGATTTCAGCCAAGATTTTATGTCATCAATCGCTCCGTAGGCATTCGCTCTCACGTCCATTGTTGTTTCTTTGTTATTGGCAAGTTTCATTAATTGGTCAAGAAATTGCATTGCTACCATTCTATCAATTTGAGCGTAATAGTTATTATTGCTAAACATTCCTGCCTTTTTCCATAGTTTTTTGGTCATTTCGCTCGAAATTTCAGCAAAAGTTGGCAAATCTGACCTTAATACTTTCTGACTAATCAACCTCGAACAACGCTCAGGATTAAGCAACATTCTCAAAGTCAAACCAGCGGCAGCTTCGGCTGGGGCAAGAGGGTCAAAAGCAAGACCAGTATGACGTTTGAAAGTTTCTCTTGGATTTGCTTCATAGCGAAATGCCCTTGGTGGAATCATCTTCAAAATATGCTCAGGAACTGCCAAAAACTCTGGTGAAAGTGTACTCATCAAAGCATTAAAAGCCTCACGTTGCTTGATAGCAGGAACAGGTTCGTAAACCATTTGGCCATCTCCACGCAATGCAAAATTATAATCAGCTCCGCCCAAAACCTTCGCCGTAGCCTCTACTTGAAAACGATGATACATATACATTGGCACTAAAACCTCCTCCAGATTTGCCATTGGCGTAGCTTTTGTGATTTTCTTTTCGGTAAAATCTCGCAAAGCAATTCTACGCAATTCCATGACTCTTTTTAGTTCAGTAATTGGGTCAGCACCATTGTCCCACAAGTGCGTGGTCGGACTTACTGAACCTTCTGGACGGGCATCTTGGTCGGTCAAAAAACGCAAGCCTTTTTTTAAAGTATTCTGTACAATTTTCTCCAATTCAGCCTTTTCATTTACATTTGCAGGAAAATCTTGGTATCCCCAAATAATCGAAGCCTTGTCATAATCGCCAATTCCCATAGCGTAGGCACGAGATAAATCAAATTTTCCATTGGCATAATCTACCAAAGGGTGGGGGTAGTCCATCACCGAAGAGCGACCCGCTATACTCGAAATATAATTGTGCGGCAAGCCCAAAGTATGCCCAACTTCGTGTGCTGATAATTGCTTCAATCGGTCGAGTGACATTTGCATTATTTCTTTTACTTTTGACGAATCTGTTTCGTAATTTCCAAGAAAACCCTGTGCAATAAGAAAATCTTGACGAACTCGAAGCGAACCAAGTGTAACTTTTCCTTTCAAAATCTCGCCAGTTCGAGGGTCAATTACACTCGCTCCATAAGACCAGCCACGTGTACTTCGATGCACCCATTGAATCAAATTATAGCGAATATCCATAGGGTCGGCGTCGGCAGGAAGCAATTTTACCTGAAAAGCATCTTTATAACCAGCTGCTTCATAGGCTTGATTCCACCACGAAGCACCTTCCATCAAAGCCGAGCGAATGGGTTCGGGAGCTCCCGCATCTAAATAATAAATTATTGGCTGTACCGCTTCACTCATTATTGAAGTCGGGTCTTTCTTTTGTAAGCGATGGCGAGAAATATATCGCTTCATAATCGGCTCACTGATTGGTGTTGCATAATCGAAATACTCAATGCCACCGTAGCCAATTCGTGGGTCAAATTCTCTTGCTTTGAAGTCATTTTTAGCCAAATCGGGCAATTCAACAAAAGAATGATGTTGGTGCATCGTTACAATTGATGGTGTAGGTAAAACTTCACGTAGATATTGCCCTGCATTTTCGCCTGTCAAAGTGATGATAGTTTCAAATTCGGTATTTTTAGGGAAACTCTTTGTTCGTGGCAAATAAACTACACTTCGTGAAGCATCCAAACGGTAAGAACCTTGCTTAGTTCGAGCAATATCTTGGGCTGCACCTACGGCATCTTGTAGCAAAAATGGTGTTAAATCAACCAAAACTTTGCCATTACTTTCGGCTTTTATTTCAAAACCAAAATGAACGGATTTGGCAAAAGATTCAGCAACTGCACGTTTTTCGAATGGGTCATTTGAAATGGCTCGATAGGCATAATTTGGCTCAATCATTAAGATTTTATTGCCCGAACGTTGGAATTTTACGACATGTTCTTGTCCCAATCGCCCACGGTCTAAGCCAATGTCATTTGAACCAACGCCTTGTGCCAATGATGGATAATAGAGTAATTCGGTGTCAAATTTGTCTATTTCGAGCCAAATTTTACCTTCTTTGGCGTTCCAATAGAAGTTCAAGAAGCCCTCTTTTTTCTCCATTCCTGTTGTAAAAGCTTCGATTGTTTTTGTTTCTTGAGAAAAAGCTAAATGGCTGATAATTAGCAAGATAAATGTTATTATGAGATGTTTTTTCATGAATATTTATGGTTTTTGAATTGATGAAATGCTTATTTTTTGTAAATGTAATATTTAAACAAAGAACAAAAAAGCAAATGTGAATTTCAGGATTTAATAAAAAGCAAAAAGCCCGCAATTTTTGCGAGCTTTCAATATTATAAACTTATGTTATTCATCTAAGCCCAAAGGGCTTAAATTTGAATAGCCTCGAATGAAATGCGGGGGAATCATTGCGAAAAATAGTCTCAACCCCGAAGGGGGTTTAACATTGGCTGTTCAACCCGCTTCGGGGTTAGAGGTTTCCTATCTAATTTTCTCCCCGAATTTCATTCGGGGCTATTCAAGTTTAACGCTTTCAGCGTTTATATATATCATTAGGTATAAAAATGTTTTTTCTAAAAAAATCCTACTCATCAGCCCCATCAGTTTTTACTTTCTTAATGATAGCTTCGGCAACTTTTCTGCCCAATTGCAAACCAACCTCATTATCAGTACGAAAATGAATGCCCGCATGAAAACGAGATTCGGCCCCATCTTTGCCTCTTTTCTCGAAATAGGCTTTTTCTTGTGGGAAAAAATACGAATATATTACACTATTTACACCTCCAACTGCCGCATGACCAGAAGGATAACCTGGGAATGGTGGCGTTGGTAAAAGTGGTTGATATGTTGGGTCAAATTGATCAGGTCTGATGCCCCAATAAGTATATTTTGCGTCCCAACAGGCAGTAAAACTGTCATAAATTCCGATGGCGGCAATGGCATAAATGCGTGCTGAACGTGGCGGATTTAGGTGAAAATTATACTCGAAAATCTTTTTACTCAAAACATCTTCGGTGTCATTGGCATAATAAAAAGCATTTGAATTTGAGCGAAAAGTACGCTTGAAATTTTTCAATTCTTCCATATCTTTTGTAAAATCAGGTGGCGGAATAGGGCGAAATTGGCTACTGCTGTCTAAAACAACAGTTTTATTGAATTTTGCCATTGGATAAGCCGCATATTTTCCTTTCCAAAAATTAGAACCTTCGGGTGTTTTCCCGTCCCAAGTTTTTTTAGTAATATAGTTTTTAGTCGCTTCGATTTCAGCCAAAGCAATCTTTTTCCCCATTTCAAAACCCGCTTTTGTATCACTCGGAAAAGCAACACCTGCGGCTATGCGTGAAGCCATCACTCGCTCAGCCATGCGATTAACAGAATCTGCCAGTTTTGGGTAAAAATGTGCAATAATTGTAGCCGCTGCACCTGCTGCCACCGAATATTCACAAGGATACGAAGGGCTTTCGGGCTTTATTGCAAAAGTTTTTATTCTTTTATCTATTCCAAAAGGACGAGGGCGATTATAAGCATATTTTGTATCCCAAGCGGCAATCGTGGCATCATAAATGGCAACATTGAGTAGCATATTTGCAAGAGGTCCATCGCTTGAGCCGTCCATCCAAAGTTCCCACATCATGTCGTGCCAGCGGTAGCTGCTTGCACCTGCATTCCAGTATGTAATTTGTTGATAATCAGTAACTTTCATCGTTTTTTGCTTTGAAATTATCTCTGAAATTTCGTCTTTTGATGATGGTGGTGGAGGTAAGAGAAAGGCTTTGCCAGATGGAATAAACCATGTTTTCCAGTTGCCTGCATTGGATTCTTGCTGGCCGTAGAGTTGAGTAGCCATTAATGTTAAGGCTACAAAAATGTAAGTTTTCTTTTTCATATTTGAGTTTTTTTTCTACAAAATTATTGAAGAAAAACTTGCAAAAAAGCCTACATCAATAGACAACAAAAATTGGTAAACGAACAACAGAAAATCGTCAATCAAAGTGATTTCTTGGTAAACAAAAAATTGCTTTTTTAAGGCAAATTACAATGTTGGTGTTTTTTTATGAATTGCTTTTTGACGTAATTTGTTGCTTCCAAAACTTTTGGAATTTTATTATGACAAAGACAAAATTCAATAAAGACCGAATAAGATTTTACCTAAAAATAGCTCTTGCTTTTTTGTTGCTAAACCTTTTTGGTGATTTGGTACGCAGCCCCGAAACATTCCTAAAACAAGCAATTAATGAAGTTTGGCAGCTTTTTTACTTGTTTTTTGTCATCTTTTTACTTTTTGAATACACCATTCCTTTTCTAAAACTTACTTGGAAAAGAATTCTTGTAACGCCTTTCCTGTTTTTTGGTTACTTGTTTTTATTTACTTTGGGTTTTTATGCTTGGATATTGATAGGTAAAGGAATGAATATTTATTCCTCCCTAAAAACATTCAAATCTACTCAAGACGCTCTTTCTAATTATTTCCCTAAAAGTGTTGGTGCTGTTTTCTTTTTTGGAATATTAAAGCATTATTTTACGTATCAGAATTTGAAAGAAATTGCCCAAAAATTGCGAATTGAAAAACAAGAAGCTGAACTGAATTACTTGAAATCTCAAACAAATCCTCATTTTTTGTTCAATACGCTCAACAATATTTATTCATTGGCAAGAGATAAGTCAGATTTGGCACCAGAATCCATTTTACGGCTTTCTAAAATTTTGCGTTTTATGCTTTATGAAACTGGCGGAGAATATATTGCCATTGAAGACGAATTGAAGATTATTGATGATTATATTGCTCTCGAAAAACTACGTTATGATGATACTTTAAACATCAATTTTAACTATGACATTGAAGATATGAAGCAAGCCTTACCGCCACTTTTACTCATTCCGTTAGTAGAAAATGCCTTTAAACATGGTGTTTCTGAAACTCGAAATCAACCTTTTATCGATATTCATTTGTCAGTAAATCAACGACTTTTAAAATTTGTTGTACGAAATTCAACCGAAACAAATCTTATAGAAATGAAAGA
The DNA here is from genome assembly GCA_031378345.1 of Emticicia sp. GTDB lineage: Bacteria > Bacteroidota > Bacteroidia > Cytophagales > Spirosomataceae > Emticicia. The sequence goes on along the minus strand of JANNDY010000039.1, from coordinate 151,018 downwards.
AAATATTGGGCTTTCAAATTTGAGAAGACAATTGGAATTACTCTATTCTGACCATGATTTGTCTGTTCAACAAAGTGAATCGGTGTTTGTTGCAACCTTAAATATAAATCTTGCAAGCCATGCCTAAACTCACATGTATTATTATTGAAGATGAACCTTTGGCAGTAAAGATTTTGGCCGAATACATTTCAGACATGCCTTTTTTGCTATTAAAAGGCACTTTTAGAGATGCAATTTTGGCAACTGACTACTTGCGAACGAATGAAATTGACCTTATTTTTTTGGATATTCATTTACCAAAACTTAAAGGAATGGCTTTTTTGAAAACCCTTGCAAACCCTCCTGCGGTAATTATTACGACGGCTTATCATCAATATGCAGTAGAAGGTTTTGAGTTGAATGTAACAGATTATTTGCTAAAACCTTACGATTTTGAGCGTTTTTTGATGGCTGTAAATAAAGTAAAATTGGCTCAAAAAGATAAAATTGAAAGCGAGGAAAAACGAGATTTTGTTTTTATAAATATTCAGAAAAAAAATGTAAAACTCATGTTTTCAGAAATTGTTTATATTGAAAGTCAGAAAGAATATATCAAAATCATTACTACGAAAAAAGAGCTGATTACAAAAATGAGTACGCACGAAATTGAAACTCTTTTGCCCACAAAATTATTCAAAAGAATTCATCGTTCTTTTATTATTTCTTTGGAAAAAATTGAATCATATACTGCCGAAAATGTTGAAGTGAATGGCATTTCGATTCCTATAGGAAGGGCTTATAAAGATGTTTTGGAAAGTTTTTCTTAGAACTATTATTGATTCTTTTTCTGATAAACCCTCACATAATCAACTTCATATTTTATTGACTGAGTAGTAGAACAAGGCTCGCCGCCATTATTGCCGCCAATAGCAAGATTCAATAAAAGGTAATGTGGTTGCATAAAAGGATTTTTTCCATCGGGATTTAGTGTTTCAGAAAGATTTACTTCATTTATCAACTCATCATCTAAGAAGATTTTGATAGCTTTTTCGTTCCAATCCATTCGCCAAATATGAAATTGATTTAGCCAATCTTTATTTTTTTCGGTGAAATGGCTTAATGCTATTTTGGCATCGTCCCAAGTGCCATTAGATTTTGTGGCAGAACCCCAACAAAAATTGGCTAAAATAGTTGGTGTAGACTTAACTCTATAAAATTCCATTATGTCGATTTCGCCGTTTTGTGGCCAGCGACCGTTGCTTCCCAAAGTCCAAATGGCGGGCCAAGAACCTAATGTTGTATCAATTTTTGCCCGAATAATAAATGTACCAAAAAGCCATTCTTTCATGCCACGCGTTTGGATACTCGACGAAGTAAAAGTGATGTATTCCCTACTGGTTTTCCAATTTTGAGTGTTTTTTGTTGGTTGAGCGGAGTCGAAACCAACAAAATTTGGGTTGGGTGTATTAACTCTTTGTGCATCAAAAAGCAGCAATCCATTTTTGCAAATAACATTATCTGGTTGATACCATTGCAATTCGTTGTTTCTGACAAAGCCGTTTTCATGTTTCCAGAAATTGGCATTAGGCTTTCCATCGGCATTAAATTCATCTTGCCAAACCAATTTCATACCCTTTATTTTCTTTGGTTTTTTGAAATCAGGTTGATAATCAGCACTTTGTGCATAACAATTGACCGAAAAAAGTATCGAAACCAAAATTATTAATTGCTTCATTTGTTTATTTTTGAATACTATTTCTACAAAAATAAGCAATTGATTCCATTAATTAAACTACTTTTTATCTGTCAGAACTCCTTTCAATTCTTCGCCCAATTGCTTCATATTCCTATATGATTCTGTCGTGTTTTTTCTTTTGTCAAATTCAATTTTTAATCTTCCTATTGTTGATTTAATGTAGAAACTCGATTTGCCGTCCAAAGTTACAGTTGCATCAAATTCAGCATTTGTAAAAATAGCTTGATTCAATTGATTGTCAAGGAGTTTTTGCACTTTTCGGGTTTTGTCATCTGGAAATTTTGCCAAAATACTGAGTTCTTTTTCATTTTCCGAAATGGTAATATTTATGTTTTCGTGATTGATTTCCTTTTTCAAAAAAGGAAAAACAGCAATGGCTGATAAAAGGATAATTGCGAGCATAAGGTTTGTCTTTTTCATAGTTTTTTTTGTTTAAAAAGTTGAAAATATTATTGTTTTCTTAAATAAAAACTCAAACCAAGTATCCAAATAAGAATAGAACCTTCAATAATTCTTTGATACAATCCTGCAAAATCTGAATGTAAATCATTTGATAAAATACCAACAAATAGGATAGAAATTATTCCACAAAAAATACCAAAATATGAAATATAAGTGCCACTTTTCCACTTTTTTGCTGAAAATCCAAGCAAAATGACACAAACAGGTACAATGGTATAAGTGAGAAATCCAATCGAATTATGAATGAATTGTGCAATACTTTGAGTAGCAATTTCCGACTCACAACCAGCATCGCAAGGAAAAATACTCACCAAAACGGTGGCGAGTCCGTAGAAAATACCAATGCTAAGAAAGCCAATTTTTGATAGGCTTGATTTACGCAAAACTTTTATTGCTGAAAATGCAAAAATTGCTATGAAAATACCACTTGGAAGAAAACCAAAATACCTCAATTGAACTCCATAAGTAGTCCCAGTGGCATAAGATTCGCTAATTAATTGCGAAATATGGCTATAATTTGGCAATAAATATCCAGCCAAAATTATAGAAAATACAAAGAATATCACGCCTAATATTCCGAACCAAAATACTGTTTTCACCTTCATGATTTTGCCGCAATAAATAATTTTGACGTAAATATATTATTATACAATATACTTTGCAATACATAGTACCATGTTCTGTTATAAATAATGATGAATGGGAATATGTTCATATAAATGGTTGATATTTGTAGGTATAGAAATTAATTTAGAATAACTACCTTTGCAATTCACTGTAAATTCAATATCGGTTCGCTGCAATAATCGGCATATCGGCACATCAGCACATTAGCACATTGATTTTATGCCCATAATTCTACAAAAAAAATACACAAGTGGTACTCATTTGGCAGTTTGGCAAATCACCGAATCGCATGATGAATTGCAGTCGATGTTACCTTCTGAGATATTGACAGATGCAGAGTTGGCAAACATTCATCACCCACAGAAACAAGTAGAGTTCTTTTGTAGTCGTCTGACTATCAAGTTCTTAACAGATTTTCTTGATATAAAATATTTTGGAATAAAGAAAGACGAATTTGGAAAACCATATTTAGTTGGTACTAATTGGCAGATGTCATTGACACATACAATTGATTATGTTGCTGTTGTTATGCACCCCATGCAAGCATTAGGAATTGACATGGAAAAGCCTTCAGAAAAATTACGCAAAATTGCCAACAGAATGATGTCAGAAAATGAAGTGAAAGATGCTAATGATGATTTAGAAAAACTGTGTATTTATTGGTCTGCAAAAGAAGCCTTGTATAAACTTTATGGCAAACGAAGTGTCGATTTCAGAGAAAACCTCTTTATTTCACCCTTTCAAAAAGGAGCTTCAAAAATAATAGGAAGATTAAAAATCAACGAAATTGATGAAGAATACAGCATTTTTATAGAAAATATCGCAGAATATGTGCTTGTGGTAGCTTGTCAATGAAACAATTATCAATTAACTTTTTTATTCTGTATTGGTCATTGCGGAACGTCGTTTGCTACAATCGTCATTCATTCTATCGCTCTCAAAATCCTATCAACTTCTTTTGCTCTCTCAATATCTGCCACTTTTTCGAAGGCAACAACTAAATTTCGCAAAACCCTACTCACAATATCAAGGTTTGTGCAAGGCTGATAAAAAGTATCTTGTGGCTGTAATTGCATTTGTTTGATGTAATTTCCGATATCAACTTTTGAGAAAATCAAGCCTCGATTAAAGATGTTGATATAAAATTGCAATTGGGGTGTTTTGTAGGTAAGTACAAACAAACTTGGCAGGTTTACGCCACTGATGGGCATTCCAAGACGTTTTGCTACTAATAAATAAATGACGCACAAAGAAATCGGGTTGCCTTTTTTGGAATCAAAAACTTGGTTAATCATAGAATTGGCCGCTAAATGAAAGTTTTTTGTATTGGGCATAAACTTCCATTTATCAAAAAAAACTTGGTTCAAAATTCGCACGTGATCGTGGGGGTGCATATCATCTCTAAACTCCAACCACACATCAAAATACATATCATTTATATATTCTTTGATTTTTTCGATATTTAGGTCAGGATATTGATAGGTTGCCACTATCCACATACCTTCGAGGAGGTCTTCATGTCCGCTGTTTTTCCATGCCACTAAGCGTTCAATGACCAAAGTATATTGCAAATCGTGAATCAAATCTTCGATTTTTTTCTGCAAATCAGGGTTCAATGCATTTTCTTGCCAATGGTCTTCCAATAGCGGGATAACTGTCCCACCAAGTGTTCGTAAATGTTTTTCAACATGCTGAACCACTTCACTATCATCATCGTCAAGAAGCGTTACTAAGGCTTTTATTTCTGACTCATTCATTTTTTTTAGTAGCTATTTTTCTAAAATAATGGTTTAAAATTTGCCGATTAAAATCGGCAGCTATATTAATCAAAGGATTTTTACTTTTAAGTACCCGAATAAATTCGGTTTTTTTATAATAAATAAAATCCAATGATTCCTATTAACTCATTGATAATCAGTGATTTAAATAAGTTAAACTCAGAACTCAGAACTCAGAACTCAGAACTCAGAACTCAACGCCTTCCAATTCCGCCACTAAATTCATACTTTTGTAAAAAAAACCAACATTTTTTTATGAAAATTTTAGTAACAGGCGGTGCAGGTTTCATAGGTTCGCATACAGTTGTTGAATTAATAAACGTTGGACACGAACCAATTATCATTGATAATTTCAATAATTCAAATAAATCAGTATTAATAGGACTCCGAAAAATAGTAAAAAAGTCTATAAAATGCTACGATGAAGATTGTAATGATGCTAAAATTTTAGAAAAAATCTGCAAAAAAGAAAATATTGAAGGGATTATTCATTTTGCGGCACATAAAGCCGTTGGTGAATCTGTTGAAAACCCTTTGAAATATTATGAAAACAACATCGGTTCGACACTCACGGTGCTGAGAGTAATGTTGAAGTTAGGCATCAAAAACTTAGTTTTTTCATCATCTTGCACCGTTTATGGCCAGCCCGACGAAATTCCTGTAACAGAAGATACGCCTCGCAAACCTGCCACTTCGCCTTATGGAAATACCAAAACGATGTGTGAAGATATTTTGCGAGATACCATCACTGCGGGCAATGCTTTGAAGATAATTTCATTGAGATATTTCAATCCGATTGGAGCTCATCCTTCTGCCGAAATTGGCGAATTACCAAATGGTGTACCGAGCAATTTAGTTCCTTTTATTACCCAAACCGCCGCAGGAATCAGAAAGAAATTGATGGTTTTTGGAAGTGATTATAATACGCCCGATGGCACAAATGTAAGAGATTTTATTCATGTGGTTGATTTGGCAAAAGCACACGTTTCAGCATTGCAACTACTTGATAGTCAGATAGATAACTATTATAATGTTTTCAATATTGGCACAGGAACTGGCAATACTGTCTTGGAAATTATTACTACTTTTGAGAAAGTAAATAAGCTAAAACTCAATTATGAATTAGCTCCAAGACGTGCAGGAGATGTTGAGAAAATTTATGGAAGTGTAGAAAAAGCTGAAAAACTCATGGGTTGGAAAGTTGAAAAAACTTTGGAAGAAAGCCTGCAAGATGCTTGGCGTTGGGAGAAAAAATTGATGGCTGAAATGCCGTTTTGAAGGAAAAATGAACCAAGCCCACTTAAAATCAGAAAGATTAACTTTAAAACCAATCAATTTTTCTGATTTGGAAGAAATTCATCAATTACATTCTTTGCCCGAAACAGACGAATTTAATGCTTTGGGGATTCCTGAAAACATTGAACAAACACAAGCAATAATTGAAGAATGGATTGCTGAAAATGAGAAAGAAAATAACCGAATTTTTACTTTTTCAATAACATTTCAGACAGAATTTATTGGTTTAATTGCACTAAATTTGGGCAAAGAAAAGTATAAAAATGCAGAAGTTTGGTATAAATTGCATACCGATTTTTGGAACAAAGGATTTGCAACCGAAGCCTTAAAAATAATAATAGATTTTGGATTTAATGAACTAAAACTTCACCGAATAGGGGCGGGGTGTGCCATAAAAAACATTGGCTCGATTCGTGTTTTAGAAAAAGTGGGAATGACTTTGGAAGGAAGAAAAAGACAAAACCTACCATTAAAATCTGGTTGGTCAGACAATTTTGAATATGCAATTTTATCATCAGATTTAGAGAAGTAATAAATTAATCATGATAAATAAAATACCTTTTCAAACTATCAATTGGGCAGAAATTGAGAAAATTGAACACAAAGGAGAGTCTGGAACTTCATTTTGGCGAACAACTCAATTTGAAGGACTTAGAGTAAGAATTGTAGAATATTCGGAAGGATATTTGGCAGACCATTGGTGCCAAAAAGGACATATTGTCCATTGTTTAGAGGGTGAATTTATTAGCGAACTCGACAATGGTAAGGAGTTTTTATTGACTAAAGGAATGACATATATTGTGTCAGATAATTTGAGTTCTCATCGCTCAATTTCAAAAAAAAGTGTAAAATTATTAATCATTGATGGAGATTTTTTAAAGTAAAATAACATAGAAAAATAAAAAATGAAATCACAACAAACTATACTTATTTCAGGCGGAGCAGGCTTTATTGGCTCTCATGTTGTTCGCCTTTTTGTTACACAATACCCTAACTATCAGATAGTTAACCTCGACAAACTGACTTATGCAGGTAATCTTGAAAACCTTTCAGATATTGATTCATTGCCTAATTACACCTTTGAGCATGGCGATATAACTGATGCTGATTTTATCAATAATTTGTTTGAAAAGTACCAATTTGACGGAGTCATTCACTTGGCGGCAGAGTCGCACGTAGATAGGTCAATTACCGACCCGATGGCATTTGTAATGACCAATGTAATAGGCACAGCAAACTTGCTCAACGCAGCTAAAACTGCATGGAAGAACGACATGGCAAATCACCTTTTTTACCATGTTTCGACCGACGAAGTTTATGGAGAATTGCATAATCCCGATGAGTTTTTCTTGGAAACTACAAGCTACGACCCTCGCTCGCCTTATTCTGCATCGAAGGCTTCCTCCGACCATTTTGTGAGAGCATATCATAATACTTATAAAATGCCCGTTGTTATTTCCAATTGCTCGAATAATTATGGACCAAATCATTTTCCTGAAAAATTGATTCCGTTGATGATAAATAATATCATGCACAATTTTCCACTACCAGTTTATGGCAAAGGCGAAAATGTGCGTGATTGGCTTTTTGTGAAAGACCACGCTCGAGCCATTGATGTCATTTATCATCAAGGCAAAAACGGTGAAACATATAATATCGGAGGTTTTAATGAGTGGAAAAACCTTGATTTAGTACATCTTTTGTGCAAAATAATGGACGAAAAATTAGGTCGTCCCGAAGGAACTTCTGTAAAACTGATTCATTATGTAACCGACCGTGCAGGGCATGATTTACGTTATGCCATTGATGCTTCAAAACTAATGAACGAACTCGGTTGGAAACCTTCACTCCAATTTGAAGAGGGACTTACGCAAACTGTTGAATGGTATTTGGCAAACAAAACATGGCTACAAAATGTAACAAGTGGCGATTATACGAAGTATTACGAAAAAATGTACAGCCCCCCTGCCCCCGATGGGGGAGTTTTTTAAAACCTATGAATAATAAAGAGAATAATCCAATAGTTCCCCCATTGGGGGTTAGGGCGACCGACGCTTCGGGGCTTACTACTGAAGTTTACCCAAAGCTGGAAAGTGCTGTTAATCAATACATTAGCAGCCTTGATGACTATTCTGACGAACAATTTTTCTTCAAACACAGTGAAGAAACTTGGTCGCTTGGACAAATGTACGAGCATTTGACTGTTACGTCAAATTACTTTTTCTTGGCAAATTGTGTTCGTTGTTTAGAAAAACGCAAAGGACAAGAAGGGGGCGAAAAAAATGAGTTTGGCGAAAAACTTTTTATAAAAGGTAGTTTTCCGCCTGTAAAAATAAAAATTCCAGAAGGACTTCGTGGACCTGAGCCTGTGGCAAAAACAAGGCAGGAATATCGACCGATTTTGGATAAAATTTTGGTTGATTCAAAAAAACTTATCGAAGCAGTAACTCAAGATGATGGCAGCTACAAGGCTCTTCAATTAGCTATGGGTTGGCTCGATGCTAAAGAGTGGTTCTTCCTGCACGAAATGCACTACCGACATCATTTAAGACAAAAAAGTGAGTTGGAAAGTATAAAAATCTCACAATGAACCTCATTAAAAAACAAGCATTTTTGAGTACCATTTACTCTTATGGAGGGGTTTTGATTGGTTTTGTATCTCAGTTCTTTTTGATTGGAAAATATCTCGAACCAGCCGAAAATGGGCTTTTGGCAGTTTTGCTTGCTTATATGTATGTTTTAGTCCAGATTTCTTCTTTGGGTTTTAATGCCGCTGGCAGTCGGTTTTTTCCACAATTTAGAGATACTAAAAATGGACATAATGGCTTCTTATTTCTTGGAATTGCCACTTGTTTTGTTGGTTTTTTACTTACAATAATAGGCTTACTTTTTTTGAAAGATTACCTCGTTAGTAACCGAGAAAATTCACTACTTTTTGCCGATAATTTTTATCTTTTATTACCGCTTACATTTGCTACATTATTTTTCAATTTATTAGATAATTACGCCAAAAACCTCTACGATACTGTTACAGGGACATTTTTGTCTCAGTTTTTACAAAAAACACTTGTACTGATTTCTCTATTATTGATTGTTTTTCGATTGGTAGATTTCCATCAGTTCATATATATATGGGCATTGGCTTTTTCACTTTATATTGTGCCAATGTTTTGGAAAGTGACCAAATTAGAAGGTTTTTCGCTGAAACCTAACTTCTCAATATTAACACCTACCTTTAGTCGCCAATTTGCTTGGTATAGTTTCCTCACAATTCTTACTGGTTTTTCATCAATGATAATTGTTTATATTGATAAATTTATGCTTGCCAAATTTACTACTTTAGGCGAAACTGGTGTTTATAATACTGCTGCATTTTTTGGAAGTGTAATGGGAATGTCGCTAATAGCACTCAATAAAGCTGCTCAACCTCTCATTTCTGATGCTTTTGCAGTAAATGATTTTAATAAAATAAATACGATTTACCGAAAAAGTTGTAATACCTCATTAATTGTCGGTTGCTGGATTTTTCTTGGCATTTGCTTGAATATTGATAATCTATTTCTCTTTCTAAAACCCGAATATGCTGCAGGAAAATGGGTAGTGATTATTATTTGTTTAGGAAAATTATTTGACTTAGCAACGGGCATAAACAGTATCATTTTATCTTTATCAAAATACTATTTTTATGATACTTATATCATCATAAGTTTGATTGTAATTACGGTTTTGCTCAACCTAATTTTAATTCCAATTTACGGAATGTATGGAGCAGCAATCGCACTTGCTGTGGCTACTATTTATTTTAATTTGGTGCGTTACATCATCGTTTGGTGGAAACTTGGCATGCAACCTTTCACTTTTGATTTAGTCAAAATTGTTATGATTTCTGCCGCTATTGGCTTGATTATCAGGTATTTACCAAGTGTTGATGGCAGCGTTTTTATGAGAGTTGGTGATATTGCTTATCGCTCAATAGCTCTAACTTTGCTTTATGGTATTATTATTTATTGGAGCAAAATTTCACCCGAACTCAATGGTGCAATGAAAAACTCTTGGCTGATTTTGACTAAGTTTTTGAGGTAAACTCAACTCCCCTTGCCACCCAAATACTGGTTTTCTAAAAGTTTTTTTGTTCCTTCAAAAACCACAGGTGTTTTCTGATATTGGTAGTTGGTGCGAAGCGACTGTGTGCGGTTATTATCTCCCATCGCCACGTCCACGTCGTCCATCATAAACTGGCATGGATGCTCATAGCCACAAGCATGGCAAATCTCCAAAATTTCTTTCGTCAAAGTTTTTACATAATTATAAAAACGTTCACTTTTCAGGGCAGGGTCAATACCTCCTTGCAGCCATTTATTTTGTGTAGCCACACCACTCGGACAACGATTTGTGTGACAGATTTGTGCCTGAATACAGCCAATCGAAAGCATAGATTCTCGACCAATATTTATGACATCAACGCCCATCGAAAAAGCCATAATTGCAGTATCAGGAAGTCCCAGTTTTCCAGAGCCAACGAAGGTGATTTTTTCATTCAAATCTCGCTTTTGAAAGATGCGATAAATAGCAGAAAAAGCATAGACAAAAGGCAATGAAACGTGGTCGGCAAAACTTGGTGGAGCAGCACCTGTACCACCTTCTCCGCCATCAATTGTTATAAAATCAGGCCCTTTTGCTGTCTTTTTCATCAAATCTGCCAATTCTTCCCACATCTCTAATTTTCCAACTGCCGATTTTATGCCTACAGGCAAACCTGTTGCAAGAGCCATTTTTTCGATAAAATCAACCATTTCTTTGATGTTAGAAAAGGCACTATGAGAGGCAGGAGAAATGACATCTTTTCCCATTGGAACGTGGCGAATTTCTGCCAATTCTTTGGTTAGTTTTGAGGCTGGCAAAACACCCCCTTTACCCGGTTTTGCTCCTTGCGAAAGTTTCAATTCAATCATTTTTATACAAGGATTTTCTTGGCAAAGTTTTACCAGTTTATCCAAAACAAAATTGCCATTATCGTCTCTGATTCCGAAGTAAGCCGTGCCAATATTTAGGACAACATCAGAACCATTTTTATGATAATTTGAAAGCCCACCCTCGCCTGTATTATGATAACAACCAAATTTTGTAGCACCTTTATTCATAGAATCTACAGCTGCCGCCGACAACGAACCATAGCTCATGCCCGAAATATTTACGACAGATTTTGGCAGATAAGGGTGCTTTCGATTGTGAAATTCGCCAATGACTTTTGCAGATGGGCAAATATAAGGATTTGTAGTATTTGGGTGTTCTTTTGGTAATTTATAGGGTAACATGGCGGGTTTTATAAAATTATAGCCTGCACTATAAATGTCTTGGTCAGTACCGAAACCTTGAAAATTATTTTCCTTTTTCGAGGAAGCATAAATCCATGAGCGTTGGCGGCGATTGAAAGGCAATTCTTCACGATTATTGGCTACAATATATTGTCGGAATTCGGGACCAATACTTTCAATAAAGTAGCGTAAATGCCCAAAAATAGGAAAATTATGCTGCACAGTATGTGATTTTTGAAGAATATCACGAATGGCAACGACTGCAAGAAAAATTAGGATATATCCCCACCAAGCGATATTTCCAAAGAATTGAAAAATAGATTCCATAAGGTTTTTAGGTTGAATGTTGATGAAAAGTGTTGAAATATTGTTAGGTTTTGTTGCAAATTGTTGAAGTTTTTAATAAAAATACTTTACTATAAACAAATGCTGTGCGAAAGAATTGGAACGCTGATAAAACTGATACAAGTAACGCTGATTTTCGCTGTTTTTTTTAAAATCCGTTTAAATCAGCACGGTCCGCCGTTGCGGTTGGAACATCAGCGTTATCAGGGTTCCAAAACTCAAAATAGAATCCTTCGTTCAGCACTTACTACGAACCATAAATTCGTCATTCTTAACTCTATATTCTATGCTAATTCAGCACTTTTCTCATTCGCCAAATAGCAGCTTCCAAACGTCGCATTTGCGTACCAAAATTCAGTCGAATGAACCCTTTTCCGTCAAAATACATACCTCCTTCGGATATACCAACTCCTGCATTTTCCAGCAACTCTGTAATGTTTTCAATACCCGATTCACGAATGTCAATCCACGCCAAATAGGTCGCTTCCAAAGGTTGCATTTTGAAGCCTTGAAAAGCGTTCATTTCCTGCAAAACAAAGTCATGATTCTTGCGTAAATAGCTTAATAATTGCTTGTGCCACTCATCGCCATCTCGGTAAGCGGCAAGTGCAGCTTGGTAAGCAAAAGCCGAAACTTCGGGTTCTAAAATGGAGCGAAGTGTAGCAAATTTTGTACGAATTTCATCATTTGGAATAACAGCAAAGGAACATCCCAAACCTGCAATATTGAAAGTTTTACTCGGAGAAAGTAACGTAATCGTTTGATATTCAGCACTTTGACTCAAAGTTGCTGTAGTGATATGTTTTTTTGTTTCGTCCAAAATCAAGTCGCAATGAATTTCGTCCGAACAGATTATGATGTTATGTTCAACGCAAATATCTACCAAAGTTTGAAGTTCATTTTTAGTAAAAACCGTTCCCGCAGGGTTATACGGATTGCACAGCATAAACATTTTTGTACGAGGTGTAATAGCTGCCCTTATAGCATCAAAATCGAGTGTCCAACGCTCATTTTCTAACTTCATTTGTACCTTTATGAGTTTCTTTTTGGCAGCAATTGGAGCTCTCATAAAAGGTCCATAAACAGGTACGGTTGTCATTATTTCATCACCGTCATTACCCACACAAAAGCAAGAAAGTGTGAGCCCCGGCACGAGTCCTGGTAGCCAAATAAGCCATTCTTTTTTTATTTCCCAGTTATGGCGTTCTTTAAGTCGTTTTATTACAACATTTACCAATTCATCTGGTGTGTGCCAATAGCCTATCACTCCTTGCTTAGTTACATTTTCTAAAGCTTTCAAAATTTGTGGTGCTGCCTTGAAATCCATGTCGGCAACCCAAAGTGGAATAATATCTCGGTCTTTGTATTTGTCCCATTTAAAACTGTCAGTATTGGTGCGGTCAATTAGTTCGTCAAAATCGTAAGTCATTGATTATAAGGTGTTTGTGAAAATTGTTTTTTGAGAAAACTACTAAATTTAATGCAATGTTAAAAAAACAAAAGACAAGAATAACACAAAAACGTCAAAATATATTTTCAACGAGTAGTAATAGACGAATTTGTGCGTATTTGTAGGCAAAAGAAATAAGTTTAAATTTCTTCTCAATAAAAAAAAACAAGTATTTTTGATATTTCAACTTAATTCAACTCAAAATGCCCAATTTCATTGCTCAAAATGCCACAGTTGTCGGTAAAGTTACACTTGGGGAGGACTCTTCAGTTTGGTATGGAGCAGTCATTCGTGCTGATGTGGAGGAAATAATTATTGGGAAACGCACAAATATTCAGGATGGAGCTATTCTTCATGCCGATTATGGCGAGCCAACTATTATTGGTGATGATGTAACGGTCGGTCATGGAGCGATTGTTCATGGGGCAATGGTAGGCAATTGTACGCTTATAGGTATGCGAGCAACGATTCTGAATCGTGCCAAAATTGGCAAATATTGTGTCATTGGAGCTTGTGCATTGGTAACCGAAGGTATGGAAATTCCTGACTATTCCATGGTATTGGGTGTTCCTGCAAAAATTGTCAAGCAAATTTCTCCCGAACACGCCCAAATGATTGAAATGGGAGCTTTGCATTATGTTGAAATGGCTCAACGACATCAGTCTGGTGAGTTTGAAATGATGTAAAAAAGAGCCAGAGTCTTCCCTTTTGGGGAGGGTAGGGAGGGGTTAATAAAATTAGCACGATTTTTGATAAAACTTTTCCAACGGATATAATCGTTCATAAAGTGCTTATAATCAAATAGTTATAGTGATTAAAAAGTTACCCTCATCTTTTTGCTTTGGCAAGATTTTTGTAGATACAATACTTATCTAATGAGGAATCTAAAAAGTCATGTTTTAACATATACGGTTATGAGTAATTACTCTACAATTTTCTTTTCTAAGAAATTCAACATTCTGTTTCGTCCCTTACTTATAGTTTTGGTAATTGGGACTTTGTTTACTTCCTGTAAGGATAAATCAGTTGAAACTACAGACCCTGTGCTTGTTTCAAAAGATGCAAGCACGTTTGATGCAAATATTGCTACACAGTGGACTGATATGCAATTGAAATTAATCAAATCTACTCCCGGTTATGCTCCGCCCGTTGCGGCACGTACATTAGGCTACACAAGTTTGGCTTTATATGAAAGTATAGTTTATGGCATGAAAAATAACCAATCTTTGGCAGGGCAAATAAATGGTTTGACAACTTTGCCAAAACCCGATTTGACTAAAGAATATAGCTGGGGTTTGGCTGCAAATGCTGCTCTTTCAACATTGATAATTGAGATGTATAAAACCACCAACGATGCCAATAAATCTGCCATTGATTCGCTCCGCCGAAATATCGAAAGTGTGCTAAAAAGAGATACTGATAATCAGGCAATTACTGACCGTTCGATTACTTTTGGAGCTGACATTGCCAAATCTATTTGGGAATATTCAAAAACTGACGGTGGACATGATGGCTGGAATAATAACTTTCCATCTGATTATAAATTACCCGTTGGAATCGGTTTTTGGGAACCTACAAGTGCTACGGCCAAAATACCATTATTACCTTATTGGGGCAAAAATCGCACTTTTTCGTCATTAAATATGACCACAAATCCTGTTGCTCCATTCACTTTCTCGTTCAAAGAAACTTCAGAAATGTTTAAATTAGCCAAAGAAGTTTATGATGTAAAAAAAGCACTGACAACCGAACAAAAAGCAATTGCAAGTTTTTGGGCAGATGGCGGAAGTACCCTTACGCCACCGGGACATCATTTCAATATTGCCAATATTGTTTTGAAGAAAGAAAAAGCCAAATTAGACAAAGTGGCCGAAGTTTATGCCAAAGTAGGTATGGCAGTAAATGATGCGTTTGTGTCTTGCTGGCGTTGTAAATTTATCTATAATTTAATGCGTCCACAAACTTATATTCGTCAAGCGATTGACCCAACTTGGACTCCATTTATTGGTACGCCCCCTTTTCCTGAATATACTTCTGGACATTCATCTGGCTCAGGTGCTGCCGCCGAAATGCTAACAACTATTTTTGGTGATAATTACGCATTTACAGATAATACACATACTGGAAAATTTCCTGACAGAACTTTCAAATCATTTTATGAATATGCCAACGAAGCAACGATTTCACGCCTTTATGGTGGAATCCACTACAGACAAGGCAATGAAAATGGTCAGAAAAACGGCAAGGACATTGCCAAAAATATATTGAAATTGAAGTTTACTAAGTAGAACTATGAGTTAAGAGTGTAATGAGTTAAGAGTGTATAAAGAAAAATAAATTTTTCTCTTATCCCGAATCTCATATCTCATATCTCAAATCTGCAAAGCTAAAAATTTTATACACGATGATTTCTTAATTTGTTTTTGTTTAAGCTCTGCCCAACCCTGACGGTCGCCCTTGAAAGCACCGTCAGTGGTGAAGGCGAACTTGGGTGAAAACTTTTTTTATTTACAAAGAATTATTATATTTGATTCATGTTTCTTGTCAAAAACATATTTCCAAAAACTCAAAAGACGATTTTCCTGACCGTCTGTTTTGGTATTTTGTTTTGTCAAAATGTACTTGCTCAACGTCAAACTAAAGAATTTTCGAGCGAAGTTGCCACATCTTGGTATAATCTTCAATTATATTTAATTCCAAATACACACGGTTTTTCTCCGCCCGTTGCCTCACGAGCATTGGGCTATTCTGGACTTGCACTTTACGAGTCAGTTGTTAATGGAATGCCTGACTATCAATCACTTACAGGGATTTTGAATGAGTTTAAGACTGTTCCAAAACCTGAATCTAACAAAAATTATCACTGGATTTTGGTTGCAAATGCCGCCCAAGCAAGCATCATAAAAAGTCTTTATGCCAATTCCTTCAAAGCAAATTTTTTTAAAATTGATTCTTTGAAAGGTATTTTTGAGAAAAAATATTTGAATGAAGTTGATAAAGAAACAGCATTGCGTTCCGTCAAATTTGGTGAAGCAATTGCCAAAGCAATTTTTGATTATTCAAAATCTGATGGTGGACATGAAGGTTACGAAAAGAATTTTCCGAAAGATTATAAAAATACAACAGGTGCTTGTGTGTGGACAGCCACAGGCGAACAACAAACGCCATTACAACCTTTTTGGGGAAAAAATCGCCCTTTTGTAAAAGGTGATAGTGATTTTGAATTGCCAACTCCGCCACGTTGCGAGGCAAGCATTTCGTCGGTGATGTATGCTCAGGCATTAGAAGTATATAGTGTTGGGAAAAACTTATCTGCCGAGCAAACATTGATTGCCCGCTATTGGTCTGACGATGCAGGAAAGACTTTTACGCCACCCGGACATGCCATTTCGATAACTTCTCAGATAATTTCAAAGGAAAATTTAAAATTAGATAAAGCTGCCGAAGTATTCTGCAAAGTAGCTATTGCAGGTGCTGACGCCTTTATTTCGTGCTGGAAATGTAAATTTATGCACAATGTTTTGCGACCAGTTTCGTACATTCGCACCACGATTGACCGAAACTGGAATCCATTGCTGGATACGCCTCCTTTTCCCGAATATACTTCTGGACACGCTTCTGTGTCGGGAGCAACTGCCCAAGTTTTGTCAGATTTATTTGGCTTCAATTATCATTTCACTGATAATTCTCATGCAGCAAGAGGTTTTAAAGATCGCTCTTTTGAGTCTTTCTACGAGTTTGCCGATGAAGCTGCAAATTCTCGCCTTTATGGTGGTATTCACTACCGAAATTCCAACGAACAAGGACTAAAAAATGGCAAACGTATTGGTAAAAATGTTTGTGTTTTGAAGTTTAAAGTGAAAGGTGTTTGAAAGGAATTTTGCAATACTTTTCATTATATCCTGTGCTACTCTGAAAAAGCGAGTTACAGAGTATTAAGCTATTTTCCCTCCAAATACTTCAAATAACCTTCTAAAAGTGCAGGATTTATATGTTTTCCGACGATTTTCTTTTGTTCATCTAAGACAAAATCTGTTGGAAATTCGAGTACATCATATTGTATTATGAAGTCTATTGTGTTGTTTTTATCAATCAAATTAAGTAGATTTTGTGTGTGGTAGGTGGCAATAAAATTCTGCCATTTTTTTTCATTTCTTTCTACCGAAACGGCAAACACTTTCACGCCTTTTGCCGCCATTTTTGTTTGAAACGCTGACATTTTTGGTGCATGTTCTTTGCAATGTGGGCAGTCGAGGCTATAAATATAGAGAATTGTATATTTTGCTGAAACATCATGCAAAGCATAATTTTTGCCGTCAGTTCCTGTCAAAACCATGTTTGGAATTGTTTTGCCAAGTAGCAATGGGCGAAGCGTATTTGCTCGCAAAGTCATTTGTTTCAACGCACTTTCGTTCCATAAATTTGGCTCGTTGATATAATATTTGTCAATGATATGGACGTAAACATTTTCAGCACCAATGAAACTGTTTTTTTGATAGTGAGTTAGCATTTTTGAAGCAAAATACTTCCTGAAAGCACCTATATTAGTTCTTTTCATCAAAAAATCAACTGATTTTATTGCCGAATCTGGTACTTGGTAGGTCAGATTTTCGATGTATTCTTTTACTTTATTTTCTATAAAATTGGTGCGAATCAATCGCTCATCGGTAAGGTCAATGTTGTCAAAAAGGTGGTTTTTGTAGTAATAAAAGACTTTTACCGAATCTGGTTTGCCATTTTTTAGTAAGAAATTGGGCGTGAAAGGAGTTTCACTTGCAGCGATTATTTTTGTAGCAAGAAAAGGAGTTTTCTCTTGAAAAAAAGTATTTTGAAAAGTAGCTAATTCTTGCTGAACCTTTTGACTTTGTTCATTAGAAATTCGAGTTCGTAACAATGCCTGTCGAGGGCGTACAAAGTTTAAATAGGCATAATATCTTGTATTTTCTTCCGAAAACTGAAAGTGAAGACTTTCAGTTAAGCGAGAAAGTTGGGTTTGAAATTCAAAGACCTGTTTTACACCAATGACCAACTCTAAGCGTTTTTTTGAAGGAAATTCTACAAAATAAAGCCCTTCTTGCAAAGATTTATTTGCCTTAAATTCAAACTTTCCGCTGGCATCAACTTGGGCAGTATCAACATAAATTACGTTGGTATTTGAGGTAAAATAATGTCCCAAATAGCATTTCCCTGCTTTCAAATCCTTTATATTTCCAGTGATTTGATAGGTTTTTTGCTCAAAACCCCTTTTTTCGTAAGAAAATAGATTTAAAATTATTGATAAGAAAATAAGTAGCATTTTGTGTATTTTTAGAACACTACATGAAATTATTTTTAATTAAAATCCGTAAAAAATCCGTGTTATCCGTGTGCTAAAATCGTCGAAAATAGGACACGGATGACACGGATTCCTCTGGAAACACGGATTTTGAAAAAATTGTCATGTAGTATTTATTATTAGTTCAATTTCACTTTCACCAATCTAAAAGGCAAGCAATCGGGGCTTGTACAGCAATCTTTTATACTTACTTTTACCTCATCGCCTAAGCTATAACAACCAGTGGGGTTTTTCTCGAAAACATAATAAGTTCCCAAGCCAGCAGTCGAAGGATTTGTAAGCAAAGGTGATGTTGGGCTATTGCTAATATGCCATTCAAAAGTATTTCCAATGGTGCTTGGATTTGGTTGCAAAGCTATCAGATTTACACTATTTGCAGGGCAAACATTTCCTGTATCTTGAATATTAGGTGTTTTTGCACTTAATAATTTCACTTGGATAGAAGCTAAACTGATGCACCCACTTGGGTTTTTGATAGTAGCATAATATAGCCCAGTTGATGTTACAATAGGGTTATCCAAAGGAATTATAATGACACTACTTGGCGAATTATAGATGGCTGCATAGTAATTTATGCCACTTGTAACCTGCACACCATCATTGAAAAGTGCAATATTCGACAAGTCGAAAGTTGCGGCACAAATCGGGGCAGGCTGAGTAAATGCCAACGACGAATTGATGCCGACATTGACCGAACCAATCGAACCACATGTGTCTGTTGGCTTATATCTTACCCAATAAATCCCACTTTTGTTTACAATTGAGCCAATCGGGTTGCTGCCTGTACTTGCATCAGTTTGGTTAGCATAATAGGTCAGGTTATTTGTCAAAATTGTATTATTCAAAGAAACTGTCAAGTTTGTTAAGTTATAATTTCCACAAGTTGTGATAGTTGGGGGCGAAACTGATAAATCAGTTGTTACTTGTCCAGTAGTTACAATAATCGGGCAACAACCACCTTGTGGACAAGGAGTTGAGGACGTAAAAGTATAAGTTCCTGCACTATTGATGAGCAACGAATCGGCAGTTGCTCCAGCAATCATTATTGAATTTTTATACCACTGAATATTGGAGTATTTTTTGTCAATATGTGCCATATATGTAGCACCAGAGCATAATCTTAAAGGAATTGCAAAGCAAACAGAAGAATAATTATTAGCACTATTGTTGTCTTGTATGCTCGAATTTATTATTTGAGAAGTGCCATAAGCGACACCTTCTGCGGTAGGTTTTCCTGTAATTGTTAAGCTAAATGTTTGTCCAACAGGAATAGAATTGACATTCCAAATGCCTGTATTTTGATTGAAAGTTCCAGCATTAGCATTGAAATTAGTCATTGAAAAACCTGTAGGTAACACAATTTGATTTTGCACATTTAAAGGAACATCAGAACCATTATTTGTAATATTAAATGTATAATTGATAGTTTCGCCTACACTTGGCGTTGTTTTGTCTAATAAAATCGAAACACCCAAGTCGGCATTTGTTGTGTTTGTTTGGCAAGTTACACTTCCACCATAATTGCTTTGATAAGCATTGGTTTGACCAAAACCTAAAACAGTCATTTGGTTTCCCGGATTTGTATTGACTGAATTTGGCGGTAAAAATAGGTCACCTGTGGCAATCAAATCTACCGAACCGAGGCAATTACCAGTATTTTTGAAATTGAAAAGCTCAATTTCTTGTCCAGCAATAATATCAAATAGCAAAGAGTTACCGCTTCCACTATATCCAAACGAAATATAGTCGGATAATGTCTTTTCTGAAGGTGAATCTACTCTCGAAACACTCCATGACATTTGATTTGGTCCAGCGATTTTTCCTTTTAAATTATTTACTTGAAATTGATTTGCACCAATACCATGTGGTACTACAATCGTTACTTGGGAAGTGCTTATTTTGGCTTGAATTCCTGCATAAGCTGTGACCGATTTCATGTAAACTCGGTAAGTAATTTTGTCAGCATCTAAGCTGATTTTATAAGAAACCTGCCCAAAACTGTAATAATTGATGAGAAGGAAAACCCAAATCAATATTTTTTTTGGAAGTAAATAAGTTAATTTTTTCATGATATTTTATGGAAGTACAAGTGTTATTATAAAACTTAACTCATTGATAGTAAAGGAATTAAGTATGATTTATTTCGTTTTTCTTATCAAAACAGGAACACAAATTTTTGGTTTGCAGGTTTCATCACAGTCAATTACACTCATCTGAATAGTTTGTACTAAAATAAAAGTACACATCGTGCCACTTGCTGGAACAACATCAATTTTGATATATACTGTTTCTCCTGAACTAAACTTTTTTGGGTCAAACGAAGTGATAATTACTTTTTGATTTGTCAATTTATCAATGTAATAAAAGTCAGCCTTTCCAGGAATGTTCATTGTCGCGGTAAGGGGAATTGGTGGTGAGTTTTTACAAATTATTTGGTCGAGTCTTGTTGCCTGTACTTGCGGATATATCGAGCAGAAGTTAGAAATACTAAGTGTATCTTCACCATTTGAAACCTTTACTGTATAACCAACACTGTCTTCATGGGTGAAACTCAACTCATATTTCCCTGATGAAACCTCAATCAATGGCGTGCCAATAAGCACAGGTTTTTTGACCAATGAATCTAAAGCCAACATACCTGTTTGTTGAATTACCTTCCAAACATCATTTGCTGGGCCATTTACACTCACTATTTCAAACAATTCCTTTTTTTCGTCTAAAGCATATTCTGCACCGAAGCAATGACACGGGTCAGAAATTTCCGACTCTGGTTTTACTTTTATCCCCCCATCAATTGTCAAATTTATTGATTGTGAAGAAATGCTTGTATTAATGACAATAATTTGGCTTAATGCAGTACTATGGTCAAAATCGGAGTCTAAACTGTCAGGAACACCAACAGCATTGCTTTTGTAAGAAAGTGTATAGAGTGCAGGCAAACTTGTAGTTTTTATTTTTACTTGATAATTTCCTGAAATAAGGTTTGGAAAAAGGTATTTTCCCGAAGCATCAGTTGTAGTAGTTTTGCCAGTTGGAACACCATCTTTATAAAGTTCCAAAATGACATTTGGTACACCGTTTTCTCCCAAATCTTGCTTGCCGTTATTGTTATTATCATACCAAACATAGTCGCCGATTGAACCTAAAAGCGGACAATTATTTGTAATCATTATGGCAGGCGTAGTAATAATTTCGTTGCAAATATTTGTATAAACTGCCGAATAATTCCCCACAGACGTAATCAGCAAGGAATCTGCATTTGCACCATTAATCAAAATTGCATTTTTATACCATTTGATATTTGTATTTTGTTTGTCCAAATAGGCAATATAACCTTCACCAGCACAAATATTGACAGGCGTTGCATAACAAACTTTGGCAATATTATTTTTTGAAATATTGTCTTGCAAAGTTGAATTAGTTATCTCAATTTTTGCAAAATCAATGCCTTCAGATGTTGGTTTTCCTGAGATAATTAGGGTGAAAACTTGTCCGTTTTGGATACTTCCAATGTTCCAAATATTTGTATTTTGGTTGAAATTTCCACTCGTATTATTGATACTTGTAATGACAAAACCCGGCGGAAGTTTGATTAAATTCTGAACATTTGTAGGATTTCCAGTGCCATTATTTATGATGTTAAAAGTATAATTGACAATTTGATTGACAGTTGGGGTGCTATTATTTATTGTAACAAATACAGCCAAATCTGCCGTATTTGTACTGCTATTTACTGTTGAAGTTGTGCTAAAACTATTATTGCCAGTATTTGTTGAGCCGCCACCAGATACGGTGCCATTGATAATAAAAATGCTTCCCGCAGAGAAAACACCCGTAGGAGTTACATTCAAAATCAACGAATTTGCAGAGCCATTTATAGAAATTATTCCTGTATAAGTCGAAATTACTAAAGTTGTACCATTTGGTTGAGGCGTAGCGATTGAAGTCCACCCATTTCCTGAAGTAGAATTATAGGTAACGCCAACAGGCAAAATCGTAGTTACTGTACTCGTGCCAGCAGTTGGGGCATTGCCAATATTATTGACATTAATTATATAATTATAAGTAGCATTTACATTTACAGTCGGATTTCCTATAATTGTTACTGTCAATTCGGGTTTTGTTTGCGAAACAATTGTTAAGTTAATTGTACTTGAATTATTCGTTAAATTACTTTCGCCACCACCCGAAACATTTCCTGTAATTGTAAAAATAGTGCCATTTGGAGCATTTCCTGCTGTAAAATTCAAAATCAGGTTATTATTATCTCCATTGGCAGCAATGATATTATTTGTGGTGAAATTCAGTAAAATCGCACCGCCGTTTTGTAGGGTGCTACTTCCATAAGTCCAGCCAATCCCTGAAAACGAAGTATAAGTCAAGCCATTTGGTACAAGAAACGAAGTTGAAATTGTGCCGTTTGTTGCTACATTTCCAACATTATTTACATTGATTGTATAAGATGCTGTGCCATTTGGTGGGGTAGTACTTGTACCGTTGAAACTCAAAGTCAAATCAGGTTTTTGTACAGCCGCAATAATTAAATTTATATTGCCATTATTGCTTGCACTTCCACCACCTGAAACATTTCCACCAATAATAATCGTTGAATTTTGGTTTAAATTTGAAGCAAAAGATAAGTTTAAATTTAAAGGAACGGCAATGCCATTTCCTGCAATAACATTATTATTTGTGAATGTTAGAATCGTTGTACCGTTACCTTGTGGAACTGAACTTACAAACGTCCAACCATTCCCCGTAAATGAATTATAACTTATGCCCGCAGGAAGAGTAATTGTTTGAGTAACTAAGCCAGATGATGCTGTGGAGCTACTATTTGAAATATTGAAAGTATAATTTCCCGAAGTGTTAGGCGTAATATTGGTCAATCCAAAAATAGATAATGACAAATTTGCAGGTGCTGGAACAGAAATAATGGCATTAAAATTAGTCGAAACATTGGTCAGATTTCCACCTCCCGAAACCACATTATTAATAATAATTGTATTGCCATTTCCCAAACTTGCTTGTGGCGTAATGTTGAAAATCAAAGGACTTGCTGCTACACCTGCTTGAATAAGGCCTGTATAAGTTGAGGTAATTAATGTTGTGCCATTGCCTTGTGGCGTTGCAATTACAGTCCAACCATTTCCCGAAAAAGAATTATAAACTACGCCCGCAGGAAGTGTAGTAATTGAAGTAATCGGACCAGAAGTTTGTGCTGCTCCTACATTATTAATATTGATGGTTAAATTGGTGCTTGTCCCTGTAACAAAATTATTTGCACCTGTAATATTTACGCCCAAATTTGGCGAACTCGCTACCACAACTGTTGTATTTGCCGAAGCCGAATTATTGGCAGGAGTAATATCTCCACCGCCCGAAACATTTCCCGAAATAGTTAAAATCGTATTATTTGTAAGATTATTTGATGCCGAAACATTCACTACCAAAGTATTGGCACTGCCACCAGCGGCTATTACATTATTATTTGTAAAAGTTAAAAGTATAGCTCCGCCGTTTTGTAAAGTGCTACTTCCATAAGTCCAACCACTTCCCGAAAAATTATTATAAGAAATTCCCGCAGGAAGCAAAATACTTGCCGAAATCGCTCCAGATGAAGCCCCTGAGCCTATATTTGATAGATTTAAAGAATAATTTGCAACACCATTTGGTGAAATTGTCGAAGGTCCCGACATTCCCAATAAAAGATTTGGAGCATTGACAGTTACAATCGAACTGGTATTTGACGTATTATTTGTTACATTACTATCGCTTCCGCCCGAAACAATACTTGCTATCGAAATAGAATTTCCGTTGCCGATACTTGCTGCTGCCGTAACACTCAATTGTAGCGTAGCCAACGAGCCATTTATTGCTACCGAATTGTTATTTGTTGCCGTTACGATTGTTGTGCCATTGCCTTGCACTGCGGCATTTATGCTCCATCCATTTCCTGAAAATGAATTATAAGTTAAGCCACTTGGCAGCGTAGTAGCTACAATAATTTGCCCCAACGAAGCTAAAGTTCCAATATTATTGACTAAAATGGCATAATTTGTAGCGATTCCTGCTGTAATATTTGCAGAGCCTGTAATGCCAACTGTCAAATCGGGAAAAGTTGATTGACAATTTACTCCACCACCATAATTTCCTACATAAGCATTATTCTGACCGAAACCCAAAATCGTCATTTGATTACCTGGATTTGAATTTTCTGAATTTGGAGGAAGAAAAACATCTGTATCTGTAATAAGAGAAACAGTTCCAAGACAATTTCCTGCATTTTGAAAATTGAAAAGCTCAATTTCTTCTCCAGCTACCATATTAAATAAAACTGCACTTCCGCTGCCACTATAACCAAATGAAATATAATCTACCAAAGGATTTACTGGCGGTGCATCAGCTCTTGATAAGCCCCACGACATTTGATTTGAACCAACTATTTTTCCTATTACATTGATTGGATTAAATTGATTTGCACCAACTCCATGAGGCACAAGAAGTGTTACTTGGGCAGTGCTTATTTTTGCCTGAATATTTGAATAACCAACGGCCGACTTCATATAAACTCGGTAAGTTGTTTTATTTGCATCTAAACCTACACGGTATGTAACTTGTCCAATGCCCCCAATACTTGAGAAAAGCATAAGCATCAAACACAATAATTTTGTGGCTGATATGCTTTTCATGTTTCTACACTTAATTGAACTTTTCATATGGATATTAGGAAAAATAATTCACTGAGATTTTTGGAAAGTAATTCGTTTATGATTTCGAAAATAGACTTTCCCTCAGTGTTGTTGGCACAAAAAGCATACCCTATGAACTCAAAAAACAGCAAAACTTAGCAAGCGGTAGCATTATAGGTAATATACTTTTCAAGCGGTAGCAAAATAGAATGATGATTTTTTGAGGAATCAGATGAAGATTTTTATTCTTTTTGTCAAAATTTATGCCACATAAGAAAATGTGATATACATAAAAAATCCTCTCAAAATAACTTTTGAAAGGATTTTTATATGTTAAGTGTGACCGTGTAGGGATTCAAAGAAAACGTTTCCCGCCCCAAACCTTCTCATCTGAAGTGAGTAATAAAAAAAGGAGAATAGCATTTTGCTATTCTCCTGAGTGACCGTGTAGGAACTGGAGGGATTCAAACCTAACCATTTGACCATAAACCATTTAGACAATAATAATTTACCTACTGTAAGCACTTACTGTAAGCAAGTTTTGTTGTATTTTTTAATATTTCTTGTAAGTAATTGATTATCAGTTAGTTATGAATAATGGTTAGATTTTATATGTAACTCACTCAAAGATTGTTTTCTTTAACATAACTTTTCCACTCAGGCGATTCTAATACTGACTTTATTTCTTGATTAAATTTTTCATTTCTATCTTTAAAAATTTTCAAAATATCTTTTGTTGAAGGAAAAGTAAAATCGAAGTCATCTAAATTAATGAAACCTGAATTTAGTAAAGCACGTGTTGTAGGGAATTTATCCAAATCCACATCGTGTGGATTTGGAACAATGCAATCAACAATGCTATATGCAATTTGTTTATCTTTAAATTTTGATATTTTCTTTTCATCTTCTTTAAACCCTTTTTTAAATTCATACAATTCACTTTCAATCAAATAGGCTAAAAGATTTTCGTAATGTTTGAGTAGTTTACTAATATTCGGAATAGCGTTACTAAACAAAGTATTCAATTTATTTAACTCTGCAATCTTATTTTCTAATTCTTTAACTATCTCATTATCAGTTGGTTGTACTTCAATATCTAATAATTCATTTATTCCTACCTCCAAAGCATTGGCAATTTGTTTGAGTTGCTCAATGGTTAGTTTCTCTCCCCTTTTTTCAAGTCTTGCATAATATGCAGGGTCTAAATCTAATTTATTCGCAACCTCAATTTGTTTGATGCGTTTTTTTTCTCTAATAGCTTTTATTTTTTCTGCGATATTCATAAATACAAAGTAACAAGACTATTTTGACAAATAACAGGACTAATTATACAAAAATAATTGACTTAATATTAGATATTATTGATTATATAGTCTAATATTGTGGACTAATAAAACAAAAAAATAATGAAAGCAATCATAACAAACACTCCGCTAAGTCAAGCTATTGCAAAATTTGAGGATAAGAACCTCACAAAATTTAAGCCTGACAAACGATTTTATGAACACGTAGGAATTAATCGTATTCGATTTTGGCAATTAGTACGTGGCGAAAAACAAGTTTTAGGGACTGAAATTAGACCTTTATCCACTTATTTCAAAGTAGCAATTACAGAAATTATTTAAAGCAAACAAGCCCGCCACTACTCGACATAGTGAACGGGCTTTAAACATTTGAATCAAATGAAATCAAAATTAACAATTTCACCAGTAGGAAACAAACTACGGCAAGCAAGAGCAGGCAAAGGACTAAAAGCCACAGAAACCAAAACAGGCGTAACGGTATGGCAAAGGAAACTTTTCGATAAGCATTTTAGAGCAACTGACTTTTGCACGATTATGATGGGCTTGCAAAATGGCAAGCAACGCAAATCTTTTTCTACAAACATGAAATGCAAGCTCGGCGACCTTGACACCGAAAATTTTAGAATCAAAGGCGATGAACATAAAACGCTACTACTGCAAGATATGAAAATGCAAGCAGAAAAAGCATTTATAGACCTTCGATTGACAGAAAGAAGTATTGACCTCGAATTAATAAAATCGGTTGTGTTGGGCTTAGGAATTGCCAATATTCCAAGTTTTCAACATTGTTTGGCTATGTTCTACAAAACCTTTGAAGATAGCGTAGCCGTTGGGGAGTTCGGAAGTAGAACCCTAAAGAAAGTCAAAGTATGGCATAATCATATAAGCAATTTTGGATTAAGTCATTATGGCAAAGATACTGTACTGGAGAACATTACGCCTTATGACATTAAGGCGTTTGTTATGTGGCTCAAAAAAGAAAGAAAACTATGCCACAACGTAGCACAAGATATAGCTGCACACTTCAAAAGAACGATGAATTACGCCCTCGAAAATGAATGGATAAATAGGAATCCTTTTATGAATTTTAGAAGAAAATTTGACATAAAAAAGGGTGAAGCACTCACAGAAAAAGAGGTTTTAGCAATCGAGAATTTGACATTGATAACCAGTTTAGACAGGGTTAGAGATATTTTCTTGTTTTTCTGTTATACAGGGCTTAGTTATGCAGATTGTCATGGTTTACGCCCTAATCATTTCTTGAAAACTGAAACTGGAGAAATGTATATTTTCAAGCCACGAGAAAAAAGCGGTAAAGACCAAACAGTACATTTGATTGACAGAGCTTTACGAATACTTGACAAATATAAAGACGATAATTATTGCAAAAAGTATGGTTTAGTATTGCCAGTAATTAGCAACCACAAAATAAACCTTCAGCTAAAAGCCATAGGAGCAATAGCAGGAATTGAAAAGGTAATTACCTCACACATGGCACGTCGAACGTACATAACAATACTATATAATGCAGGTTTATCGGAGCTTGCAACTAAGGCAACAATGGGACATTCAAATATTAGAATGACATTATCAAAATACGCCACAGTAGAGCATGAAACCGTAATAGTGGATTTAAAAGAAGCATTTAAGCGTACTAAATTAGCATAAAAACATGGAACTAATAGACGAATATCTCGAAATGAAACGAGAACTTAATTATCAAAAAGAGTTAAATCTTGTACAAAAAGAAGTGATTGAAGTACAACATCAAATGTTTGAGAATCAAGAAAAATTAATAGGCATTTATGTAAACAGGCTTAAAGAATATGCAAAAATGTTGAATAAAAGGGAAACCGATATGCACGAAATTTTGGATAGTTTGATTGTCAAAGACAAATTACAAATGATGCAAAACTTTATTGGTGAAATACCAAATAGAGTAAACTAAAACAGAAAGCCGTCCAGTTACAAGCAAGACGGCTTTAAATAATTTAATTAATTTTTAGGCTTTAATTAACAGAACAAATATAGTGAATGAAAATCAAAAAAGCAAGTTTGGGGACTTAGAAAAATATCTAATTACTTCCCGAACCCAAGCCGAACCCATAGAACCGTTAATAAACATTGAAAACACAATCTATGCCACTAAGGGCGGTATTTCATTATTAACTGGAGTACAAAAAAGCGGTAAAACAACTGCAATAAAGATAATGATTGAAACAGCTTTTATGCAACAGTTTTACGATGGTTACGACAATTTGGGTATCCGTTCCGTTGTAAAAAGCGACAAATCAGTTATCTATATCAATACCGAAATGACTAATTCCGACATGGTAGCATTTCGGGACAAAATTTGTAAAAATCTGCAATTAACTGAACTACCCGAAAACCTACATTTATTTCATTTTCTAAATCTTGCACCCAAAGATAGAGTAAAGCTAATAGAGCAAGTATTGGAGCGTTCGGCAGACGCTCATTTAGTATTTATTGATGGTTTGGCAGATTTGGTAAATTCCGTAAATGATGAAGCTGAATGCAATTTAATCATACAAACACTTCAAAACTTAGCATCTACTTATAACGTGGCAATTATCGGAGTTATCCACGAAAATAGAGGAAATAAAAGCACACGGGGGCATTTAGGGCAACAAGCAGAAAGAAAATGTATTGCATCAATTTCTGTAAGCAAAAACAAAGCTAAAAAGTTCTTTACTATCACTTCATCACTCAATAGACATTCAGAGGATTTTGAGGACATAAACTATCACTATAACGAACATTCAAGGCTTGAAAGAATTGATAGTTCAAATGAAAAGGTAAAATCATCAAATGAACTTTCTGAATCAATCGAATTAGCACGAACAATTTTCGGTGAAGATGAAGTATTGACAGAAAAAGACCTAAAAACAAGGTTAAAAGAATACTTTATTCCTACCATTGAATCTGATACTAAACAGGGCAAAGATAACGCTGCAAGGAATAAAGGGCATAGAACTATAACCCAATGGTTAAAGTCAATTATGACAACGGCAGGTGAAGGAAAATTTAAACTACATCATAACTTAGAATCTTTATAAAATTGAATTATTTAAATTTTATACACACTCAATTATATAAATATATAAACACACACACGACATTATATATAAGAGTGTGTGCGTGTGTGTGTGTGAAATTTGGTGTTTGTATTTATTCAATATTTCATACAAAGAAGAAAAATCACACACACGCACACGAAGCCTATATATAAATATATGTGTGTGTGTAAATATAGAAAAGTGCGTATGTGTGAAAATCCAAAACATTTTAATCAAGAAAAAATGAATCTCGACATAATCAAAAACATACCTCTCAAAACTTATCTAAGTAGCATAGGTTTTGAGCCTAAAAGACAAAGCGGTAATAGATTATTTTATCATTCACCGTTCCGCCCTGACGAGAAAACACCATCTTTTGCAGTTCAACCAAAGCAAAATGATTTTAAAGACTTTGCAACGGGCGAACGTGGCGACATCATAGAATTTGTGGGGCGTTACCATAATATAGATTTTAAAGAAGCGATTAGGCTTTTACAGTCATTTGATGGTACATCGGTAAATAATTCTTTTTCTTTTGTATGCAAAGAAGAAACGAAGCAGATATTTGAATTGAAGAAAGTAAAATCACTTGAAAACAAAGCGTTGTTTGATTATCTCACAGAAAGAAAGATAAATCATACAATCGCAAAATATCATCTAAAAGAAGCCTATTACAACGGTCGGCAATTTGCACTTGCATTTGAAAATAATTTAGGCGGTTTTGAGTTAAGAAATAAATATTGGAAAGGTGGCACAAGTCCAAAGACAATTACAGGCATCAAAGGGAAATTTAAAACTGCCGTATTGCTTTTTGAGGGTTTTATGGATTTTCTTTCCTACCTCACAATAATTAAAAACGACATTCCAGAGTTTGATACTATTGTTTTAAATTCAGTCGGAAACCTACATTTAGCAATTGACCTACTTTCTAATTATCCAAAAATATTTTGTGTCTTAGATAATGACGATAAAGGGAAAGAAACATTTTTAACGGTTTCCGATTATTTCAAAAACTCAAAAATTGTCGATTGTTCAAAGAAATATGAAAAATACGAAGATTTGAACCACTATTTAATGAATTTATAAACCCGAAAAAGTGGTTTTTCATCAAAAAAGCAATAAAAATAGTAACTTTTTTCACTTTATTTTTTCATAAAATGCTTATAATCAATGAGTTATGTATTTAAAAAACAAAAACGACTTGATTTATAACGGTGTTTATGACGTGGCTCGCCCTATACACCCTATGCAATTGCATACAAAAAGCCCCATGGTATGTGAGGGGAAAGACCATTTTTTGTGTCCTTCTACTGTAAAACTTTAAAACCTAATTTTGCATCACAAACAATTTAAAAAATAATAAACAATGAAATTGCATATCTTAATACTTGCCACAGGCAAGCCGTCAAAGCATCTAATTACAGCCATTGAAGAAAGAGGGCATACTTGGGAGTGGCACACACCCGACCAACTTTATTTACTTATTTCGGATTCTGTCAATGGTTACGATAGAATTTACAATGGAAGTGAAGACCTTGAAACGCCTGAACGTTTGCACTCAAAAAGGTTTGATGCCGTCATAACAAGACTTGGTGGAAGTTTGAATTTTGCCACAGTTGTTTTGGCACACCTCGTTGAGAATTTAGGTATCTATTGCCCCCAAACACCCGATGGAATTTTAATTGCATCAAACAAAATCAGAGCTACACAAAAGTTTAGTCTTTATGGTTTGAAAGTACCTGTTACTGTTATGGCAAAGAAACCATTTCACCCTAAATTTTTGGTGGACAAAGTTGGTGGACTTCCAGCGGTGGCGAAAACTCCCCACGGTTCGCAAGGTAAGGGGGTAGGAATAATGAAAGATGCAGAGCAAACAAACTGCATGATTAGTATGTTCCACACATCAAAAGTTGATTTACTTTTTCAGTCTTATATCGAAGGTGGAAAAAAAGACGTAAGGGCAATAGTTTGCGGTAATAAAGTAGCCGTAGCAATGGAACGCACAGCAAAAGATGATACATTCAAGGCAAATTTATCGCTGGGAGGCGAAGGAAAAAAGATTGAATTATCAAAAGAAGATGAAGAAATTTGTGTGAAAGCTGCACAGGCTTGTAATTTAGAATTTGCAGGAATTGATATTATGAAAGACGAAAAAGGTACTACGTTTTTGATAGAATCTAACTCGAATCCAGGTACTTTGAGCATAGGAATTACGGGCGTTAATTGGTTCGTTAATTTGGTTGAACTATGCGAGAAAAAAGCAGGAAAAAAGAATGTAAGTTCAACCAATAACAGTTCTTTGCAAAATTCTACATTGCAACCAGTAATCCATGAAAAATGGACATCAATGGAAATCGAACTTGAAAGTAAAACAGGTTTCAAAACTCCAGTAACTTTTGATTCAGCAGATAAATGGACTCCAATGAGATAAAAAAAACAAATCTAAAAAGCCCTCAAACTCTACATTTGAGGGCTTTTTAGTGTCCTTCTATTATAAAACTATTTTACGGAAATTTATATCATAAATCAAATTATGATATGAAAAAAGAACCAAGACATATTTCGGAGCTACTCAATGAATTTTTAAATAATTTGAAGAAGAAGGAAAACAAAAGATTATTTGGTAGAAAGTCTTTCGATACCGCCCTCGATTGGCTGAGCGTGGCAAACATCAACAGCAATAAGACAAAACTTTGATATTCAAACAGAATATTATTTGGCAAAAGCATCAAATTGAAATAATTATTTTTGCTTACAGTAAAATTCTAATTCTTGCTTACAGTTTACTACTTTTTGCTTACAGTAAAAAAACAAAACCCTCTCAAAATAGCTTTTAAGAGGGTTTTTTGTTAATTCTGTGACCGTGTAGGGGTCGGAGGGATTCAAACCCAAGTATTTGATTATAAGCCACTTAGATAACGCAAGCTATCTAACTGTCAGCAAGACTGTGAGCAATTATGCACGTAATTGACTTGTATGAGCCACTATTCTCATACCCGCATATCTTACGTTTCTCACAGGTGGCTTCTTGCTGAGATTAAGAAAATTTACATTTTCCCCAAGCATTTTTCGTTGTAGTTTTATTGTATAACGAGCATCATTCAAGGCTGCGGTTAATTCTTCAACACGTTTTTCGTATTGCTCTTTTACAATGTCCCACATAGAAGTAGTTTCATCAACACTTAATTGTTCAACTTCTATTCCTAAAAGATTTGCGACACTCTCAAGTTCGTGTTGCTTGAAAGTATTATTATTAATTTTGTTCTGTAAGCCTTGATAACTCATATTCAATAATGTAGCTAA
This sequence comes from Emticicia sp., assembly GCA_031378345.1. Lineage (GTDB taxonomy): Bacteria > Bacteroidota > Bacteroidia > Cytophagales > Spirosomataceae > Emticicia. The sequence goes on along the minus strand of JANNDY010000039.1, from coordinate 118,299 downwards.
TTCAGCTTTCGTTTTCCTTTTCTCCTTCAGGAGTTTTTCGATTTTTTCTTTCATGATTATATTTTGGTTTAAAATTTTTGTCGTTTGTTTGGCATTGATGATTTGTTATGTTTGATTGTTAATTAAATTTTATGATTATGAATACTGAACTAATTGCAATCATTACTGAATTGGGCTTTGAAGCTACGGACAACGAAAGGGTTATAATTGGCATCATGGTTAATAAAGGCTACAGCTTTGAAATGTTTGTTGATACTAAGGAAAAAACTATTTGTTTGAAAATCAGCCATGATGTGATGAAAAGAGATTTGATGGTTTTTCAACGTTTTTGCGATCCTGATGAACTCAAAAAGCTATTACTTGGTAATGATGTTTTTATTCGGTTTCGTTCAGATGGCGTGTGATGATATCTATTGCATCTTCTGCATTGCCGATTACTTCTTGGTACCAAAATGTTGGGTTTTGGTGCTGCACAGCCAAATCATTGCTTGTGGTGAGGTCTGGCTTCATGGTCTTGCTAAACTCGTTGGCGTTTTGATGGGCGAGTTTTAGCCATTTCTTTGCTTTTGCTACTTCCTGCTTTAGCGAACCTTCAAACTTGAACGAGCCTAAATAACTGAGAGCGTCTTCGATAGTTATCTGTATTCGTTTTGGGCTTTCTGCGTTAAAATGCAGGTTTAATTCAAATTTTTTTCTGAATCTTCCGAGTTCTAAAATAAAATCTTTATTTGTCATAATTACTTGACTATCAATATTTTACGTATTTATTTATAATTAGTCTAATTATAAATTACAGTTTTTAATTTACTTTAGTTGCTATTTAGTTGCTAATTGACTTATATTTACATCGTAATACGGTAAATATTCGTGTAAATATTACAATAAAAATTAACATAATAAAGTAAAAATAAAGAAAAGTTAGCTTTAAGAGTAAAAACACCTAACGAAATGAGTATAAATACTGTAAGAAATCATACCAAAACACTTCGAAGAAATGACAAGGAGAGCTATAATAAGATGATGGCTGAATTGGCTTTGCATGACCAAACGAATTTTTATCAGCAAACTGTTTGCCGTTTTAGTGAACCACATTATAACCTCCAAAATGTGCGAAGCATAGTAGCTGATATAATGATAAAATATTTGCCGGGTTTCACGCAAGAGAATTTCCGTGAGAATGTATTGCCTGAGCTACCCGCAGTACCTGAACTTGAAGAAGCATAACGTCATTTACAAGGGCAATAACATTGAGCCTTGTGCATGGTTCGCTATCCGCAGACAATAGCCCGCCATGCGATATTGATTTTTTAACCTTAAAAACAATGCGTATGAAAGCACTTTTTGACCAAATAGACCGCCACCCTTATATCTCCATAGCCGCACTGCTGTTGGTGATATACATTATAGGCTTTGCCTATTCGATATATACAGCCCCATACATAGACGACGATGAAGAATTCTAAGCAAACCACATTTATTGATAGTAGCGAGTTTGGCGTGATTACGCCAGAAGTGATTGCCCACGAATTAGGCAAACTTAAAGCCCTTAATACTACCAACCGCAATATTATCAAAAGTAGTATTTGTAAAAACCATGGACTTGAAAAATATCAATTTAGTCAAATCATTGACAACCCCAAAATGATTGGTATGAAAGAATATGAGGACATAAAAGCGGTTATTCAACATTATAAAGACATTGAAGCCTTAGAAAAACGATGATAACAAAAGAGGAAATTACTGAACAAAATATCCTGAATAAATTCAAGATGTTGCTTTTTCATAATACGAATTCTTTTTTTATGCGTCGGGCATTTGCCAATACATTGCGTGAATGTGAAATTGAAAACATTGATTATTTGCCACTTTTGAGAGCTGCTATTAATAGCGAAAAATTACCATCAACGGAAGGTATTGAACGCCCTGAAATTGGGCTTTATTCGGATGAGCAACTAAATAAAGTAGCACGTAAATGTAAACTTTGCGGGCATAAGTTTGAGATGGGCGAAAACGCTTGGAAAGGCTACAAGAAAGTATGTAAAGAACCTTGCACCTTAAAAAACTTAGAGATATGTGGTTGATTTACTTGCTTTTGGTAGGTCCAGCGATTGCCCTTATTGTGTCATTGGCGATGATGTTTTTGTGTATCATTTGGGGCATTAACACGCCTGAGAATATAGATTTTAAAGATTTAAGTAGTTAAGGTTAGGGTTAGAAAGAATCTGTGGTTGAGTTTTCAGCCTCAGATTTTAAAAGACATTTGAACTCCGACTGGGTGTCCCCGACTTATTAGTTTTCATGGCTAAAATAGAAGCTCATACGTCCCTTTTAGGGGCTAATGAGTCGGGGAAGTTCAGTCGGGGTTTACGTAAGTGAACAGGCTTGGGAGTAGCTTTTAGATTTGAGCGAAACCAAGTCAACATCGTGGGGTGGAGCAGTTGGTAGCTCGCTGGGCTCATAATTCAGAGGTTGCAGGTTCGAGTCCTGTCCCCGCTACGAGCAAACAAATTACGATGCCTTCAGCTTGTGGCTGGAAGTGCTGGAAATGATTGTGCCTACCGCCCCAGCTTTAGGGGCTGACAAAGGGAAAGTCCTGCCGCACGATTGCCGTCGTGTGATGGGGAGAGTATGGTACAGCAATTCATGGGTTTTGCTGCTTGGTTCGACTCCAAGGCTCTTACTAATGCTCACATTCGTGGGTAAGGGATTTTATTTTCTAAACTTAAATTGTTAAGCTATGCAAAAGACTACCGTGTTTATTTCCGACCACATTAATAAGCCAAAACTCGATTGGGTAAAAATGAAAATTGAAGCCTTTAAACGGCTTGACGAAAACAACCGAATAAGGTCTGACGAAGATTTTAAATTGATGTATCCAAGAGCTGGAGAACACATTTTTAAGACCGTAGAGAAACTAATTACACTTTTTAGGAAAAAATTTGACCAAGGTAAATTAGATGGCTTCAAGCTCAAATTTACGTATAGCTACTTCAAAAAACATTGCGATAGTCGGTACACTGTCCGAACGTTTATTAACCACTTCAACACCATCGCTGATTCATTCAATTCCATTTTTTCGGTGCGTATGCGAGATACGCTTAAACTTCCTGGGCGAGAGTGCAACTGCACCATGATCGAGTTTGCTCCGGGCATTGTGCAGTACACAGATGCCCGCATGAATGCGATACACGACATGGCTGCTCCGACTGGTGTGCAATATGCAAATGTCAGCCCCAATGCCGCATCAGCTCCGAGAGATAGCTATGGCATAAATTCTAAAGTTTTTACGACTCCAGACGAGCGTGCAGGCGGTGCGAAAAAATTCGGAGACCTTTTGGGCTCTTTTTTTAAGCCGAGTAAGTGAAAAGATTTCGTATAAGTTCTTATTAAGGTACTTATAAAAAATTTTAAGAACTATCCGAACTTTAAAAGGAATTTAAGGAAGTACCAAAAACTTCATTTCCTGCCATTCTGACAGTTTTTAGGAATCAGAACTTTTTTTGAAAAGAACGGAATCGGATTCATTTCTGATGGGTGGGGGAAGGTCTGTTCTGATAAGTTCGAATCGTTCTTTTTAGAACTGATAAAAAGGGCTGGGGCGGCGAAAATTTTTAATTCAAACCAAAACAATTAACAAATGGCAACAGAAACTATTCAATTGCAAGAAGCTCCCGAATCTGGGAGGTTTGATAAACGAGCATCAAAATTAGTGCTGTGGGTATCGTACATGCACACTTGGACTGATAATTATGGGAACAGCAGAAACAATCAAAACTATTACCTAAAGTTTAAGACCGAAAAAAAAGACACTTATGATGGCGTTGGTACGGAGCTTCAAAGAGCCTTTCAGCTCATCGAAGATAATTACAAAGCTGGCAGAAAATTTAAGACGATTGTACTTTATCAAAACTGGAATTGTGGCGGCACTCATAAAGATAAAACGATTAAAAATCCAGAGGTATTTAAAATTGTCAATAAGGCGGATAACCTCGAATTTGAGTTGCCTGAAATCAAAGGTGATAATGGCAATGCTGAGAAGTATATCAAAGAAAAATTTGAACGTATTAATCAAATTCATCATTCGGTATGAAATATGAACTCGACAGCACCATGCTCAAGAAGCTGGAAACCTTGAATCGCCAATGCCTTATATTGAACACAATGGAGAGCGAGATAAAAGCAAGTTATCAAATATCGCATAGCCGAATAATTATTGTTGTGCAGCGACATTATGATTTCATGGAGAGCTTTCCACTTTATACCTATCAGCGGCAGTTTATTAATCTTACGTATGCCGACCTTGAAGAAGCCATTGCCGAAATGACCTATTATCAGAAGTATGACAGCAAATAAATGTTAAGCAAATGCAAACTTTTAATTATAAAACAATCACAATTCATCAAAAATGGTCGTCTGCGTATGATGACTGGAACGCTACTCAGGTAGAAAAACGGAGCTTTAAAACTCAGTTCATGATGATTCAAAGTGAGAAAATCACCTTTGAAAATCCTCGAAATATTGACAGTTATTTCTGTCAAATAAAAAACGGATTCAAAGCCATTAGTGCAGATGCCGACAAATTTGCCAACGAGTTTTTTGGACTAAACCGAAAGAACCAATAACAAAAAAATAAGCCCCTCGATGTAGGAGTCGAGCGGCTTACAAAAAACTATAATTTCATATTTTAACACCCAAATTTATGTATTTCTTTTCAAAAGACCAAACAGTAATCGAATCGGGCATTGATTTGATTTTCCACAACATCGCTCAAGAGTATCACGGTGCGGTGTTCAATGAGTTTCAGGAAGTGATTGATTTCATTGATTTTTTTATCAATCGGCTAAAACTTTTTAGAGACGACGTTTACCCGGAAAACCCGCCAAAAATATACATCGTACCAAGCTCTCCGAAAGAAGATGAATGGATAGATATTTCAATCATCATTGAAGGCATACTTACTTGTCGAATCATTAAAGCAAAACAATCATCACTTAAATTTTAATCAATATGCAAGCAATAATTGAAGTAGTAAGTCAAATAACAGTTGATATTGTTGATGATGAGTTTATGCTACAAGGTACAGATGTATCGCTGGGCATGAGTCCAAACATGGATATTAAGCAATACTTTGATGAAAAAGACTATCCAAACAAAGATGGTTGTGAGGTTATAAGTAGAACTTTGATTGCTGGTTTGAGTGGCAATATATTCATGGCTCATGAGTGCGGCTACCGTGATAGTGCCGAACATTTGAGGTTTGTTATTTCGCAATTAGAAGAAATGTTTGTGCTTAATCCAACTATTTTTTATGCAGAAAAGGAGGTGAGCAATGGCTGAAAATGTATATCTGAAAGGGACGGTTTGGACAGAAAAAGAAGATGATTTTTTACAGCTTCATTATGTCCAATTGCCGCAGCGGGAAATAGCAATTCGCCTTGCCAGGACCAAAGGCGAGGTTCAACATCGATTACAATTTCTTGAACTTAAATTGACTGAAGTGCAAAGACTTTTGAAGAAGCAAGCCGCAGCATATAAGATGGTCGAACAGCGACACATATTCTTTACTGATGAAATAAACCAGTATTTAAGAAATACTTATCCAGATGTTTTGACTATTGTTATTTCAAAATACTTGGGTGTAAGTGTTCAGTCTGTTGTTTCTCAAGCCAGCAGATTAGGTTTGAAAAAGTCTGAGACTTTTATGCAGCACTTGAAGAAAACTATTATCCCGAAAAACAGGTACTCAAGTCGAACTAAAAATAGGAAAAAGGAGGTGAGCCATGACGATAAGAGATAAAACACAAGCCTATTTATCAATATTGAATGATTTGGTTAATGCTCAAGCTAATATTATTGAGCATACCGCTTGGGAATATGATGATGGGCGAAAACGAACACTTGACGAAAGTAAATTGATCGCTTGTACGGCTACGGAGAACATCACCGTTGAATTATTCAAGTTTGTTGCTGATTTGCGAAAATTATCATTCAAAGAATTTGAAGAAAAATATGGCAGCTAATTTTAGAACTATCGAAGTTTATGTACCTCAGTACAAATTCAATGAAATGGAAAAGAAAATCTCTGTGAAGCAACTTTCGGAAAGGCATGCAGCTTTGGATACAGTGTTTTTTGAAAACAGAGAGTATGTAATTACTGGTGCATCAGGTACTGGCACTGGTGTGGGTTGGGCTGAATTTAGGGGCAATAGAGTAGAAGATTTGGAGCATTATAATGGAACCTTGCCAGCTTTGAGTTATGACGACCATTATATTGAGTCGAGATTAGGATGCCGAGAAATCGGTTACCAAGGTCAGATAATTCAGTTTGGCAAACGGAAGCTCGTTTGTTGTGAAGAATATACGTTTTATCCATCGGAGCTTGGCAAACAGGCTTCATTATTCTGAAAATTATGACTGTAAAATTTAAGGTTTTAGCATTGTTTGACCCTCGAAAAACATGCTCTGATTTAGAAATTGGTAATATCTATTATGGTGAACAGATAGATGAATGGCGGGTTCGTTATACAGACAAAGCTAATGTTGATTGGACTTTTTATATTGGTGATACTTGTGAAATTTTAACTTATAAATAATGAAAACATTAATTTTTGCAAAATTTGGCACAACTGAGAGAGTAGCAATAGCCACAGGAGCTAGTTCAGGCACGTTTAGTTTTCTTCAAAAGCAATTGCGACTTCAATTAGGAGGTGAGTGGGTTGCAGTTAATGAATTGAAAATTAATGATTGTGTTCATTTTGATTCTGGAGTAATTTATGAAGGTTTTATTGGTGGCGACCATGATGATAATTATTGTGGCAGCTCATTTTTTAATTTAAAATTAGATTCTGTCGTTTGACAGTAATTATAATCGTTGTAGTTTAGCACATCAAAAAAAGATAGTCCATGATTCCACTCATGGACTATTCTATAATTTAGCAGACAAGGAAGATTAAGACACTTCAAATATAATGCTTTTTTATGGAAAATCGAACTCTGCCAATTTTAGTCAAGCCACACGTAAAGGCTTTTTTTCTTCACGAAAAAAATCTTGGTTCTGCTCCTGTCATTGAAAAACGCCACTGGCTCGGTCGTCACATTGCCAGCGTGGTGAGTTTCCACCCACTTGATAAATCAGAACTGCCGATTGAATACACCGAACCGAAGCACATTGCCAAACTTGTTACGCTCGAAGTCGAAGTAACGTTTCCGCTAAAAATATATCAACTTGATATGCACCACTACTTGCAACTTGGCTATGTGCTTGAGTGTATTTTTGAATTAAACTTGAGTGGTTATGCCAAAGGTTATTTTTCGATGATAGTAAACTATCAGGGAGCTGTCAATAAATTTTATGAAGAATATGAGCTAAGCGACGAGCTGTATGACCGAGGTGCTGCATACAAGGTGGTCGAGCGAGAGTACACTTCTGCCCTATCAAACAAAAGTGCTAAGAAGAAAACTTTTGTCGGGAAATGACAAACTTCTGTCGGATTTCGGGAAACTTTTCTGCCGCAGGCACACCCCTCCAAAACTTCTGTCCTTTGATGTTTTTTGCTTAAAAAATAGCTTTGTGCATGAACACTGATTATGCACAATGCACCAATGTGGGCGGTATTCGCAAACTCACCATAGTTGCCGATGATGGATTTTTGGCAAAGCCCGAAAATGGTGAATGGTCGGTTATATCCATAAAGCCTGATGCGGTTGTTTTTGATGTACTGTTTGCTCCAAACACTTGCAGTTTGTCTGAAGGCGAACAGCTCACCGAGCAGGGCTTGCTTATACTCGGTCAGGTGGCAGCCAGTGTACCAAAACTCACCAAAGAATTTCGCTCGTTTCTTTATATCAATGCCGAAAGACGTTGGGTAGTTTTTGCCGAAGATAATAATGGTTTGACCCATATTTTGGGCGAACCCGAAGTCGGTTTGAAACTGAACGTGAACAGCTCTATCGGTGGCGTTGGCTCAAGTCGCAATACCAATGATATTGCTTTGAGTGGCTCAATGATTTTTCCTCCTTTTATTTCCGAAACAATGATAACGCTCGAAGGACCTACGATTGATTTACGCAGTTATGCCCAGCAAAACTTTATTGCTTACAAAGGCGATAGCATTAATCAGGAATTAACCTTTGAAGATGCCAATGGCGTGATTGAAACGCTCACAGGAAGCAGCTTCCTTATGCAGGTGAAAGATAATGCAGGTAATGTAATATTTTCATTTGATATGGGTTCAGGATTTTCATTGCAAAGCCTTGATACTGTTTTGAATATGACCAAAACAGCAAGCGAAATGGCTGCCGTTGCAGTTGGGAAATACAGTTACGATTTGCAAAGAACCTTTCCTGATGCGAGTGTAAATACTGTTATGAAAGGTTATTTTATCATCGAAAATGATGTAACGCTATGACGACTTCGAGAATAAAAATAGGAAGTAGGACTAATCTTGGAGCTCAGGGCTTTCCGGGATGGTCGCCTGTATTTGCCACTGTTGCCGATGGTACACGCTTGGTTCATAAGATAGTTGATTGGCAAGGAGGTAACGGCACAAAGCCCGCCATCAATGTTTTTGTTGGTTCGGCTGGACTTGTCAGTACAGCCGCTTTGGCTGTTGATATTAGAGGTTCGAGCGATATTGGTGATGTAGTGTTCACTAATTTAACAACGATGGTCTTGAAAAACCATACTACTTATCTGGCCAATAGTGCTGGTACTACTTTTTCTTTTCCTACGCTTACATCAATGGGTTTTGAGTTCGATTTAATAAACAACCACCAATACGGTGCAAGTTTGACAATTCCTTCGGGGGCTGTTTTAAGAAAGCCAAGCTCTCGCACCGTTGGGGCAATTTTTGAATCTGTGGCTTGGCAAATAGATAGCTCTACAAGTTTTACTTTTCCTGTGGGTATTTTCAAAGTGAAGGTTTTTGTGGCTGGAAGTACAATTTTAATTTATATTTTTTAATTTTTAATCAATAATTTATGAAAAAGTTATTTTTGCTTTTCTCAATTTTTGTTGCCGCTATAACCATAGCTACGGCACAATCCGTCAGTATTGCTGCCACTAATGGCGGCTCGATTACCTTAACACCTTCGGGCGTTGAGCGTGTTGCTCCTACCAAAGTTGTGCCGAAAGGAATTCAAACCCAACCTAAACTCAAAGGCGTTGGAGACAAAGGAGTTGATACGAAGCCTGTATTGTTTGATAGCACAAAAATCTCAGTTTATCCGATTGCTGATTTAGGTATTGAAGATGCCCGAATTGTGAGAAACTGTTTGGCATCGACAGCTTATGAAGAAAATGCCAATCCAACGGACTGGAAAGCCTTCAATGATGTACGGAGTTATATTTTAGCCAATAAAGATTTCAAGAATTCTACTAAAAAAATAAGCATTTTGGTAAGCCCCGAAAAATTGGATTGCATACTAAGTTCAAGTTCTGGAGGTGGCTGGTATGGGCAAAATGAAAAGCAAATTCAGGAAGCTTATGATAGAAGTATGCGAGGCATTAACCTGAAAAAGAAGGTGATTGCTCAAGCTGAAACGGAGGAATCTAAAAAACGTATTTCGCCTGATAATTCAGCCATTCGCCGCTATAAAAATTCCGACCAATGAAAAACCTACTCATTACCTTGCTTTTAGGCTGTTTTGCGTTCATCGGAAAAAGCCAAACTTTGGGAGAAATTCGAGTTGATACCACAATAGACGATGTTTTTGTTGGGTATAATTCATTTCTCCAGCGTCAGCCTGTACTCGACAGAGTGAGTTATTATTCAAATAATTTCAAGCAAAATCCTAATGTTACGTTGCAATTTTTTTCGGTGATGAATGTCAGTCGAGATACGGTGGAATATTATGACGGTGGCACGACCGTTCATTATTTGCCTCCTTGGTCAGCGATTACTGGAGAAGCTATATTTGAAGAATCAGGATTGCTTGTAGCAGGACCACAATTTGTTTGGGTCGTAGATAGCAAAACTACCAAAGGCTTATTTATTGTTGAACGCAAATGTAAAAACTGCCACTATTACCGAGAAGCTATCGGTCAAAATTATGAAACGAATAGTGAACAAATTGCACTCGTTGGACGAGATATTGGCACTAACAGGCTGTCAGTCAGTGGGTTACGCTCAAATAGTTTTTATAAACAAAAGGCTGATAGTAGGCGGCTCAATCGTTGGCTTGAGCCAAACGCTCGACAATCGGTTTATCCGAATTTCTCGCTGTTCGCTCATCAATAAAAACCTTGTTCAGTGCTTTTCTAATACATCTGTAACAATGATTAATGGCGAATCATACAATATTTCAAGGCGAAAACGTAACGAAGTTGCTATCGCACTTGTCAGGTAAAATTTCACTCATAGGTTTATTTTTAAAGTCCGTAGGCATTGCTTACGGACTTTTTTTGTGGGTTTTGGTAAAAAGTTTTGTCCTGTGAAGTTGCATACCTCACGACTAAGTTCGTACCGTGATTTTCTGTAAAACAAAACAATGATAGCAAAACTGATTCATAAAGTATGGGCTTTAGAGCCAACCTACCACAACCGCATGGCAGCGATTGTATTGTCGGGTCGAATGGATTGGGCAGCCTATCAAAAAGACAGAAAAGAGCCTTTCTTTTCGTCAGTTTCAGCCAGTTGGGGGTATGATAGTAAAGTCGCAAAAATCAGAAGTAAGTCTGGTTTAGTGGCAATTATTCCAATTATTGGTTCAATGAGTCGCTATGGCGATTACTGCTCTTGGGGAACTGAGGACATTGGAGCATGGGTGATGGAAGCCAATGCCGACGAACAGGTTTCGGCGATTGTGCTTGAAATAAACAGCCCGGGCGGTGAAGTTGATGGAACTGAAATGCTTGGTGAAATCGTCCGTCAGTCGGCAAAACCTGTGGTTGCTTATGTGGCTGGAATGGCGGCAAGTGCTGCCTATTGGGTGGCAAGCCAAGCCTCCGAAATTGTGATGGAAAGCGAAACTTCGAGTGAAGTTGGCTCTATTGGTGTGCTTGCTATGCACATTGATGCCATTGGTTTTTTTGAAAAAGAAGGCTACAAAATCACCATTATCCGCTCAGAAGGTAGCGACCACAAGGCACTTTTCAATTCGGTTGAGCCATTGACCGAAGAGATAATTGCAGAAACGCAAGCCTCAATGACACCTATCAAAAATCAGTTCATCAGTACCGTAAAAGCTGGTCGCCCCAACATTGTGGGCGATGTTTTTTCGGGTAAAATGTTCAACGGCAAAGATGCTATCAAAAACAAAATGGCTGATAGAATTGGCTTTTTGGGTGATGCTGTCCGTCGAGCAGATTTATTGGCACGCAAAAATCAATAATTTATATGAGCAACAAACGCAAAACCATCGCTGACTTGCGAAGTTCACAAGCAGCCGAAGACCCCGAAGAAGAGTTGCAGGAAACCCCTGAAACTACTGACCCAGCCGCAGTCGAAGAAGCTGCTCCCGCAGTCGAAGAAGCCGCTCCCGAAGCATCGGTAACAACCGACCCGTCCGCTGCACCTGCAATGGTGAGTATTTCGGCAACTGAACTGGCAACATTACGAGCTGATGCCGCCCAATGGACTGCAAATAGTGGTCGTTTTCAAGTGCTTGAAAAATGGTACGGCAACATGAAAGAAGCTGGTGCAGTACCTGAAAAGGACGCTTCGGATAACACGTCTAAAACAACATCGAAGGCAACGCAACGAGCCATCGACATCAAAAACAGTCGCAAATAACGATTGTATTTGATTGAAAATTCGAGCATAAAACACTTCATCAACAATTTAATTATTTAAAGCAATGCCTGCAACAGATTCAATTTCAATGGCGGACATTTCGACCGATTTAACAAACTATGCCCTGGACCATCAGGAACATATCATTCAATCGGTTTCGGAAGTTGGTTTCGATGGTTTAGCTGGTAGCCCTATCGTCGCATTAGATTCGTATGTCAATTTTATGCCGTCTTCAGGCGAAGTTGTATTGACGGATTTAATCGTTGGCGACCCATTACAGCCCGGTGGTAAAGATAGCTTTGACCCCAAAAACAACGTAGTAAAATTCAAAACTCGCAAAGCTCATGTTGAGCCTATAAAAGTAGATTTGAAATTTACGCATACCAAAATTTTGGCGATGTATAATACGTATATCGGTCGTGTAAAAACGCAAAAGATTGACCCAGAAACTTATCCTTACGAGCAGTATGTAGTTGATAAGTTGTTAGTTGCTGTCAAGAAATACATGCGTCAAGGTATGTGGAAAGCTGTTCATAATACTGCTGACCTGACCTATATGGGCATGTTTGATGGCTGGTTGAAGCAGATTTTGGACACGATTGCGAATTTCCCTGCCACAATTAATGTGGTTGATATTAATCCAATTACATCTTCTAATGCTGTTGCAGAGTTGGAAAAACTCAAAGCAGCTCTTCCTGAAGAAGTTCGTTATGGCGGTAATGGTATAATGATATTGAGTACAGCTCACAAAGATGCTTACGAAAAAAATTATCGTACTTTGTTTGGGTCATTGCCATACAATACTGAATTCAAGAAAACATACTTGGATGGCTCTGACATTGAAATGATTGTTGAACAGGGTGTAGCAGCTTTCAATCGTCCGATTGTTACAACTCGTGAAAACTTGGTGTACTTGTATGACGATGAAAACAAGCAAAACAACGTTGATTTTGATTATCAAAAAAGAGACCGTTCGTTGGCTTACATCATGGATTATTTTAGTGGCGTGGGTATCTGTGCAACTGAATTAATATGGTTAGGCGACGCAGCTTAATCTTGGCATAACAGCTCCTGACAGTATCAGGAGCTGTGCTTTATTTTTTTCTACAAATAATTTTAATCTAAAAAAAATATGCCTGTTTTAGTTAATTTTTCGAGCATTGCGGCAGATTCAACGCAAGCTGGAAACCCTGCCGGAGCGAGAAGGGTAATGCGTGCATTGGCAAAGTCATTTACTGGCGGCTGGCCCATCAAAGCTGATATTACGGCTGGTGAAATTACCGTTGCCCCTCGTATAACGGCAGGTTCGTTTGCCATTTACGAAGTACCTGCCAATACCATTGATGCCAGCGATGAGTTGTTAGGTGAGCCGGGTTATCAAAACTGGAAGCAAGGAATTGAATTCCAAATGGCTGGTTTGTCGAAACAGCTTCAAGCTGAGTTGGCAAAAGACATCAACGCTGGCTCTGTGTTTTTGGTTGAATTGAATGACGACCAATTTGTAGTTGTTGGTACTTCGCAAAAACCAATTTTTCTGAAGAACTCAGGAAAAATTGGCAAGAAAGGTAGCGAGCAAAGAGGTAAGACCTTGAAAGGCGATGAAGAAGGCTATATGTGGGGCTTAACTCCATTGTCTTCTACAATCGCTTCGGCTATTACATTTATTGCATTGCCATAATTTTTGGGTGATGTTATTTAAACAACGTGGCGACGGAGTGTTGACGCACCAAACGCAAATTCAATGGAAAAGTACAAGTATAAATCAGGCTTTCAGAAAGGCAAATTCAGTAGGGTTTGTCCGGGTATCGGAATGGTTACTTTGGACGACAAAATTACTGATGAAATTGCTAAGGCTTTCGTTGATGGCGGTATCAAAGATGTTTTTGAACTTGTTATCAAAGAACCAAAAGCAATTTCAGTTAAACCTAAGAAAGCCATAAAACCAAAACCAAATGGCAAAGAAAAAGGAACTGACGGAGATAATACCGTCGTCTGAGCAAATAGCTCCAAATACTGACGAAGCAGCTCCCGAAGCTACTCCCGAAGTAGCTTCAGAAGCTACTCCAGCAATTGACGAAGCAGCTCCCGAAGTAGCTGACGAAGTAGCTCCAATAGCTGACGAAGCAGCTCCCGAAGCTACTCCAGCAATTGACGAAGCAGCTCCCGAAGCTACTCCAGTAGCTGACGAAGCGGCTCCCGAAGCTACTCCAGCAATTGACGAAGCAACTCCCGAAGCTACTCCAGTAGCTGACGAAGCGGCTCCCGAAGCTACTCCAGCAATTGACGAAGCAACTCCTGAAGCTACTCCAGTAGCTGACGAAGTGGCCCCCGAAGCTACTCCAGCAACTGCACAAGATAGGGCAAAAGCCGCACTTGCGGCAATGATGGCAGAAAGCGAGCAAAGAGCTTTGGCAAGTGTAGCAACGAGCGAGGAAGACTCACGAAGATAATTCGGAAAAAACTAAAAATCCCTGCCTAACAAACAGGGATTTTTTTGTAGTTTTGCATCGCAGACAAACAGTAAATTATATAGCATACTCAGCGGCAAGGACATTGCCGGTAGTGAGGAGTCGAAAGCACCCTGCGAGTATGCTATTTTTTAGTGTGTTTGTCTGCAGCTACTATCGGCATATTTTATGTACTCCAAGCCGCACGAAATACCTTCTGTTACGACCACCTTGCTTGAAAATTGCGAGGACGTTGATTTCTTGCTTTCTACGCTCCAATCTTATTTGCTTAATTTCCCCAAAATTGAACATTATGAAAATCCCTACGATTATATCTATGCCGAAACGTATAGAACTCATATCGAAGATTTTGTTGAAATCCTGAAAAATGAACGAGATACTCCTGAGAAAACAAGCCAAGGCACGTTTAGAATTACTTGAAGCTGGACTTAGAACCAAACAAAGCACACCCGAACAAATTGCCGAAGCTCGTGCAGCTTATGAATCGTTACGCTCAGGTATAATACCAACGGTTATCACACCCGCCCCAGCTCCGACCAGTAGCGTACCTACTCGAAGCTTTGCCGAAGAAGCTCCCAAGCAACTGAGTGAACAGGTCAATCAACTTGTGAAGCAACTACGAGCAGAACAGAACCTGCTCGACCAACGTAAAGCAGAACTATCGAATAGCTTGCAAGACTTTCAGAAAGAAACCAATCTAAAACATATTACTGACGAAATACTACACATCAGAGAAGAATGGATTGAGAAAGGTGATGAGATTCGCTATGTAATGAAAAATGGTTTTTTGCCCCAAGACGAGCCAATGGTGGCAGATACTTTTGCGAAGGGTTTGCCAACTAATAAATTTGAGCTTGACCGAGATATTAAAAACCTCAAAATTAACCTTAAAAAATACCAAGACCGAAAGGCGACTTGTAAGACTGTTGTAAAAATAAAAGACTACGACCGAAAAATAGCTATCGGTCAGATTAAGTTAGCGATGATGGAAAGTTTATTCAATTCACTTAAAAAATAGAAATCATGTTACTTGGAAGCAAAATTTACAACGACATTACGGCAATCATTACCAGAGTAATTGATGGCGACACTGTTGAAGCAACGGTTGATTGCTTGTTTGACATCAAACAAGCAAATTTGCAACTTCGGCTCTATGGCATTGATACGTCCGAGCTCAGTAGTAGCAATCCTGAAGTAAGGGCGAAAGCCAAAGCAGCTAAGGTACGATTAACCGAACTGGTTTTGAATAAGACAGTTAAACTCACTTCTCGAAAAAACATTGATGCAGATTTAGACTCCGATAAATACGGACGCTATTTGGCTACACTGTTTACCGAAGATGGAACTGATATCAATGATTTGCTTGTGAAAGAAGGATTGGCAGTTGCTTATTTTGGTGGAAAGAAATAGGAAACTATGGAAAACGATATTTTTGATTATGATGCCTTTTGAAGATTTGCTTTGCTCATTGGCTTTGGCATATCCTGAGTTGGGTGTTGTGAATAACGATTTATCTTGTTAGATTTAAATCTTTATTTTTAAGTCTTAAACATTCTATTGTATGAATAGCCAAACGAAAGAAACATTTTTGACCTTCGATATTGAAAATAATAGTCAAGGACTTATGAAAAGTATTGGCATAGTTATGATAAAAGAGGGCGAAATTGCAGACCATTTTTATTCAGATATTAACCTCAATGTGTCAATCGAAGAAAGTATTCTGAACTTAAAAAACTTGTGGGTTAGTATAGAAAAATACTTCGTAGAAGCAGATTTTTATGTTTGCTTTAAAGTAGCCAATCACAAATCTTCTCTTATACAGAGTTTGGAGTTAGCAGGAATTTCGTTACCTGATAAGCCATTTGTTTGTGTTAATACTTTAGCTGTTTTACGACTACCAGGAATAAAATCTGATAGAGAAAGCCTGACAAGTCATTTTGATATATTTTTCGATGGCAGTAACGAAAAAGATTTGAATGAGGCGTTTTTGTCATTTTATGTGCTACTTAAATTATTGGCTTTAAATGAGCCAAATACCCTACAAGACCTTGTGCAGTATTATAAAGATTCTAAAGAAAAAAATGCAAAAAAGCATTTTATGAGAAATTTACCCGATGCTAATTTTGAAGGTGTTGTTTTTGAGGATATTGAAGCTGCATCATTTGATGGTAAGCGGTTTTTGATGACAGGTAATTTTGAGAAATTTCCAAAAAGAGAAGTTGCTGAAAAGTTATTGATAGAAATGGGCGGAATTATTACTTCTGGAGTTTCAAAGAATTTGGACTATTTGATTGTAGCAACTGGGGCTGGTCCTGCAAAGATTGACAAAGCGAAGCAAATACAAACTGATGCTGGTAAGCTGAAAATTGTTTCGGAAAATGGCTTATATCACTTCTTGGATTTGTAGGTTTTTGTAACGTATTTATAAAAAAAAGCCACTTCTTTACGAAGTGGCTTTTTTGTTTTTGATTGATTCTATCCCTTCCCGAATTACTTCATAGTAAAGTTCTTTCAAACTTTCTTTGTTACCATTATCCTCTCTATCCAATTTTTCCCTCTTTACTTTTAAATGTAAATCTTCAGGAACATCTAAATTGACCTTTGCCATGCGATTGTTATTTATATTAAACTATGTTACAAATATAATAAAAAAAATAATTATTAAAAAATGTTAGGAATTTATTTTTTAAAAGTTAATCTTTGTATCATAAATTAATAAAAGAAATTAAAATTAACATTTTAAACAAAATAAACAAGATGGAAACGTCATGTTAAAACAAAAACCCCGAACTACTGCAAATAGTCGGGGCTTAAAAATTCAATTTCTCACGATAAGAAAATTAAATCATGACAAATCTAAGTAATTCGGCAGTAACTACCAAGTTACGGCAAGCGGTAGCAGGAAAGTTTTTGGACTCCCGCAGTGTAAATTTTTGCGTAACAGTCTGGCAAAGGAAACTTTTGAGAGGTGAAACCCTAAGCGAGAATTGTACTATAATGATGGATTTTCGATATGGCAGATTGCCTCGAAAGGGATTTTCGACCAATATCAAATGCAAGTTTGGTGAACTCGACAACGAGAAGTTCAAGGTAAAAGGGCAGGAACACAAAACACTCATGTTGCAAGAAATGAAGATGCGAGCCGAAAAAGCATTTATCGAACTTCGATTGACTGAACGTAATATTGACCTTGAGCTTATCAAATCAGTGGTTATGGGTTTAGGTGTAGCTGCGATTCCCTCATTTCAGCACTCCTTAATCATGTTTTTTAATACTTTTGAAGATAATCATAAAGTGCAGGAATTGGAGGTTGGTACATTGAAAAAAATCAAAAATTGGCATCGGCATATCAGCGATTTTGGGTATAACCATTATGGAAAAGACACAACCTTAGATAATGTGAAGCCCTATGACATTAAGGCGTTTGGGGCTTGGCTCAAAAAGGAGCGGGCTAATAGCCATAATGTGGTACAAATGATTTCGGGACATTTCAAGCGGTTTATGGACTATGCCATGGAAAATGAATGGATAGCTCGAAATCCGTTTATGAATTTCCGTAGAAGATTTGACATCAAAAAAGGTGAAGCCCTAACAGAAAAAGAAGTTTTGATTATTGATGATTTGAAACTTATCAATAATATGGATAGGGTCAGAGATGTATTTTTGTTTATGTGTTATACAGGATTGAGTTTTTCGGATTGTAGAGCATTACGCCCTAATCATTTTTTGAAACTTGAATCGGGCGAAACTTATATTTTTAAACCACGTGAAAAAACAGGCAGAGAGCAAACCGTTTATCTGTGTAATCGTGCTTTAGTGATTCTCCAAAAATATAGTAATGATAATTACTGTAAGCAATATGGGTATGTATTGCCAATAGTGAGCAATCATAAAATCAATTTGCAACTAAAGGCGATTGGGCAGATAGCAGCTATCAAAAAAATAATCACATCGCACATGGCAAGGCGTACCTACGCAACCATCATGTATAATGCTGGGCTGTCGGAGCTGGCAACCAAAGCGACCATGGGGCATTCGTCAATAAATATGACACTAAAACATTATGCTACGGTTGAGCATAAAACCGTGCTGTTTGACATCAAAGAGGCTTTTCAACGTACTAAATTAGGGTAATGATGTTTGATTTCAGCAAAATACAAAACTCTGACAACGAAGCGTTTCTCAGAATAATCGAGCTTCAAGAACAACAAATTGAAGCTTTAAGTAAAATAATTGAAGAGTATAAAAAAATAACTCTTGAACAAAAAAAAGGCATGAAGCCGTCATTAAACTAAACCAATGAAAAGTTATAAAATAAGATTGGAGCTAAATAATAAGCAAATCACCCTAGCACGGAAGCACGCTGGCGTTGCCAGATTTGCCTATAATTGGGCGTTGGATAAGTGCAAGAAAGGTTATGAAGCAAGGACAGAATCAGAAGTATATAAGCGTCCAAGTGGCGTAGATTTACATAAAACTTGGGTAAAAGAAGTAAAAAGTGAAAAATCATGGACTTATGAGGTTTCAAAATGTAGTCCACAACAAGCATTTAAGAACTTGGATACAGCTTACAAACGTGCTTTTACTGTAAAAGGCTCGAAGTTGCCAACCTTTAAGAAAAAAGGCGTAAATGATAGTTTTTACTTGGAGGGAGCAATTCATATCAAAGGTCGAAAGTTACAACTACCCAAATTAGGTTTAGTTGTTTGTAGTGAAGAATTACCAAATGTAGAGATAAAAAATGTAGTTATAAGCCGTCAATATACCCATTGGTTTGTAAGTTTCAAAACTACACAAACGCTTCAAAAGGTTGATAAAATTGAAGAAAGACCTGTTATTGGGGTAGATTTAGGCATCAAAGCACTTGCAACTTTATCAAATGGAGAAGTATTTGAGAATAAAAAACCTTACAAAAAACTCAAACGTAAACTCAAAATTGCACAAAGAAAAGTAAGCAAGAAATTTGTTAAAGGAGCGAAACAACAAAGTAAAAACTATCAAAAAGAAAAGCGTAAAGTAGCCAAAATACATTATAAAATATCTTGTATTCGCAAAGATGCTTTGCACAAATTGACGACCCATTTAGTCAAAAACCACAGCCAAATAGTAATTGAAGATTTGAATGTAAGTGGCATGAGTAAAAATCACAGATTGGCATCTGCCATTTTGGATAGTGGATTTGGAGAGTTTCGCCGACAGTTAACTTATAAAACAGAATGGTACGGAAGCCGACTGACAGTAGTAGATAGGTTTTTTCCATCATCAAAAACCTGTTCAAATTGCCAATTTTTAAATAATAATCTTTCTTTGAAAGATAGAGTTTTCAAGTGTCCAAATTGCGGAATGCAAAAGGATAGAGATTTGAACGCTTCTATCAATTTAGAGAAAAAGGCGGTGAGTTACACCGTTTATGCCTGTGGAGAGGTAAATAAACCGAAAGCCGAAAGACTTAGGACTTCTACGAAGCAGGAAGAGAACAGCAGTCTAAACAGCGATGTGTAGATTTTTGTAAGTTTTTCGTAACGGTTGAAAGCACCCTGCCTTTGGTTTGGGCATTTTTTTGAAAAAATAAATCAAAAATGACTTGTTCGGTAAGTGAACAAACTGTATATTTGTCTAACAATTAAAACAAAATACAATATGAAAGATTTACTCATTAAAGCGATGGAAGAAACTCGAAGGACCATCATCGAAACATTAAAAAATGAATCAGGAACAATGGAGCAAGAAGAAATTGACCAACTATTAGATTCCTTACTCGAAATTGAAAAAGTAATTGAAAGTCTTAAAAATTAAACTAACAGGGGTGGGCGACCACCCCACTAAACATTAATATCATGGTAGCAGTCTTAGAAAAACCAAATGTAGCCGACTTGTTGGCAGAATCAAGAGCATTGATTGAACAAGCAAAAACCTTTTTAATAAGTGAGGGAAAAGTAGTTGAGTTTGGCAAATACTTGACCATTAAAAATTACTGTAAAAAGTATGAAATCAAAGATGAATCGTTAGTAACTAATTGGATACGTAGGGGCATCGTTCCACCCGAAGATGTTCACACTTTTGAAGAGCTTAACGGGCTACGGATGATTAAAGACCGTCAGTATCGTTAATATTTTGTTTTAATTGCAAAAACGCCCTTTCCTTTGGTTTGGGCGTTTTTTTGTCTAAAAGTTTTGTCCTGTGATTACTGATGTCCATTCCACAAGTTTGTAGGAAGGACATTTTTTTTAATCGCAATGAACGTCAAAAAATATAAATCTTCTGCACTAAAAAAATTACTCAACATTGAGGAATCGGAGCTGGAACCGTACTATAAATACTATTTGGGCGAACTCAAAATTGAGGAAATGCCATCGCTTCAGCAGGAAAAGCTGGAGCGATTTCGTAAAGCGTGGTCATGGTATGTGATGGGTAGAACAAAAGAAATGATTATTAAATCATTGACCAAAGATTATGATATCGAAACCCGTCAGGCTGAATATGATTTGAAGGCTTCGATACTCATTCACGGAAAAAAGGACCAAGTTGATAAAGATGGTCGCCGCATTGCTTCACAAGAATATTTCGATATGCTCAGTCAGTTGGCATTGGCTGACAAAAACTATCAGGTAGCCGCTTATACTCGAGAGAAGGCTGATACTTTAGCAGGTGTTCACGATGTCGAAATTGAAGGATTAAATCCCGAAGATTTTATGAAGCCTTCAAAAATCGTCTTCATTGCCAAAATGGAAATAAATAATCATGGCAACACTCCTCAAACCATAGAATTAGATGAATGAGAAGGTCGTAAATGTTTCGCCAAATGCGAAACAATGGAAACTCCTGAAATCACGAGCTAAACGCAAATCATTCATCGGAGGTCGTGGTTCTGGAAAATCTATGGGCATGGGTTTTAAGGTTGGCTTGCTTTTCAACGAATTTCCAAGAGCCACTTTTGTGATTGCTGGCTTGACTTATGTTCAGCTTGATTTAATTGTTGTGCCATCGCTCAGAGATGCCCTCGAAAAAATGGGCTATTTTGAATATGATGCCAAAGTTTGCCCTTATGGTGTTTATGTAATTGGCGTAGCTCCCCCAAAAGAATGGGTTTCTCCTTATAAAAAGCCTGGCAAAAAAGCCTATCAGTACTGCATGAGTTTTATCAACGGAATTACCTTCCGATTTGTAAGTCAAGACAATCAAGATTCGCATAGAGGTCTAAGTATTAATGGCATTTTACTTGATGAATCTGCTACCATTTCTTATGACTTCATAGCTAAGGTTTTGCTTCCAGCCCTTCGAGGAAATAAAATGGCAACTTACGAAAACCACCCTTGGAATTACGGTTTCTTTGACTTCTCATCAGCATCTTGGACCGCCGAAGGAAATTGGGTGTATGATTCGGAGGAGCATTACAAGAAGATGATTGACGAGCGAGCCAACATGACTCAGGCGGAATTAAAAGCCAATCCACCCAAATACCTATTCTTGGAATCTACCTACCACGATAACCAAGAGCATCTTCCAGATGACTATGGGCAAACATTAGAGGAAGCATTAGACCCATTAGTATTCGAGGTTGAAGTATTGAACCATCGCATACTCAAGATACCCAACGCTTATTACCATTCATTCTCGACTACCAAGCACAGCTATAAACTAAGCTACTCTTATCAGCCCAACGACAAGGGCATAGTGCTATGGTCATCGAATGACTACAACGTTGATACACCACTCGAACTGAGCCTTGACTTCAATACCGACATATGTTGGCTCTTAGTATGTCAAGAGCTGAATAGAGAGTTCAGGGTTATCAATAGTATGTATAAGAAGCCAATGGTCAGTAAGGAGTTGCAGAATAGCAACCTACTCATACAGCTCGCAGATTGGTTCGTTGAAACATACAAGAACCATGAGAAAAAAGAAGTATTCATTTACGGGGACCCAGGAGGTAACAGCACTTCAGCGACGACATCAGCGGACAACCTGCCTTTTTTCAATCAATTCTGTGAAGCTCTCAAAGTAAATGGTTGGCAAGTATTCCGCAGGGAACTCATATCATATCCACGCCACAAAGATAGATTCATCTTGAATAACTATCTATTGAGTGAAAGTTCTGAGCGAACTCCTAAGATACGCATCAACATGAATAACAACAAAGCGTTCATGATTGCTATTCAGAACACGAAGGTTAAGACTGATAAGTCATTCAAGAAAGACAAGAGTAGTGAGAAGTCAGCTCGTCAGCGTGAGTACGCCACCGATGGCACGGACGCATTCGACTACATTGTGTGGGCTAAGTATAAAAACCTAATGCCCAAGCAAGGGTGGGCAAACTCAGGCATCATCACCCTCTCACGTTCATAATATGAAATTTATATTCCTTTTTTTGATATGGCAACTGCCATTCTCGGCATAGTGCGGGCGAGGTAAACCTGACAGATTGATGCTCGTTTAGGGCAAAAAACACCGTAAATGTTTGATTATTAGCTTTTTATGAAAAAAAATATTGCAAAACACCTTAAAAACTTTTGTCCTGTGATGGATTTTATATTGAAACTATACTTGCATTATGATTAATGTCCGTGAAGTATTGGCAGAAGTGAACCGACCGAACTCCGTTTTCGCTATTGAGTACCAAAAGGTGAACGGCGATTGTGGCGAGAAAGCTCGTTGCACTTTGAGGCGTAGCAATAATGATTTGACCGAACGTAAAAAGATGAACCGAAGTGGCACTTTGAAACTAAGGAACTTAGACAAAGGCGAAGACTTTGAAGTTTATATTGATTTTTTGAGAAAGTTTAACGGAACTAAAGTACAGCATCATCAATGAGAAAATTAGGACATAATGTTTATTTTCATCAGCCAAAGCCGGGCGTTGGAGTTGCCATTACTTTTGGTAATGATGCGGCTCAGGCAATGGACGCTTCGGTTTATACTGATACTGATGGAAAACCGAAAGGAGTATCTGGAGATTATGTTCCTCGTGGGACTGATGACAATAAGTTATTGCGAATGCACAAACTCGCAACCGAAAGCCCGAACAAGTGGCAGTTGATAACAACTCGTGCGAGCTTCATTGGTGGTTGGGGTTTTGGTTTGTTTGATAGGTTGGTAGTTGATAATAAAGAAAAGCAAGTTCCATTTTTCAGTACGGCTTTTGATGATTGGCATGAGCGATTGGACTTGTCTGATTATCACCAATCGGCTTGCTATCAGGCAGCTTTCTCGAATGAACTGAATATAAGGCTCACGCTTGGAACTGATAAGAAAGTGATTGGTTTGGAGGTGATTGATAATAACGAAATCAGGGCTGAACGACCTGTTGGCAAGGAAACGAAAGTAAAACGCTACTGGATTTCGGCTTTGTTTGGCTTTTCAAAAAGTGTAAAGAAAGATAAGTGTTTGATTTTGCCAGCTTTTGACCCATCTGACCCAACGAAATTTCCTGTATCGGTTATTCATGTAATTAAACGAATTCCGGGGCAGAAATATAATGGACTGGCGGAATGGTGGGGTTCGGAAAAATGGACTACGGTTTCAAACAGTGTGCCTGATTTCTATGATGCAGCTTTCACGAATGGTTTTTTTGTTACGCATCAAGTTTCTTTTCCTGATGATTATTTTGATGTTGAAGGTTTGGACGACGAAGCAAGAGAAAAACTTAAAGAAACAACCTTATTGGATTTGACCGATACGCTTTCAGGCATTGAAAAAGGAAACAAGATCTTCATTACTTTTTCAAAACTTTCGGCAGATGGGAAAAGCACGAAGGAAGTAAAAATTGTGCCTTTGGCAAATCCTATCAATGACGAAGCATTTATCAAAATGTTTTCGATTGCCAACCAAGTTCAGGCAAGTTCGCATGGTGTTCAGGGACAGTTGGCTGGTGTTGATTTGGGAAATGGCATGGGTACGAGTGGCAAGGAATTGGCAACTGCCGCCGACTATATGCAAGATTACCTCACGTTTTTTGACCGTGAAATGATTTTGAAAGCTGTAAGAATTGCTAAGAAAATTGATGGCTTAGAACCTACTAAGTTGTTGAATATCAAGCGAATAGAAAGTTATACGTATGACGTAACTGCCAAAAACAAAGATTCAAACCAAAATCAAAACTAATGCTAATCAAGGACATTGTACAGCTAAAAGCCGCTTATGGTGGGATTCAACAAACGATGAATTTTACCACGTGGTCGCCATTCATAAATGAAGCTGAATTGTTTTTCATCATTCCTGCGATTGGTGAAGAATTGTATGCTCAATTAGATATTTTGATTACGAATAATACTTCGCTCAATGCAAAGCAAACTCGTTTGGTGAGCTTTTTAAGAATTGCGTTGGCTGGTTATGCCGATTTCTTGGGTTGGTTTAGAATGACTTCCAGTACAGGCGATGCAGGAAAGGTGGTCTTGACACCTCCGAACACACAGCCCACCGGCAAGTGGTATAGTGCGGCTGGCAGAAAAGATGCCGTGAATAGAGCCGACAAAGCTCTTGAAAGTGCGTTGGTTTATTTGGAGCAAAACAAAGATGATTTTACGACTTGGAAAAACTCATCTGCCTGTACTTTGAAAGACAAAGAATTTATTTCTTCGGCATCGGAGCTTACAAAATATTTTCCGCAAGTCAATAAAAGCCGTCGAGTGTTTTTGTTATTGCGTGATTACCTAATACTGGCACAAAATTATTTGGTGCAAGTAATTGGCAAAGCTCAGTACAATGCTTGGATTTTGAAAATATCAAATCCTGCCTATACACCTACGCCAAAAGAAGAAGATGCTTGGTTGCTTGTAAGGGCTTTGATTGCTCGAAAGGCTTTTTCGGAAGCGATTCCTTATTTGAATATCAGCGAAGATTGGCGATTAATCAGCGAAACTGACGGTATTCAGAATGAAGAAATATTACCGCAATCGAGAAGAGATGAATTGGCTAATAAAGAAGAGCAAAATGCGGTAAAATATCGCAATGAATTGATAAGATTTTTGCAGGAAAACGCTTCATCAAGTGTTTTTGCTGAATACTTTGCTTCGGGCTTGTATGAAACTCGGCTTGAAAAAACGACTTTTTCAAAATTTCAAAACAGTAAAGACAATAAATTTTTTGTACTATGAATCCTTCAATAAGCACCACAATTACGCAAAATCCAATGAAAGTTCACAAAGCTGAAAGTTCAGACCTTGATAAAAAAGAAGCTGAATTACGTGAAGGTTTACTAAAATTGGAGCAACAAAAGCGTGAGCAGATTATTGCACTGAAAAATCAAGAAGCAGCAAAGCTGGTTCAGCAAAAACAAAAACGAGAGGAACTCTTGGAGGATGCAAAGAATTATGAAGAATTGTCTTTGCGTGCTTTGAACAGCGAAGACAAAGTTTTCTATGTTCAGGAAGCTCGTGTAGCAAGAAAGCAAGCCGCTGAAATTCATTTGCCTGATGATGATGATGTTGCCGTAGATACCAAATTACAATACAATGAACGCCCAGGCTTTTTTGAAAACATATTGAGCCATGTTGGTACTGTTTATTCAGCTCTATTTATCTTTTTAGGTGTTGCTTTTTTATCTCATTATATGGTTTTCAAAATCGGTGATGAAATAAACACCCTTAATAAATTGGCAAACGATGCTGGGAATTTATCTCAAATGATACCTCCGAGTATTGGGCTAATGTCATTTCAAAAGGGGTGGTTTACGTGGATGACCATAGGCATTGACTTGATAGCCTTGATTTTGATTATGGCAATTATAGCTCCAGATAAATTATTTTTTCTACTTCCATTCACTAAAAAACCTGTTAGGTCATGGCAAGCATTCGCAAAACAAGAGGAACAGCAAAAACAATGGCAGTCATTTGCCTATGTTGCCTTAATATTATTGTTCTTGGCAATTTGCCAACTTGGGGGCAAATAGTATTGGAGAAAGCTGCACGAAAGGCAGTTTTTGATACCGCTTTTTTTTATAGCAAGATTGTTCGTGAACCTTATAAAAAGGGCATGAATAATAAGCATTGGGCGATTGCTCGCTTCAACGCTTCTTTGAAAATACCGCCTACAAGCTCTTATTGTAGCAGCTTTGGTGTATTTTGTTTTCGCTCGAATGGGTTTTATTTGCCGGGTGTTAATGGACGGGCTTATTCTTGGAAACAGCCTCAAAACTTGGTTTGGCATCGTGGACTTTTGGCTATTGATAGAGAATTGTGGCCCCAAATAAGATTGATGGATGCCGTTGTAGTAACATGGTCGCACGTCGAATTTATTGGTTCTGCGAGTTTTGGGCAAAATGGCATTACAACTATTGGAGGCAATACTCGTGGTGGCAAAGAAAGAGGCGAGGGTGTTTACTTTCCAATCTACCGACCGTTTCAATTAGTTGCTGGTATTTATAATCCTTTTACACCTTATTTCAAAACAAAGAAATGAACGTACAGAACAAACTTTCGATTTGGCAACGCTTGGTTGCTCCTTCGCCCAAGCTATTTGCTTTGATTTCAAAATTAGCAATGATTGCGGGTGCGATTGCTTTTGCAGTTGCCAATTTTAATACGCAAATGACAACGCTCGGTGTGGTTGTGCCTGTGTTTTTGGTGAAAGTTGCGACCATTGCTCAGTGGGTTTCGGCTGGAGCATTGGCAATTAGTAATTTGACAGTGGATTTTGATAAGTATAAAAAGGATAATGCTCTGACCCCTTAAAGAATATGAATATTCTAACTGCATTTTTTAATAAGTGGAAACAACGTATTGTTTTGGTAGGTGTGGCTGTCTTGTGTTTGCTGCCTTCTTTGTATTTCTTAAAAAGTAATATGAAGTTGCGAAATACAAATGATGCCTTGCAAGATTCGGTTGTGAATAATCAAATCACGAGCCGAATCATGCGAACTCGATTGGATACCTTGACGGCTAATAATGTCAAACTTCGACTGGAGCTTATTCTTAACGATTGTAATTCTTATAAAATTCATGAAAAAATTAATGCTATTCCTGATGATAGTTTGCTCGTCTATGCCGACAGCATTTTGTCAAAGCCAATCCTTAGAACCGCTGGAAAGAAAAAAGGTGGAAATTTCGGAAATACAATTAAGAAATTGCTTGGAATACCGAGAGCTGTACTTCGACCAAAAACTGAAGGTTGTAGCGGCGAATGTGATTAGGCTCAGTAGTGATAGTTTGCTGAACATAAGCCGTCAAAACTATGCTATTATCAAGCCTAAACTAAAGAATTCAAGGTTTGAGAATTGGTTTTGGCGTGGTTTGGCAGTCGCAGCGACTACCTTATTATTACTCAAATAATGATAGCAAAATCATACAAGGATTTGAATGAAAAGCAAATAAAGCAAGTATTGCCCATTGTTTTGCAAATTAGTGGTTATGGTAGCGATTCAGAATTTGCGTTGATGGCAATGTCGAAGCTGTGCAAGATTTTCAAAATAAAGTTTGAAGAAGCATCAAAATTAGAATGGCTTTGGGCTACAAAGATAACTCATAAGCCTTTTCGGTTTGTTCGTTTAGGTTGGACACGCTACTGGTTGCCTGACGAAAACTTTGCTAATACCTCAGGTATAGAACTTGCCATGGCAAACATCTATTACTTGCGATTTGCCACAGCTCCAAACATTGATGCCTTTGCCGAATTGCTTGCGATACTTTGCCGACCTCGAAGGTGGAATTGGTGGTTTCGGAGAATGAGCAATGATTATGACGGCGATGACCGAATCGCTTATAATTCGCTCAAAGCCTCAAAAGAAGCGATAAAGTTTAAGAATTTGCCGATTGGTTATTCGTATGCTATTCTACAATATTTTGAAAGCATGAATTCAAATTTCATCAAATCTTATCCTGAAGTATTTGAAGCTGATGATTCTACAAAACAGCTATTTGCCAACGGCGAAGGTTGGATTGCAACACTCGAAGATGTTGCTAAAGATAGTGTTCATGGTACTTTTGACAAAGTTTGTGGTATTAATGCTCATACGATTTGGATGTATTTGAAGCACAACAAAATAAAAACTGACGAACAAATCCGTCAGATGGAACGTAACCAAACTTAATCATGCTACTTTCAGCCGACCTTGATGCTTATTTAGATTACTTTGAAACTTGGGCGAATAACGAACCCGATGTAAAATTCTTTCTATATGGTGGTGTAGAATTTGGCATCGCTCGTGCTATTGGCTTTGAGGGTTTTGATTATCCTTTTGTTTGGTTGGAGCAACCCGAAATCATCACCGAAGACAACGGCTGCGGGCAGTATATGGATAGATACGCTACGGCAATTTGCTTTATCCAAAAGGCTGCACTTGATAGTTTGGAAGAACAACGTCAAGCATCTGTTGATATGTTTAGGCTCATGGGCAAATTTCAGAAGCAATTATTGAAAGATAATAAAGCCAAAGGTTTCCTGGACCTGAGCGAGCAAATGAAGAAAAACGAGATTGACAAAGGCTGGTCGGGCAACCATTGCGGTTGGAAGTTGGAATTTGAAGTATTATTGAACGCTAATTCTTATTTGGTATAATGGAATTTCTTGGACCTCCGATTTCTAATACCGTATTAGGCGGTGCAATTAAGTTAGATTTGGCAAACAACAAAATTGTTGTCAATGTGCCAGCACACGACCTTGTGGGCATTCCTTTACGCACTGGACTGGAGTATTTTTTGGAAGTTTGGATTCCTGAAAGCTACCAATCAAGTAATTATGTTTTGCTTGATACGCTTGAAGCTCGTGAAAAACCAAAAGAAACGCTTGGAGCTTTGTCGGTATATCCGGGAGCATTTTTTGAGGTAGATTCTCTTTTGAGAGGGATTTTGAAAACCTGCGTACCGACTTTTGAGCAAAAAACCATCAGCGTTTGTAATGGTATGATTACGCCCTATTATTGTAAATCTATTGTCAAAAATAATGGCACAACAGTCAATACTACAACTTACACAAGTCGCTATGCCATCAAATCGGGCATTGCCGAGCGAGATTATGCCGCTTATCATGAAACGTTTTTTGATAAATATATTGGTGATGGCAAGCGGTTTTTGACCTATAAGCCCAATCGCTCTGTTGTTACGAATACACAGCCTGAGTACCTGCATTTTCTTACGAATTATTCAAATAGCGTTACCAAACTGATTTTGAAATTAACTGTTAGAAAAGAGACTGGAGGTATTGTTGAAACTACGCCTTTGTTACTTGATGGCGTTGTTTCGATGCAAATTTATTGCATACCAGTTGGTATGCTTGCTTTGGGCATTACTGATGCAACCGAATATTCGGTTTGTTTATTGAACCAAAACAATGAGCGAGTTTCTGAAATCAGGACTTACATTGTTGAACAGCGGTATAGGCGATTTGAGCGACATTTTATTTTTGAAAATAGTCTTGGGGTTTATGATTCGTTTATCTCCTTTGGCGAAGCCGAAGAAAATGTAAGCGTTTCCCAACAATCAGGTGAGCAATTCATCGGCTATGATTATGCAGCTGAAAGTAGCGAAACTGTGATTACTGAAAGGGCGTCCACTCGTGAATTGAAGGTTGCTTTTGGTTGGAGTAGCAAAAGAGTTGCCGATTATCTGACTGATTTTTTGTATAGCCGTGCTATTTTTTATCAGAATGATAGAAGTCTTTTGGCTCTTGAATGTGTGAGTGATAAGTTCACTATTGCAGACAAAGAAGATTGGGCGGGAGTTGTCTTATCGCTTCGATTTAGCCAAAAAGAAAGCAATTATTCGGATTTACCGACTCCATCGGCGGCTGTAACTCGTCCCACAGGCTGGAGAGTATTGACAACCGCTTGCCAACTCGACCAGCGTGGACGCAGAAATGGCATGGTGAATGTGCTTACTTTGGAGAAATATTATTTAGATAATAATAGCCTTTTCTTGCCCCGAACAGTAAAAGAAAACGTCGTTGGTCAGGAAGGTTATTTGGCTCCTGGCGTGAGCGGTAGCTGTACCGTTGGCAGCACACCTTTTTTATCTGCAGCTATTAGCCGCAGCGGCACTTTTGTTAGGTCAAACTGTGGTAGCACTTTGGTTGGCGGCTATGCAACGATAGCGATTGCTGCAGGAGCATGGGGAAGTACGGTTTCACAAGCTGATGCCGATGCAAAAGCCGAAGCCGAATGGCAAAGTCTTAATACTCAAACTTATGCAGATACGAATGGCACTTGCAGTGCGTTTCCTTGGCTTTATGCTGTACCGGGCGGTGTACCTTCTGGTAGATTTTGGGTTAAGTTTCAAACCATCGACCCAGTCTTAACCAACAATAGCGGTATTTCTAATTATAATTTTAGTGGTGGCAATGATTATCGACCGGGTAATATGTGGGTAAATCAACCTGGTTTACAGACTAATCAAACTGATGTTTTTGCCCCAAATACTTGGGATGTTAGTTTTCCTACATCAGTACCATATATTTTCTTTCTTTACTTGCATAGCAATGGCTCTACTGTACGTACTTTGAAATACTATATAAACGGAATATTGAAACAGACAGTTACTTCAAATCAGTGGAACACTGATGTTTATTTAACTCAGCAACCTGTGTCGGGCGATAGGGTGTTTTTTTCATTAGAATAATGACAGAAGAAGAAATAAAGACTACCGTTTTTGAACTTATGCGTGATTTGACGCATGAAGGCGTTGGGTATTTCAAGAAGGCTGTCAGTCGCTCAAACCTTGTTTTTTCGGGCGAACTTTTAAACAGCTTCAATGCAGTTGTGCATCAAGAAGCGGGTATGCTTGGGGCGGTTGCCGAAATTAGTTTCAAAAATTATGGTCGTTTGAAAGATATGCGAGAGCTGAGATATAGCTCATACATGAACGTTGATGCGATTACGAAATATGTTGAAGAAATAGGCATAGATAAGTTTGCTTTTGTAGATGGCTATGAAGGACAGCAAGTGCCGACGGTAAAAAATGCTAAAACAAGAATTGTGAATGCAATTATTTTTAGCCGTAAAAAAATACCTGTCATTAAGAGAAAGGCAAGTCAGCAATGGTATAATAAAACCAAAGCTATTTATTTGAATGTGATGAAACGCCGTTTGAATCTTCGTTTGGCTGAAATTATGCCTCAGTATATGAAAGATGTTATTGAAAATTCTTAAATTGTGTCAAAATTCTACTCTTATGAAAACTACTTTTGTTATTTTTATCTATTATATTTATGCTTTGGCTCTGATTGGTGGTACGGCTTATTTAGTTTTTTTTCAGCATCATAGTGGTTGGTGGTTTGTTTTAACATTTTTGTTTACAGCCAATAATCCAAAGATTACTATTGTAAAATAGTTTTATTCTCGAAACCTTCATACAAAAATAGGGAGTACGGTTCATCGGTTTTTCGTTGCGTACAGTAGAGATAAGCAACAAATTCAAGTAAGGCTAACCATTTTATTTGTTTAAGAAGTAGCTCTATATGAACCCCCACCGAAAAATGGTTGCGTAGCCCCTGATGATGTTCGGGGGCTTTTTTGTTTAATTATTAAAATCAATACTGTAATAATGGTGAAAGAACCAAATGTACCTGATGCAGAATTTTGGCAAGAAAAAATAAATAATTGTCAAAATCACGAAAATTTAAAGGCTTGTTGGAAAGAATTTGAACCTTTGAAAAAGAAATATGCTCTTACTTATTTAGTTGAAAATATCATAGAACCTTTCAAAAAGAAAAATAATGAATTATTCGCAGTTGGCTTGTCTGAAATATTAGATACGAACCCAAATATTTTGTCGTAGAACTAATTTTCCTCCAATCCTCAAAAATTACGATGATGCGTATTTTTGAGTAAAAAATTGCGAAACTTTTTCGTAATTTGAAAGTTTGGAATCAAAGAATTTTGAAAACCAAATGGGGTCCCCAAATAAAATTATGACAACAGACGAACTTTATTCTAAAATTTGGGATTGGATTCGATTTTTAGAAGAAAAAAATAAAGGTAAACATCAAAAAGAAATGGTAAAAAATTAGGGCAACGCTTATATCTTTTACTGATTTCTTTATAGATTTAGACCCCAAAGAGGTGTCAAATTTGTTAAAAAAACTCGTTAAAGAAGGTAGAATTAAAACCAATCTTGATGATGAAAATATTTATCCGATGGAAGCAATAATTTTGCCGTCAAATTTTTAATTTCCAACCCCAAGTATGGCGAAATCATACTTGGGTAGCGAGAGAGCGACAGCGAGCCGCTCAAGTATGATTTACGACCATACGACAGTTGGAGACCCGAGCCTCAAAGCTCCCTCCAACTTTCATGCTTGTTGCGATTTTTTTGATTTTGAAAAAAGTTTTGTCCTGTGATAGTAAAAAGGTATGATGCAATTTAGCATCGTACCTTTTTTCGTTTACGATGGCAGCTCTTGAAGACATAGCCCGATTGCGGCTCGAAATACTCGGCGATGATGCCGAAAAAACTGTTGCAACCCTCAAATCAGGATTGAAAGATGTCAATTCTGAGATGAAATTGCTTGAGTTGAATGGTCAGAAAGGCTCTGATGAATGGAAAGCTCTTCGCACTATTCAGCGAGATATTGATTCGAATTTGAAGGAGATGTCAAAAAACATTGACATCAATAATGCTTCGCTCAATGAATTGGCAAACGTCAAACGACGACTGAATAAGGAGTTGGGCGAATTGAAAATCGGTTCTGCCGAATGGCTTGCAAAGCTCGGCGAAGTGAGCGAAGTAGATACGAAGCTGAATGATACCCGAAAAGTAATGAAAGGCATTGGCGACGAAGGCAAAGACCAAGAAGGTTTTTGGGTTCGTTTCAAAGCTAATTTTTCGGCAGCTTTTGCTTATGATATGGTGAAACAAGCGGCAGTTGCCGTTTTTGATTTTGGCAAAGAAGCCGTTGCAGCCTATAATGAAGCGGCTCAATCATCGGCTCAGTTGGATGCTTCGCTCGAATCCACTGGGCATGCGGCTGGACTTCAAAGAGGTGAACTTGACAAACTTTCTGAATCACTCGCAAAAAAAACACGCTTCGATGATGATGCCATCAATAGCTCGCAGGCATTGCTTCTTACTTTTACTGATATTAAGAAAGGCGTGTATGAACAGGCTGTTCCTGCCATACTTGACATGGCAGAAAAGATGGGCGGCAACTCTCCAGAGTCGCTGAAAACTACTTCGATTCAAGTAGGCAAGGCACTAAACGACCCTATCAATGGTATGACGGCCTTGAAAAAGGTTGGCGTAACATTTAGCGAAGAGCAAAAAAGAGTAATCAAAACGCTGCAAGATACTGGCGATATGGCTGGAGCTCAGAAGGTGATTTTGGCAGAATTGAGCAAAGAATTTGGCGGCTCTGCCGAAGCTGCCGCCAAAGCTGGGACTGGTGGGCTTACTGTTCTTGCCAATCGATTGGGAAATGTGAAGGAAAACATCGGTGGCGTTATCGTTTCACTGATTGAAAAATTATATCCTGCTTTTGATTTTATTGCTGGAGTTATTGAAGATAGCGTAACTGTGGTATCTGCATTTATAATTGCCATAGCTCGAATTCCGAGCTTTATTGCTGAAAACAAAGAACTTTTTATTGGTTTTGGTGTAGCTATTTTGAGTTTGAACGCCGCCAATATACTTGCCACAGGCTCAGCAATTGCTCATACTGTTGCCGAAGAAGGGCGAGCGATTGCAACCAAGGCTGCCGCAGCGGCTCAATGGCTGATGAATGCGGCCATGACTGCCAACCCTATTGGTTTGGTAATAGCTGCTATTGCTTCTTTGGTTGCTGGTTTGATTTGGGCTTATAATCATTTTGAAAGTGTACGTACTACGGTTGGTTTCGTTTGGGGCGGTATCAAAGCATTGGTAGGTGTAATTGCCGAAATCGTGGTTGCCATTGCGAATTTAGATTTTTCAACTGTTTGGGATAAAATTAAAAATGGTTTTGTTACGGTTGGCAAAGGTGCGATTGGTGGCTACCGTGATGCTCTAAAGTCGGGACATAAAGACGTTGAAAAAGACAATGATACTCATTTAGATAATGTCGCAAAAGCAACCACAAAAAGCACCAAAACACTTACAGATGAGCAAATAAAAGCTGCCAAAAAGAGTGCTGACGAGCGAAAAAAAGCCAATAATGAACTTCAAGCGAAGCTCGAAGATATGCAGATTACGGCTATTAAGAATGAAACTGATAGGTTAGAAAAAGCCGAAAATCTTAGATATACTCGTGAGAAAGCAAGTATTGAAAAGTCAAAATCTGATATTAAATTAAAGCAAGAATATCTTGAACTTGCCGAAAAAACGCATCAAGAAAAACTTGATAAGATAAAAGCTGATGCGGCCGAAAAAGACAAAAAGCGTCAGGAAGATTATGAAAACTTTTTGATTGGGCTTGAAACTGATGCTCAAGTTAGAGAAGTAAAAAACCTGCAGAAGAAATACCAGGATAATTTTGATAACCTGACAAAACTTGCCAAAGACAAAGATGAGTTTGCCATCGGTTTGAAGCAAATTGATTTGTGGTATGATGCCGAACTCGAAAAAATACAAAAAGGCAACATAGCTCGTGAAGATAAAAACAATGCTGATATTG
The DNA here is from genome assembly GCA_031378345.1 of Emticicia sp. Taxonomy (GTDB): domain Bacteria; phylum Bacteroidota; class Bacteroidia; order Cytophagales; family Spirosomataceae; genus Emticicia. The sequence goes on along the minus strand of JANNDY010000039.1, from coordinate 83,588 downwards.
AAAAGCTGAGTTATGACAGTAGAAAGAATATCATTACGGCGGCACTCTTACAAGAGGGGCTTGGTAATGCCGAAAAACTCCGACTGAAAAAAGAGTTACTCACGCTTGAGTATGACGAAGATGTAAAAAACCTTGAAGCAACTTCACTCAAAAAACAGCAAGTAGAAGGCTTGACTGCTGGACAGATTAAAGCCATTAAGGCTTGGGAAGTATCTGAAAAATTGCTTCTTGACGGCAAATATGCGACAGATAGTAAAACGATAGACGAAGATTCTAAAACAAAAAAATTAGGTGTTTTTGGCGAAATAAAGGCAGCTTGGAAAGCCCTTATGGACGGCAACACGGCAGAAGCTGGCAAGCACGCCAGCGATGCGTTGAAGATTTTGGCAGATTTTGGCACGAATGCAGCTTCGGCATTTGGGGCTTTGCTCGAAGGTAACGGAGCTGCGTTTTATAGTTCATTAAGCAAAATGACGGCTGGCTCAAATGCCAAACTTTCTGAGGCTTTGGGCGTAGCTGGGCAGGTTGCTGGGGCAATTACTGCCGTTATTGATAGCTTGATAAACACTTTTAGCCAATATTGGGATTTGCAGATTTTAAAATCTCAAAATCAAACAAAAGCCGAAGAAAAGGAGATTACAGCCCGAAAAGATGCTCAGTTGAAGGGCTGGAAAGAAATGTACGACAAGGGTACAATCAATAAAGAGGAGTATGAATCGGCTGTGAAAAACATAGAATTTGCTACCTCAGAAGAAATCCGGAAGAAACGTTTGGCTCAATGGTATGAACAGAAAAAAGCTACGATTAAAATGGCAAAGATTGAGTCTATTGCTGCCTTTGTGAAAACTATGGGTACAATGGGATTGTTGGGTATGCCATCTGCTGGTTTAGCGTTGATGTATTCACAAGAAAAAATCAAAATGATGGAATCCGAAGAACCTCCAGAGAGCCTTATGCCCGCAGGTGGTGGTGCCACTCATGGAAACAATGGAACTGGCACAGGCAGTGGTGATGGTGGTAGTGATAGTGGCGGTGGTGATAAAAATACTGGAGGTGATGATACAAAATTTGCCAAAGGTGCATTTATCCGAAATGCAGGTGTACCCGAAGGTCCTTCACATTCGGAAGGAGGCATTGGACTTTGGAACAAAAAAACAGGTCAATACTTGGGCGAAATGGAGGGAAAAGAGCCAATTATGATTTTGAGCAAAGTAACTTATGCCAACAACAAAGATGTGATTCATCAGCTTATGCACAGCTCGTTGCACAAAAACGGTGCAAGAATATATAAACAAGGAGGTGCGTTTGGCGAAGGCGGCTCGTATATCAATTTTTTAGAGCCGCTTCGAAGCAATGGCTTCTATGCTCAGGGCAATGGTAGTCAAAACGTTGATTATAGTTTTGGTTCTGGAGTTGATGAAAGTAGAGCCATTACACAAAGGAGCTTTAGCATAATGGATGATATGAAACAAGCGAGTGTTGAAACCGCTCAGTCGGTTGATAAATTGTACCGTTTGATTCAAAATGAAACGAATGGCATTTTGAACGGCATCAGAGAAAAGCCAACGGGTATTTCGTTGCATGATTTGACATCAGCTTTAGAGTCGGCTATGGATGCCGAAAGTAAGAGTAATTTGTAACCTCACCCCCAACCCCTCTCCGATTGGAGAGGGGAGTTATTTGATTTAAAAATGTTTAAAATAACTATTGACGGAAAGCCCGCTGTTTTGAGTGCTGGGAAAAGCGTTTTGCTTCAACGTTATAATCCTGTTTTGGATTTTGATGTGGTGCGTGGCTCGAAAGTGCTTGATTTTACGCTGCCTTATTGCGACCAAAATAATGCTATTTTTGATAATTTCGGGCATCCTCAAATACCGTATCGCTTCAAAGATTATTTGTGTGAAGTTACTTTTGAAGGTCGGCTAATCGAGCGAGGATATATTCAGCTTCGGGGAGTTTCTAGGGCTGGGTTTGTGGTTTTTTATACGCAAAATTTGGGTGAAATCTTTGGCGATTACCAAAAAACTACGCTCAATAAGCTGCCTTTTGGAAGCGAAACTATTCCTGCTACTTTGGTGGCTAATCCTGACCCATTGACGGCAAAGTTTTGTTTTCCAAAAATAGAAAATTCGGCTTTTTATGGCACAAATGGCGGTTCTATTGGCTATTCGGGTTTTGTCAATAATTATTCGGGCGGAGTTTATACGGCAGGTCCAAAAGTACCGATGTTGTTTTTGCAGTACGTACTGAAAAGAATCGGTGAGATTTGTAATTTCACCATCAAAGGTTCTTTTTTGACCGATACTCGTATGCAACGGCTGATTGTGTATAATACTTTTTCGCTCGATTCTGCCACTGTGATTGACTATTCCAACCATTTGCCCGAACTCACGATTCCTGATTTGCTCAAGGAGCTACGGAAGATGTTCAACTTGGCTTTGTTTTTTGACGTTTGGAAAAGAGAATTGACCATTGAATTTTCGGACACTTTGCTTTCGCAAGCTGTTGTGCATGACTGGAGTAAGAAGTTACCAAGGCTGACCGCCAAAGCTCCTGAGTTAGCTAATAGATTGGAACTTGATTGGGAGCTTGACACTAATGACAATTTGATGAAAGACCCACCCGTATTTTTCGACAAATACAATTCGGCTGTGGGCAACCCACGAGAGCAATTATTTAGCATAAAAACCAAGTTTTCGACCTTGAGCATGAACGGCGGAGTGCCGCCCAGCAGCGTTCCGAAAACTGAACAGCTTGGTATAACGCCACAGTTCAATCAGGGGAGCAATAAGTTTGCTTCAAGATTATTGTTTTTTGAGGGTTTAGTTTCGGGAACGCCAAAAGCTACTAATAGTTATTCGGGAGTTACGCTAAATTGGGCGAGCTTGGTTGCTAATTTTTGGGTGAAATATGAGGCTTTCAGACGAAAAACATACTCGACCGAAAGCCCTGCCAATCTTTCGGGAGCTGATATTGCAATGATAGATGTGCATCGAAAGAATGTTTCGAGCATTATGGCGATTCATATTCAAGGCAATAATTATTTAATCGGAAATCAACAAATAATGTTACCAAATAAACAAATGCCAATTTTAGAATTATGGAAAATGTAAAGATTTTTAATGTCAAACGCTCACCTGCAGATGAGCGAGATTTTGTTTTTGAACCGAAGCGGAACGCCGCCCGGTCGAAAGCAGTTTTGGTTCTGCCTGATGCCGTTGATTTGACTGCCAAACTTGGCATTAAGCCCTATAATCAGTATGATATGGGGAGCTGCACTGCAAACGCAATGGCGGCAGCTATTCAGTTTTTGCAAAAGCTGGAAAAGCAGCCTAAGAATATGCCTTCGAGGTTGTTTACTTACTTTATATCGAGAGAGATTGGCGGAACTGTAAACGAAGATGGGGGAGCTTATATCCGTGATGTGGTGAAAGCGACCAACAAACAAGGTTTTATTTTTGAAAAGCAATGGACCTACACACGCAAAAACCTTTTTACTCGTCCATCGGAAGAATTATTTCAAGATGCGACTACCAGAAGGATTGACCGTTATGAGCGAATTGAAGATGGAAACGTTGCCAAAATGATGAGTTGTTTGGCAGAAGGTTTTCCGTTTATTTTTGGAATGGTGGTTTTCAATCGTCCTTTTGAAATCGCAAGAGTAACTGGAGCAATGCCCATGCCAACCAAAAAAGATGAAAACATAGGCGGACACGCAGTGCTTTGTATTGGCTATGATGCCAAGCGAAAAGCGTTTAAAGTTCGGAATTCCTATGGGCAGTCGTGGGGCGATAAAGGGCATTTTTGGCTACCATTCGACTTTGCCGACAATGCCAATTTGATGTGGGATTGTTGGGTGGTGAAGGATTTGGTTTAGGTTTTAACGAAACAAGGGGCTTGATAGCCCCTTGTTTCGTTTACTTCATTCGCTTAAATAAAAACTCGCTATTGCCAAAATTGGAAGATTCTCTTACACCGAACAGCTCCCAACCTTTTGCATAAAAAACATTCAGGACCTGAACATAGCTTGAGTAAAATATTTTTTTGTCATTTTCATCAACAATCACTTCCAAAGGTTCTTCTTTTGCTTTGCCTAAGCCAAAATCTACCATTGCAAAGATTTTGCTTTTGTTTGAAAGCATTGTGCTTCCTGATTCTGTTCCAAGCCTGATGCGGCAGTATTGCGTTTTGACAGAATCAATTTTTGATTCTTTGAATTGAGCGATGCTCAAGAAGGGGAGTAACAGCAAAAAAGTAATTGTTTTCATTGATTTTTGGTTTTTGTAAGTAAAACACAAATATCAACTTGCTTTTTTAAATTCTTCAATAAAATCTGAATATTCTTTCAAGACTTGATTCTGAATTGTCAAAGTATGTTTTTGGAGCTCATGCAAAATCCTTCCAGTCTGAACCGAAGAATAGTTTTTTAACTGTTTTTCGGTTTTGTGTCCCATCAAAAACTTGATAGTGTTTCGAGGAAACATGAATTCATTTTCCATCATTGAGGCAAATGTTTCACGGAAAACAGATGTACTTAAATTGAACCCAACTGTTTTTTCGTTAATGTTACAAAAATCCCCTAAATGCTTGAGCGCTTTGTTCATATCCGAAAGGTCCATTTTAGGAAGAGCTTCAATGCTTCCATATTTTCTTATTACCGCTGCTGCTTGTGGCAGCAATGGAGGTAAAGAAAAGACTTCTGATTTATCTCGTTGTTTTTTCCAACACGCCCCCTGCAAATGCTCATGTGTAAGACTTAAATAATCGGTATAACTAAAGCCAGTGTGCATTAAAAAGACTGCTACATCTTTTACTTTCTGAATAGAATGTGCTGCACAATTCGCAATAATTTGTCTATGCTCAAGAGCCAAATAAGCAGGGGGTTTGTCTGGACTATAAGTCAAGCCCAATTTTGCAACAGGCAGGTTTTGCAAATACTCATTGTTTACTGCAAATTCGAGGCTTTGTTTCATGCAAGTTGCGTGCTTGTTTCGATGGTCCTGACCAAATTGCTGTGAACCATCATAGTTTTTTTTCTCCGACATCCATTCTTGAAGTTGCTCAATGTGTCTGTGCTTTAGTTCTGTAATCAAAATTTTTGTTGAATAACACTCCTTCAAAAACTGAGTAATGTTTTTTTCTCTGACCCGATAGTTCCGAATTGTCCCTTCATTACGTTTTTTCTTTTTCTCCAAATGGTCAATCATTTCGTTCAGGACCTCCAAAAACTTAGGCGTAATAATTTTCTTTGCTTGTCTTGTTTTTGGGTCGAATCGTTCTCTAATTTGATGATAACTTGGGGTTTCATCTGAAAAAGTTTGGAGTGATTTAAAAACATCTTTCAATACTTCTCGCATTTGATTAAGCCGTTCATTAATTTCTTCGGCTTCGTAGTAGCTCGGAATTACCCATTGTTGTTTGCCATCTTTGTTGATGGGCGGGGCATCAAGTTTGTTTTTTGAGTAGTTCCACCAGAATTTATGTGGAATTTTGATTCTGCTTGAGATAGCCGTATCTCGCTCTTGACCTTCGATTTCAAGTTGATAATTGATTGTGAGGGCTTTGTCTGGAGTAATGTTTTTTTCTCCATCACGAAGGAAGAAATGCACTTTAAGCATTTTTTTGATAATCATTGTTGCAAAAGTTTGGTGAGCCAAACGTCTTGCAATATGTGAGCGACAATGCCAATTGTGAGCAGAAACTTTGTTGTTTATTTATCTTTCGGTAAATAGTAGTTTTTGGCTCAAAAACATAAAAAAAGCAGGTATTTCTACCTGCTTTTATCTCTAAATGGCTTACAATCAAATGACTTTAGTGACCGTGTAGGGATTCAAACCCCAAACCTTCTCATCCGTAGTGAGACGCTCTATTCAGTTGAGCTACACAGCCTTATATTATTTAACTCTATTGGGAATTGGACCCCTTTATCTGAATTCATTTTCCCGATTTGGGACTGCAAAGGTAATGCTTTAAAATGCTTTTGCCAAATACTTTTTCAATTTTTTAATTGATTTATTTCATCTAAATCAAGATTCTTGAAATAATCATATATTTTCATAATTATGGCTAATGCAACCGTAACTTCTGCCGCTGCAATGACCATCACAAACAAAGCAAACATTTGTCCTTGCAGGCGATTTGGGTCATATTGGCTGAATGCCACAAGGTTTAGATTCACTGCATTGATCATTAATTCAATACCCATCAAAATCAAAATTGCATTGCGTTTTGTAACAACAACTGCAAGCCCGATTGAGAAAAGCAAGGCACTAATGATTAAATAATTTTGCAAATAAATCATATATCGAGGAAATTGGTTATTGGATAATTGGTTATTGGAAAATATTCATTACCTTAATTTTTTTCTTTTTTTGCAATGTAAACTGCCCCAACGAGAGCTGCCAAAAGCAAGATTCCGACTACTTCAAAGGCAAAAATATAATCGGTCATTAAATTAAAGCCGATTTTATTTACGGTGCTTCCTGCGAGAGTTTGCTTGCTTATTATATGAAAATTTGCTTCTAAAATCATTTTCAAATATCCTAAAAACAACAAAGCTGCTACCAAAACCGCCCAAAAAATATTATGATGGCTCACCAAAATCTTATTTGATTGATTGGTTTGGCGTTGGGTATTTTTGTTATTCGTAAGCATTATTCCAAAAATCAGCAGTACCAAAATTCCACCAACATAAATCATTATTTGACTTACCGCTAAGAAATCTGCTCCCGCAAAAACGTATAATCCAGACACACCTAAGAGTGTCAATAAAAGGCTAAAAGCTGCATAAAGTACATTTTTTGTAAACAATAAATACAATGCCCCACCAACGGTAATGGCAGCGAAAACAAAGAATATAATTTGCTTAACGAGTTGATAGTCAATATTTTGCAGGTATTCTTCCAACAGTATTTTTATTTATCTTTAGGTATAATCTTGAGTGTTGGTTTAAAAACAGGCTTCGATTTTGGTATTTCTTGTGTACTATTTGATTGAGAAGTATTATGAGCAATATCAATGTTTCCTGTAATAGTTGGCTGAGTGAATGTCGGTTTGAAACTTGGCTTAAAGACAGGTTTTGGCGTAATTGTTTCTTGTTTTTCTTCTTTAACTTGCGGGTCGGTACGCCGCAGCGGGCGTTCCGCATTATCAGTGTTTTCCGCAACCTTTACAATAGGTTTAAAACTTGGCTTGAAAACAGGTTTTGCTTTCGGTATTTCTTCTTTTATTTCTTCCTTAATTGCTTGGTTATGCGGAACACCGCCCGCCGCACTTTCAGCAACTTTAATTACAGGTTTGAACGAAGGTCTAAATGCAGGTTTTGCTGCTATTTTCTCACTATTTACTACATTACCAAGCGGAACGTCGCCCGTTGATGGCTGTGGGTTTTTTTTCAATGCTTCTTTTTCTGCTACAAACTGCTCATATAGTTTTCGTTTTTTATCAGCTTGGTCAGGTGAAAGATTCGAAAACTCAAAGTTCATTTGCAAAATATCAACTACACTAAAATCATATTCGTTGGTCATGGTCAAACATTCTGTTGGACAAACAGTTGTACAGAGTCCACAGAAGCAACATTTTGCCATATCAATATCAAACTTGGCGGCATAAAGTCGCACAGGCGAACCATCGGAAGTATAACTAATGACTTCCGAAGATTTGATTGGTTCGATATCTATACAATCAACAGGACAGATTTTGGCACATTTATCACAAACAATGCAATCATCAATTTCGCAATCTAATTGATAACGCCCATTGTCAGGCACAGGAAGCGTTTGATGAGGATATTGCAGCGTAACGATGCCTGTTTTCAAGTCAAAATAACTCGAATCTTGCATCGCAAAAGGCTCTCTGCTACGCCTTGCATTCCAAAAATGCTTGAGCGTTAGACTCATACCTTTCAACGTAGTTTTTATCCCCCGACTAATATTTTTAAAATAAGTGGACATTCGATGTTTTTAGGCTCACAGTTATTGGTTTTGCAAAGATAGTTTCAAAATTATTATTTAATCTAATTTTTAAGCAAAAAGGCATAATTTTTGATACCTTTTAATAAGAAAAACAAGCAAAAGATGGTAAAACATTAATCTTACTCAAAATGAATCAATATTTACTTTATATTGCCTTAATAGTAGGCAATACGGCTTTTGGGCAAACCAGTATGGTAGTTACCAACGCCACAGCCGATGCAATTATGGCTGGAAACTACACAGCTGCTACCTACGCAAAGGCTACCACAATAATTACGCCAAATGCAATTTCTGCCGACATTAACCAATCTGTTTCTGCCGATTCTGTGAAAGCCTATGTACGAAAATTGGCTGCTTTTGGTACTCGAAATACCAATACAATTTTCTCTACTTCAACCACTACTGGGCTTGCCGCTGCCAATACTTGGGTCGAAAATAAGTTTAAGCAAATTAGCTCACAAAACAATAATCGTTTGGTGGTTTCTCGCATGAATTTTAATGCGGCAATCTGTACGACTACCTCAAAAACGTATAACCAAGTTTTTGCGGTTTTGCCAGGAAGTGATTTGACCGACAAATCAATTATTTTGGTAGAAGCACATATTGATAGCCGTTGTAGCGACCAATGTAGCACTATATGCAATGCCCCAGGGGTTTCGGACAATGCCACGGGGTCGGCTTTAGTGATTGAATTGGCAAGGGTTTTGTCGAAATACAACCTCAAAGCAACGGTCGTTTTCTTGCTGACCATTGGCGAAGAACAAGGTTTGATTGGAAGCACGGCTTTTGCCAATTATTTATATAGCAAAAGCCGCTCGGTAAGAATGGTGATGAATAATGACATTGCAGGAACAACGCTTTGTGGACCTTGTTCGTCAACACCCAATTGCGTACCTAATAATATTGCCGACCGAAGTATGCGTATTTTCTCTTACGGAAGCGTCAATTCTATTCATAAGCAATTGGCTCGCTACATAAAATTAGAGTATAATGAGCAAATCAAGCCGATTGCTGCTGTGCCAATGACGCTAAATATTATGAGTGGCGAAGACCGCACCGGACGTTCGAGCGACCATGTGCCGTTCCGTAGTAAAGGTTATGCCGCAGTCAGAATGATGTCGCAAAACGAAAATGGCGATGGTACCGGTAGTTGTGGTGTTGTTCACTCAAGTAATGATAATGAGCAAATAGACACCAATAAAGATGGTATTTTAGATGATTTTAATGTAGATTTTAACTATTTAGCACGAAATACAATCATCAATGCCAATGCCATTGCAATGGCGGCACAGTCGGTCAAAAAACCAACTGCTTTCACTGCAAAATATGTAGCCACCGATAAAATTTCATTAACAATTACCGATGCAAGTAATGCACCAAGTTATCGCATAGCTCTCCGTTCAGCTACCAACGACTGGGATACAGTTTATACAGTTTCTACCAAAACACCTACGATTGCCTTTTTAAGAAATAGTAGTAGCGTACGTTATGTGAGCATCGCGGCTGTCAATGTGGGTGGTGCAGAAAGCTTATTTTCAAACGAAGTAACGGTAACTGTGCCAGTCAAACTCAGAGTTGCTCAACCCGAAGCCCTTAGCTTTTTGGACGAAAGTTTGCAAGCTCCAACTTTGATTGAGGAAGGTGTTGAAGTGCTAAAAAATTACCCTAATCCATTTGACGAATCTACGTATTTGATTTTGAAAAATGATGGAAATAAACAATTTGATGATGCATATTTGACCATCAAAAAAGGGGATGGAACATTAATTGAAAACCGTAAAATTGAAGTGAAGGAGGGCATGAACGAATATTTGTTTGATTATAAAAATGATGGAAACATCGAGATTTTTTATTGTACTTTCGTAGCCAACGGCAAAATAATCGCTTCACGTCGAATGGTGATGCGGCGATAGGAATTAGAAATTTATTTATGTGATTTGAAAAACTCCTCCAATGGTTTCACGAACTATTTGAGGAGTTTTTTGTAGAAAATATTATCATTTAGGAAACTTTGACAGGAATTATTCATTCACTCATTAATTTAATTCGTACCTTTGCATCCTAATTTAAAGGATAAAAACCTTTCAGCAATGCACCAAATCTTAAGTCTTACCTTAGAGCCAGAAGTCGCTCTTGATGATGCAGTTCTGCGTCAATATATTCAAAAAAACTATTTACAAACATCTTATAGTGAGGGTTTTAGTGTTCAAAAACTTCGTCAGTCGATTGATGCTCGAAAAGGTCAAGTCAAGGTAAATCTTGAGGTTGAATTCTATTCGGGAGAAATTCCACCGCCCGAAATGGAGTTTCAAAAAGATTATCCTGACGTAAGCAAAAAGCCACAAGCCATCATCGTAGGAGCGGGGCCAGCAGGAATGTTTGCTGCTTTGCGTTTTATTGAGTTGGGAATCAAGCCAATTTTGCTCGAAAGAGGAAAAGACGTGCGTGCCAGAAGACGAGATTTGGCTGCAATCAATAAAGACCATGTGGTAAATCCAGAGTCAAATTATTGTTTTGGTGAGGGTGGGGCAGGAACATATTCCGATGGAAAACTCTATACTCGCTCAAAAAAACGTGGCGATGTCAGGCGTATTTTAGAAATTTTGGTAGCTCATGGCTCAACGCCCGAAATTTTATTTGATGCACACCCACACATCGGCACGAATAAATTGCCAAGCGTAGTTGCCGACCTCCGTGAAAGTATTTTGAAAGCAGGTGGCGAAGTACATTTCGATACAAAAGTGGTTGATTTTCAATTAGTTAACAATCGAATTCAAGGTGTAATAACTGCCGATGGAAAAGAGTTTATAGGTATTGGCGTAATCTTAGCAACTGGTCATTCGGCACGTGATATTTTTGAATTGCTTCACAAAAAAAATATTCATATAGAAGCAAAACCTTATGCAATGGGCGTAAGGATTGAGCATCAACAAAGCCTTATTGACGAGCATCAATATCACCGACAAGAGCGTGGATTGCTTCCTGCGGCATCTTATAGTTTGGTTGCTCAAACTTATCATAAAAATATTCAGCGAGGCGTTTTTAGTTTTTGTATGTGTCCAGGAGGGTTTATTGTGCCAGCCGCTACCACCGAAGGCGAGTTGGTTGTGAATGGAATGTCGCCTTCTCGTCGAGATTCAAAATATGCCAATTCGGGCGTAGTTGTGGCAATAAATGAAATAGACTGGCACGCATACAAGCATTTAGGTCCATTGGCAGGCTTACAATTGCAGAAAGAAGTAGAACAAAAAGCTTTTCAATTAGCTAATAATCATGTTTTAAAAGGGGGACAACTTGCTCCTGCTCAACGTTTAAATGACTTCTTGAATAGTAAAATTTCACGAGAATTATTGCCAACTTCTTATCAACCAGGCTTGGTTTCGATGGATATGGCAGAGGTTTTGCCCGATATTATTGCTCGACCATTGCAAGAAGGCTTGAAAGAATTTGGCAAAAAAATGAAAGGATATGTAACAAATGATGCCCAATTGATTGGCATTGAAAGCCGAACATCATCACCAGTTCGAATTCCTCGAGATAAAGAATCTTTGGAGCATATACAAATAAAAGGCTTATTTCCGTGTGGAGAAGGTGCAGGTTTTGCTGGAGGAATTGTGTCAGCAGCAATGGACGGTGAGCGTAGTGCCGAACAACTTGTGAGAATATATGGGTCCTCGGCTACTCTCGGACACCAAACACAGTAGTAACCGAGCGAAGTCGAGGTTCGCAATTTGTAAATATTTTTGTATCTTGCCATAAATATCCTAAGCCCAAGCACCGACAAATACCTAACAACGTGAATTTTGCTGAATTTACCCAAACCCTAAATAATCACTTAACTCAACAGCCATTACCAGGGCATGAGGAAATTATGCAGAAAATGTCCCCAAATCGCTTGAGATTGAAGGCAGAACCCAACGAAAATACACGTCGGAGTGCAGTTTTATTGATGTGTTATCCAAAGGGCGATGAAGTTTTTTTGCCATTGATTCTCCGTCCGCAATATGATGGAGTTCATGGTGGACAAATGGCGTTTCCGGGAGGTAGAGCAGAATTTAGTGACAAAGATATTCAGGCAACGGCTCTTCGTGAAGCCCAAGAAGAAATCGGTATCAAAGCAACCGATGTCAAAGTGATAAGCAACCTCACCGAACTGTTTATTCCTCCTTCTAATATGTATTGCCAGCCTGTGTTGGGCTTTATGCCTTATCGCCCTGATTTTTACCCTGATGAACGCGAAGTTGCTGGGATTTTTGAAGTAGCAATTTCCGAAATTCTTGACCCTTCAATCGTACAAGTGCGTACAGTTGAAACAAGAGGTTTAAAATTTGAGACAACTTGTTTTGTAATTCAAGAACAAGTCGTTTGGGGAGCAACTGCTTTGATGATTGCTGAATTGGTGGAAATTTTGAAGGGAATTCAAAATTAAAAAAAATAAAACATTGGTAATTATCTAACAAATTGCCAAAACAACTTGTTAAAACTAATTTATATCTTAATCTAAAATTAAAATGAAAATCTTTCAAATATTTATTTCTTTAATTTTATTTTTTGCAGTCAATATTTCTTGTCAAAAAGAAGAAACTGTTTGTATCAAAAAAACTTGGTATTTTGATGCTGACTTTGATGGGCTTGGTGATAAAACAAATAGCATCGAGGCTTGTGATGCACCAGCTGGTTATGTGTCAAATTCAAATGATGACAATGATAATCCCAACAAAAGTTCAATTATTCCTACAAAAGGGTATTCAACTCCAATGACTTATCCAAATTTAAAAATAGTTTGGTCTGACGAATTTAATGGAACAAGCTTAGATGAAAAGTTCTGGAATTATGAATTAGGGAATAATAATGGTTGGGGAAATAATGAGTTACAATTTTATAAAAAAGAAAATACTACTGTAAAAGATGGATATCTGATTATTCAAGCAAAAATTGAATCAGCAGGTAGTCAGTCTTTTACATCTTCAAGATTGACTACTCAAGGAAAATATAACTTTAAATATGGCAGAGTTGACATTCGGGCGGCTTTACCAAAAGGTCAAGGGCTTTGGCCAGCACTTTGGATGTTGGGGAAAAATATTAATGCAGTAGGTTGGCCCAAATGTGGCGAAATTGACATAATGGAAATGATTGGTGGTTCTGGGAAAGACAATACCACTTATGGCACTGTTCATTGGGACAATAAAGGTAGCCATGCCCAATATGGTGGAAATACAAAATTAATTTCTGGAGTTTTCAATGATGAATTTCATGTTTTTTCTATCATTTGGGACGAAAAGAAAATCGTTTGGTATTTAGATGATAAAAAATTCCATGAAATAGATACAACTCCAGCTGAATTGAGCGAATTTCAAGAAGAATATTTCTTTATTTTCAATTTAGCAGTTGGCGGAGATTGGCCCGGAAGACCCGATGGCTCAGCAATTTTTCCACAACAATTAGTTGTTGATTATATTCGTGTTTTTCAATAGAATTTTAAACTCGATTTACCTCTTCAAAAAACTTTTCTAATTTGAATAAATCTAACTTTCCATCGGTTCGTACGCCACTGCATAGGTCTAAGCCATAAGGTTGAACTGCTTCGATGGCTGCTCTAACATTTTCAGCTTTTAGTCCCCCAGCCAAGAAAACAGGTACTTTCGATTGCTCCACAATTTTTCTACTAATTGCCCAATTATGCACACGTCCAGTGCCTCCCAATTCTTTTACTGAAAGATTTGGATTACCCGAATCAAGCAAAAGAGCATCAACTTTTTCCGAAATTTCGAGGGCTTCATCAAGCGTTTTTTCATCAATAACATGAATCACTTGTACGATTTTAATAGCAGGAATATATTTTCTAAAATCCTCGTAACTCCCTGATTTTAAAGCATCTACGATTTGAATAACACTCGAATTGACAGATTGATGATGTGAAATTATCTCCAAACTATCAGTACGACTGGTAAGCAAAAACGAAGCAATTGGCGGTGGAATATTTGCAATAATTGTCTTTATCAATTCATCAGAAATTGGTCCGGGCCCGCTGGGCATTTTAGCCACCAAGCCCAATGCAGATGCTCCAAAATTGATCGAGTCTTTCGCTTCTTGGGGAGAATTAATACAACAAATTTTGATTCTTGATTTCATAAAAAATGTTTTTATTAAGCTACCCTTTAGGGCAGTCCGATGGGGGTATTACTCATAAGCAATCCTACTCAAAATACTTCGACCAAGCGTTACTTCGTCGGTATATTCTAAATCGCCACCGATAGGAATTCCTCTTGCGATGGTGCTTATTTTTTTGTTGAAAATTTTAAGTTTTTTCTGTAAATAAAAGGCGGTTGTATCGCCTTCCATGGTTGGACTAAGGGCGAGAATTATTTCATGAATTTCGGTATCTTGTTCGACTCGTTTAAGTAAAGATTCAATATTCAAATCATTAGGTCCAATGCCTGCCAAAGGCGAAATAATTCCCCCCAAAATATGATAAAGTCCACGATATTGTGCTGTATTTTCTATGGCAAGTACATCACGAGTATCTTCTACGATACAAAGGATAGATTGGTCACGGCGAGGGGAAATACAAATCAAGCAAAGTTCGGCATCAGAAATATTATGGCATTTTCGACAAAAAGTAGTTTTTGTTCGCATCGAAATGAGAGCATCTACCAATAATTGTGTTTGAGATTCATCTCTTTTGAGCAAATGTAGGGTCAATCTCAAAGCCGATTTTTTGCCTATTCCGGGTAGCTTTGAAATTTCAATAACAGCTTCTTCTATTAATTTGGAGGGAAAATTCATAAATTATTTCTTACTATAATAAAAAGTGTGCAAATATAGCAATTATGAATTGGTTTTTAGAAATCAAGAATCTAATCTGGCATTAAAAAAGGTTCGTTTAACATTGATTTCAAAATCAAAATTAAACGAACCTTACGATTTTACTTTGAAATACTTAGTTTTTCTTAAAAACGATAAGCGTAAGTTGCCGAAATCAGATAATCAGCAAAAGCGGCATCGCCTTCACGGAAACCTGTTACCGTCCAAGTATCAATACGGTCTCTAACAACTGCATAAGGAACTGCTAATAAAAAAGAACTTTTATGTCCACTCCAAATAATACCTGGCTCTACTGAAACAATATATCCCGGACGACGACCACCCAAACTTCCACCGATGGCATCAATAGCTGGTAAGCCTTCCAAACGTCCGCCCAGACTAACAGCTATGTTTTTCTTTGGAAATAAAGCATAAGTCATTCCTACTCTTGCACCAAATTGGTCAGGTACTGAGAAACCAGTTGCTTTGTTTAATTCCTTTGGACTAAACATATAAAAAGCATTGAAATAAAGTGTCGCTTTTTTGAACAATGACTGATATCCTTGAATATCAATACTTTCGCCCCAACCGCTATCGCCCAATTGCATAGATTGGTCAACCGCTTTTATTTGAATATACTCTTTTTTGTCTTTATCTAATTTATGGAATTCATCTTGTACATTGGCATTGCCAGTTGGTGCTTTTATTCCTACACCAATAGCAATATTTCCTTTTGGTGCTTTGGTTGGATTGATTAACCAATATGAAGCTGACAAACGCATATCGCCAATGCCTTGTGATTGGGTATGAAAACGAGGATTCGAACCAGCAGGTGTGCCATTGCCATAATGCTCATAAAGTGAAGAACGGTCGTTATAAGAAAGTGGCACATTGAGCGTAACATTTAGTCGATTTGTAATGGCATAAGTCAATCCAAAATCAAAATTATATGAGTCATTGATAACCTCAGTTTTTTGTTCAACACGGTGAGGTTGCTCTACTGTTCCCACAAAATGCTTATATGAATGTAGTTTACGAAAATTAGTAGAAAACTGAAATTCGCCAGCTTTCATAAAAGCCGAACCACTCGGGTTTCCGTTAGCAGTTGACATTGAACGAACCGCAATACATCCTTGAGAGAATGTTTCTGAAATAGCCATCAAAAAGACTATTGAAAGGATAAGTTTTTTCATTACTGTAAATATTTATTAGTTGAAAATTTTCTTTTATTGTTTTTCTGCTCCCCCTTGATTTCTTTTCCTCTTCCCCCGGCTTCACTCGGGGAACGGAAAAGAAGTTAAATCGTTCCCCGAGCGAAGCAGAGGGGTACGATTTGGTCAATACCCTGACCCATCGGCTTTGCCTCTTGCAATGGCATACTCACCAATTTTTGCTCCATGAACTAAACCCATTTCGCAATCAACACGGAAATGAATCAAACCATAAATTCTTGAATTAGATGCTTCTTTGGCTTTTTCGTTCATTTCTGCTGCTTTTGCAGGAAAAATCGAACCCAAAACCGTAGCTGCTGCTGCCGAAAAAGTTGAATGTCCAGAAGTATAAGAAGGAAAATTTGGTAAACCAACCGAAGTTTTCAAGCCAAATTGTTGCGGACGTGGCGTATAATAATAATATTTGGTATCCCAACAAGCGATTCCTGCATCCATCAAGGCTGTATTTACTAATGCCAAGGCACGAGCCATTGCTACTTCACTGAATTTATTTTCATAGCAAAGATTTGCAGCTTCACGACTCCAATGTCCGGGAGGTGTATAACTTCCAGCACCGTCTGCCCAATAATTGGCAATGCGAGCTTGCTCACGGGTTTGAGATTTATTTATTTTTTCTAACTCTTCAAATTCTTTTTGCCATTCTGCCGAACCTACTATATAAGGTAATACAGGGCGAATTTTTGCCATTGTTGCTTTATCAAAATTCCAAGTTGTTACAGCACCATAGTTTGGTAACATCGGTGGGCGAATTGGGCTTTCTTGACTCAACCAAGTTTCTTTTACTCCACGACCTTTTGCAGCTTCAATTTGTCCTGCTACCAATGTTTGATTATTGGCGGCACTCATGCCATCAACTTTCGCTTTCGCCATAATTTTTGCTCCAACTACTTTGCCAAGGGCATCTCCTGCCGAAATATCACTCGGAACATTTGTTCCTGCCCAAACTCTTACATTTTTTGCCTCTGCCAATTTTGAATCTAAATATGGTACTTCTCCCGGAAACATTGCCACCAAAATTGTGTAAGAAGCTCCTGCCACTACCGCATCTTCTGATGGATAGGAAGGCAAATCTGACACTGGTAATAAAGCCGAGATTGAAGCATCATTTTTCGATGGTGCTTTGCGATTATACTTGAATTTATAGTTCCATGCACTCACCAAAGCATCATATTGAGCTACGCTCAAATATGCCAAAGCACGTGCGGTATAAGGAGGATTGGCAAATGGGAACTTAGGCTCTTCTAAAGGATTTGCGGCATCTGGCACGGGATATTTTCCTTGTTCTACATTATATGCAGGAGCAAGATTATAACGTGCTGCCAACTCACGAGCGATTTCATTCCAACGATAAACTGCTCCTGCACCCCAATAAACGATTGCATCTTTATTTGTGGGAGTAAGCACAGGCAAAATTTTGTTTTTCAAAGAATCTAATTCTTTTAAATATGCTGCATCAGTAGCTGCTTTTGGAGCTGCTACCGCAACTTCTGCCGAATTTGCGAGAATATAGGTTTTCCAAGTCCCTGCTTTTTCATCTAATTTTGTAGGAATATATGCTTCTTTTAGAGGCTCTGTGATGTTTTTGTCGCAAGATGTTCCCAAAATGGCAAGCCCAGTGAAGATTAAGATAGATTTTATATTAATATTTTTCATTTTTTTTAAAATTTTAAATTTCTCCGATTTATGCGTGTTACACAGACCAATGTATATTTATTTTTTCTCTTCTTTCTTGAAATAATTGAGTTGATATAAAAATCCTACTGAATAACTTAGCGATTGACCAACATTTAATCCTGCCAAAGTTTTGGAAACCCTTACATTAAAGCCTATGTTTTTTGGTTGAAATTTTGCATAAAAACCTGCATTAGTCATTTGCATATTATTTGTTGGAAAAGGCATATCGTTTCGGCGAATATTATCTCCACCAACACAAGTAAATCGCTCAACAAAAATTTCAGCTTGAATCCTGCTACCATCTTTCATATAACCAAGCCTTGCAGCGGCATCAGTAGCATTTGGCACACCTACTACATTGGTATTGTATACTCGGTTATCAGCTTGATAGGCATCTCTATCAACTTTGATATTGCTACGCAAAATATAACTTCCGTGTCCTGTTACATACATACCCGATTTGTGTAAATAGTTTATCAGAATCCTTCCTGTGGCAGTTTTTGCTTGCAAACCAATTGACATTGGCAGAAAATCTGGTACATAATTTCCAACAGGAATTGATGCTCCAACAACACCATGCAAAGACAAACCAGACTTTTCTACCAATTTATATTTCAACCAAGCTGAGGCATCTTGCACGCCTTTTTGTCCCATAAGGTTTCCAGCACTTGTTTTTGTAGAAATGTATGGCAAACCAACAATGACATTCAATTTGTCGGTGATTCCTGCGGCAACCATCAACATTGCACTTTGGGTAGTTACTTTTCCCATGTTGAGGTTATCACGCTTCAAAGTATTTTCCCAGTATTCTTTCCAGCTACTATTGCTATAAGATGCCGCAATGCAATAAGTTTGCTTTGGCATATAAATCGCATCATGGGGCATTTGGGCATAAACACTTGACGTTGCACACATTAGCCCTACAAGTGTGTACTTAATAAATGATTTCATTTTTTTGTGGTAAAGTTCTGATTCGTAAAGCATAACTATTTAATGGAAAATAGTACAATTTCGATTTTTTATAGAATTTTCTAATTGCTGATACAAAGAAAATACTTTTTTTAGAAAATTCCAATTTTATGGAATTATTTTCCTTAATTTTAATTTTTAGAGAATCAATTCTTGTGCCAATTTTTGAATTATTAGTTTTTTTGCTTATAAAATTAGCAAAAGGTAGCATATATAAAATATTCACTCAAAAATAAAAACAAAAAACAATTTGGCATTTTCATTAAAAAGCCACTTATTATTCCATAATCACGGAATTTATAGACTTTAAAACAAAAAACGCTGAACATTAAAACAATGTCCAGCGTTTTTATATTTGACTAAAAAAAAGTTCAAGAAAATCAATAATACCAATATTGCACATCGCCCCAGTTTAGGGAAGTCGTATAAGAAAGTTGTAGAAGGTTCAAGATTCTCATTTCTTGCTTGCGGTTGCGAACCAACGACTGAAAACCGTAACCAATTTCAATTCGATTTTTGCCCGTTGTATAACCAAGTCCAATATTTGCCCAATCTTCTGACAACAAAAGTCCATTTTTTGAACTCACAGGGCCATTGCTTGCCCCTTTGAGGTACAAAAACACTTCATTTGAAGCCAAAGCATAAAAACCAGACTTAGATTTTTTGGTATCATAAAAAGGATAATTTAAGCCTAATTGATAACGAAAAATGGTAGCATTTGAGCGAATATTAGTTTGCAGATTCAAAGGGCTGCGAAGCTCCAAACGTCCACGATTACTTAAAGTTATTTTTTTAACTCGCTGATTATAAGTACTTTGTAAAACTATGCGATGCTCATTTTCTCGCAAACCAAAAATACTGTGTCGTCCAAAAGCATAGCCTCCACCAATATTCCATTTGTCGGTAAGTTTATAATTCAGCAATAAATGAGGAATAAAATGAACATGCCCTGAAGGAAAGGTTTTTTCGCCGATTTTCAAATTAGATGTATTCACAACAGACAAAACGTGAATATTATAACTCAGTTTTTTGGTGATTTTTCCAGTTTGAATATAGTTAGATGCAATACCTCTCAAGTGCAAATCCTGTGAATTTGCCCTAATAATTATAAGGAAAGCAATCGAAAATAGAAGTGTTTTCTTCATTTTACATTTGTATTTTGAAAATGAACTTCAAAACTTATGCCAAAATGAAAACTTATAAAAAGAAAGGCTTCGTTCAAAACGAAGCCTTTCTTGAAAAATCAAAACTTTCTAAAATCATCTTCTTCATCGTCATCAAATTTCATTTTGTTTGGGTCGAACATACTGTCTAATAAATCTTTGAATTGCAAACCTGTATCCAAATTTTGCTTGCTGATGAGTGAATATTCAGCCAAACCATGTAAGGCAAATTCCATCAAAAATAATTTATCGTCTTCACCCAAGCGTGGGTGATAGCCTTCTACCAATTCTTCCAAACCTTCAATCGTTTTTAGTCTGGCTCGATATTCTCGGTCAGAAAGGTCATTTGAAAAATCAATTACATTTCCTTCACCAAACCAATTGGAGGTTTGATTGAAAGGATTTTTACCTGTTTTTTTCTTTTTTACAGACTCAGGATTTGGAAAATATTTCAAAAATTCAGTACGCATAGCTTTCCCGATGAGGCTTTGGGCAACATAAACTGGACCTTCAACCTCACCCTCATATACCAATTCTATTTTACCATTGATGGCTGCAATTGCTCCATAAACATCTGATACTCTGGCGTTTACACTTTTTTCGCCATTAATTAACGAACGTCTTTCGGCCGAACTCAACAGATTTTCGTAAGCCGAAATCGTCATACGAGCCGAAACACCACTTTTGGCATCAACATATTCGCTTTGTCGAGCTTCAACGGCAATTTGTTCTATCAAATCTTTCAAAATGTCATTGACAGCAATTTTTTTCTGACCATCTTTTATAACAGCCTCTTGCTCAGTAATCTTTCGTCCAATTTTAATGGATTTTGGGTAGTGTGTTACAATTTGGCTATCAATTCTATCTTTCAAAGGTGTTACGATACTGCCACGATTAGTGTAATCCTCAGGATTTGCTGTAAAAACAAACTGAATATCAAGCGGCATTCTCAACTTAAATCCACGAATTTGAATATCGCCTTCTTGCAAAATATTGAACAAAGAAACCTGAATTCTTGCCTGCAAATCGGGCAATTCGTTTATCACAAAAATACATCGATGTGAGCGTGGAATCATGCCAAAGTGAATCACTCGCTCGTCGGAATATGGCAGTCGTAAAGTTGCAGCTTTGATAGGGTCCACATCACCGATAAGGTCAGCTATTGACACATCTGGTGTAGCTAATTTTTCGTTATATCGTTCTCCACGAGGCAACCAAGCAATTTTTGTAGCATCGCCTTGTTCGGCAATTAAATCTTTGGCATAGCGAGAAAGTGGTTCGAGAGGGTCGTCGTTTAGCTCTGAACCTTCCACGATTGGCACAAATTCATCTAACAAATTGACCATCAAACGGGCAATTCGAGTCTTTGCTTGTCCACGCAAACCCAATAAATTGATGTGGTGCATCGAAAGAATTGCCTTTTCAATATCAGGAATAACGGTATCTTCAAAACCCCAAATTCCTGGGAAAGCTGTTTCTTTATTTTTGAGTTTTTCAACCAAATTATCACGAAGTTCTTGCTTGATAGATTTTGGACGATAGCCACTGGCTTTCAGTTCACCCAGAGTTTTTATTTTTAATATATTTTTATCGAAAGACATGAGGAAATTTACGATTTACGAAGTACGATTTACGAATTAATAGTGTTGTGGTTCTATGAATAACGACTTTTGGAACTAAAAGGTTTTATACAATTGCAATTTACAAAATTTTATTACAATATTAAAGGCTCAAAACTTGTTAAATTTTCATCAAAAACAGTAAATTTTGCAGGAAAACCTACTGCAATTTGCCCTATTCCTTTGTCCATTCCAAGTGCTTTTGCAGGGCGAATAGTTGCCATTTTTATAGCTTCT
The DNA here is from genome assembly GCA_031378345.1 of Emticicia sp. Lineage (GTDB taxonomy): Bacteria > Bacteroidota > Bacteroidia > Cytophagales > Spirosomataceae > Emticicia. The sequence continues at coordinate 61,917 of JANNDY010000039.1, read as the reverse complement.
TCGAGCGAAATTCCAACATGATTCACCGCATTTCGGACGGCATCACCCATCGAAATTGCTGCTCCTGCCAAGTTTCCTTCGGAATTTCGATACTGCCCGTTTTCTAAATATGCATCAAACTCTTCCCACTGAAAATGCGTAACTTTTTCACCAACGAAAAGTGCATCAGAAATCAAGAAAAGCTTGTCTTTTTTGATTTTATAGGCAATGCGAGCCGCTGCATAATCGCAATGAAATCCGTCTAAGATAATGGGTGCATAAACATCGGCATTATCAAAGGTTGCACCAACTACGCCAGGCTCACGATGCCCCATTTGGGTCATGGCATTATACAAGTGCGTACAAAGTGTAATTCCTTGACTATAAGCCTTTTGTGCTTGTTTGTAAGTTGCATTTGAATGTCCGAGCGAGATTTTAATACCACTTTCGAGAAGCATTTCTACTTGTTCTGTGGTGAAATTTTCGGCAGCAATGGTCATTAATTTAATAACATTTTTGCCGTATTTTATAATTTCCTCCAACTCATTATTACTTGGTTTTCTGACGTATGCTGCTAAATGAGCTCCACGTTTGGCAAGGTTCAAAAATGGACCTTCGAGGTGCATTCCCAGAACGCCAGAATACGGGTTTTTCTGTTGAAAATTGCGGGTAGCTTCAATGCCTTTCAATATATTTTCGAGGGGCGAAGTGATGAGTGTAGGCAACACATACGTAGTGCCGAGTTTCAAGCTTGACTCATAAATATCTTGAAGCGTTTCTTCAGTAGCATTTTGAGTAAAATAAAGCTTTTCACCACCATTAATATGTGTATCTATAAATCCTGCCGAAATATGCTTGCCATTTAGGTCAATAATTGTTGCGTCAGACTTTGGTTCAGATGTAGAAATACTACTATTTTCTATGACAATTGGCTGGTTTTTTATAATTTCTTTGCCAGTATGAACGGTGGCATTGGTGATGATTGTTTGCATAGAATTTTTTTTTAACAAGAACGTCCAGATTGTACGTTCCTACGATAAACTCTTTACTCTTTATACTTCTTTTCACCCGCCCTAATTTCGGCAGCAATAAAGTTTTCTTTTGGAGGAATCGGACAAATATAACTTTCATTATAAGCACAGTAAAAATTATGAGCATTATTGAAGTCAATTTCTATTTTATTGCCGACCAATTTATCTTTCGGAATATTAATAAAACGCCCTCCACCATAAGTTTCTTCGCCACTTGTCAAATCTCTAAAAGGCAACATCAAAATTTCACCCTCATCAAAAATACTAACAGTAAATGATTTTCCATCAATAGAAAAAGTAGCATTTCCAACTTTTTCTATTTCAGTTTGGGTACTATCAGTCATCAAAATCATTCCTTGTTCTGATGAGTTAAAACGCTGATAATCAGCATTTAAGATGAACTTTTCGTTAGCATCAAAATATTTAATTCCAGAAAAATCCTTTAAATTGGCAATCGGAGAATCTTTTTCAGCCATCAAATTTTGCTCAAATTCGGCTCTTTGTTTTTTTACTGTTTCGCTATAAGGCTCAGAAGTATTGAGCGAATAAAATACAATCCCTGCAATGCCGAGAATGAAAATAATCAAGAAAATTTTGTTTTTGAACATGGGGGATTTTATTTGAATTTTCCTTATGTCATGCTGCAAGCATCTGTTGGCGTGTATAAATTCGCTGATAACAGATGCTTGCAGCATGACACGAAGACGTCATTATTTTTAACAAAATTAGTTCTTTTTGCTGAATGAATTGCCGAAATTTGCAAGCAAAAACAAAATTTATGTTTACAGGAATTATAGAATCAGTCGCACAACTCAAAGAAATTGAGCAACACGGTAAAAATCTAACTTTCACCTTTGAATCAGTCATTGCTCACGAGCTAAAAATTGACCAAAGTGTGTCGCACAATGGGGTTTGCTTGACGGTTGTTCAGCTTTCAGAAATTAATAGTTATGCTGTAACAGCAATAGATGAAACTTTAAAAAAGACTAATCTTGGCAAGTTAAAAATTGGTGATAAAGTCAATCTGGAGCGTTGTATGCCTGCAAATGGGCGTTTTGATGGGCATATTGTGCAAGGTCATGTGGACCAAACAGGTATTTGCACAGCAATAGAAGACCAAAATGGTAGTTGGTTAATTTCGTTTGAATATGATATTTCAGGAAATAATATTACTGTAGAAAAAGGTTCTATTTGTGTCAATGGCGTGAGTTTGACAGTCGTAAATTCAAAAGAGAATGGTTTTAGTGTTGCCATTATTCCTTATACTTGGGAGCATACCAATTTCCACCTGCTAAAAGTTGGGAGTATAGTAAATTTAGAATTTGATATTTTGGGAAAATATATGCAGCGAATTTTAGGAAGGGACAAAGGCACAAAGTAGCAAATGCTCAAAATAACGAGTTTATAGCAAAAAAGGAAACATTGCCGTTTCCTTTTTATTATTTGCAGAATTTGCTCTTTGTGCCTCTGCTACTTTGTGTCTTTTTACCTATTAGCGATTTTCCATTGAAACGAAATCACGTAAAGTTGCTCCGGTATAAATTTGGCGTGGGCGACCGATTGGCTCTTTGTTGGCTCTCATTTCTTTCCACTGACCAATCCAACCTGGCAAACGACCAATGGCAAACATTACAGTAAACATATTTGTCGGAATTCCCAAGGCACGGTAGATGATTCCTGAGTAAAAATCTACGTTTGGATAAAGTTTTCTTGAAACAAAATATTCATCGTGCAAGGCTGCTTCTTCCAAACCTTTTGCAATTTCAAGAATTGGGTCATTTACACCTAATTTTGACAAAATATCATCTGCTGCTTTCTTGATTATCTTTGCTCGTGGGTCGAAGTTTTTATAAACCCTATGTCCAAAGCCCATTAAGCGGAAACCTGAATTTTTGTCTTTAGCTTTATTTACAAATTTCATCACATCGCCACCATCAGCCTTGATTTCTTCCAACATTTCTATCACTTCTTGATTTGCTCCACCATGAAGTGGACCCCAAAGTGCCGAAATTCCTGCCGAAATAGAAGAATAAATATTTGCTTTTGAAGAACCAACCAAACGTACAGTCGAAGTCGAACAGTTCTGCTCGTGGTCGGCATGAAGAATCAGTAATTTATTTATTGCTGCCGAAACCACTGGGTCCACATGGTAATCTTCCACGGGCAATGAAAACATCATACTTAAGAAGTTTGAGCAATAATCCAATGAATTTTTAGGATAATTGATGGGATGTCCGTGCGATTTTTTATAACACCAAGTTGCCAAAGTCGGAAACTTTGCTAGTAAGCGAATGATGTGCAATTCGGTACGGTCTGGAGCTTTTTCGTCATACGAATCTGGGTAAAACCCACTCATTGCACTTACCAACGACGACATAACGCCCATTGGGTGGGCATTTACTGGAAAGCCATCAAAAATTCTACGCATATCTTCGTTTACCATAGTATGGGTACGAATGTCATGCTCAAACTTGTCGTATTGCTCTTTGTTTGGCAGCTCGCCATAAATAAGCAAGTAGGCAACTTCCAAAAAATTGGCTTTTTCGGCAAGGTCTTCTATCGAGTAACCACGGTAGCGTAAGATTCCTAATTCGCCATCCAAAAACGTAATTGCACTTTTTGTTGCACCTGTATTTTTGTAGCCACTATCAATAGTAATGTAGCTGGTTTCGTCACGAAGTTTGGCAATATCAATTGCTTTTTCGCCTTCCGAACCTTCAATGGTTGGATAATGGTAAGATTTACCGTCAAGTATTAATTCTGCTGTTCCAGCCATAAAAACATTAAGATTAAGCGGGTCGCCGCCCGTTTGTATTTCTACTATTTACTAATAAATTATGAGGTTTACCGCCCATTTTCAATTCAATTGACAATAATAAGAAAAAAAGTACAAAATATACTATCTGCCAAAAAATATTTGTTGTTACAACAAATATTTAATATCATACTTAGAATTTTTGCTTTCTTTTGCAAAAACTGATACTTTTATAACAAACTAATGGGCAGAAAGGTTTTGAGTAATCAAATTATAAGTCGTTTATTTATCAACTAATTTTATCCACTCTTTTATAATAGTCTGCAACGTTTTTTCTTTAGTTTTCACATCTTCCAAATCTTTAAAAGTAATAAGCCTTCTACCATCTTTATAGTCACCTTCAAGCAAGCCCGACGTATCATTTACCTTTGCCCCACTCGGAAAAACGAGCATTATTCTATTTTTATGAAGATTAAAAACCACTATTTCCCTTTTATATTCTTTTGGGTCGAATGGTTTCATTTCTCCTGTATAATAGTAACTTGGGTTGTTCCATTTTATTCGTTCACCGATTTCTGGGTCAGTGCTTAAAATAATTTGCCTGATGGTTTCAACTATTTTGCCAAATTGTGGGTCAAGTTTGGCGATATGCTCGCTTACTTGTTCTTTGTCGGAGATTTTTGCCATTGATGTTTATTTTTTAATAAGTCAAATCTTTCACTACACAATCGCTTTTGCCACAGCGGTTTTCATTTTTTCGATGCCAATTTTCAGAGCTTCTTCGGCAGGTATTTTCCAATAATTTTCATTAAAAATCTCTAATGAAAGTGCAATTGGTGAGTTTTTTTCATTCAAAATCTGCAAAATCTGGTTCATCGGAGCAATGCCATCTCCGGGCAAAACTCTATAACTATCATTGATAGTTTCTCGTGGCGGATTTGCAGGATAATCATTCATGTGTATCATCTGAATCGCACTTCCATTTATCATTCTTAAAGCATTGGTATCTGAGCCGCCTTTGTATAAATGATAAATATCTGGCAAAATACAGGCTTTGGGATGCCCACTTTCGGCAGCTACATACAAAACTTCACCAAAAAGATGCAGATTTGCAGAAGGCCCCCACATTTCTAATTGAGGCAAAACACCCATTTCGTCTCCCAAATTGAGTAGTTCTCTGTACCTTGCTGCTGCATTTTTGAGGTCAAGCCCTGCTTTATTTGTTGCTCCCACAGGTGGAGCAGCGAGGCGTTTGCAGCCAATTTCTGCCAGCATTGCCATTTCACGTTTGGCTTGTTCCAACGCCTTTGCTCGTTGGTTAGGGTCATCAACTATCCATGCCGCAAATCCAATGGCATCCTCAATAACCACATTCAAATCTTTGGCTTTTTGCTTGACATCTTTCAAGTTTCCGCCTTTTGCTTTGAAAGCTTCAAGGGTATTTATCCAAATTTCGATGCCATCAAAACCAGCCTTTGCAGCAGCTTCGAGTTCACCCATCAAACCCAAATTTTGTTTGCGAATGGTGCTTGTATTTAAACAAAATGTAAAATTATGTTTGGCAAAACTTTGTGGTTTTGCAATAGTTTTTTCTGTACCAAAAGCCAAACCTGCCCCAAGTGCCAATGATGATTTAAGTAAATTTCTGCGATTCATGTAATAGAGTTCTTAATTATGAGTTCTGAATTGAGTTATTAGTGAAAATGTCCAATTGATAATTGTTCATTGATAATTGTCCTATGCCCCTTTTACCTTCATTTTTAAAGAATAAATAGCTTTTGAGGCAGTAATAAATAGCATTTTTCTGTCTTTTCCACCAAAAGTAATGTTTGCGGTCCAAGGTTCTTTGACATCAATATGTTCGATTTGCTTGCCTTTTTTGTCAAAAACCGTTACGCCTTTTCCTACCAAATAGACATTTCCTTTTCGGTCAACTGTCATGCCGTCAGAACCCATCGAAGCAAAAAGTTTTCTGTCGCTCAAAGTACCATCTTTGTTGATTTTGTAAGAATACGTTTTTTTATCTCCAATATCTGCAACATACAAAATTTTGCCATTTGGTGTGCCAATGATGCCATTTGGTGAAACATAATCTTGTGCTGCAATACTCACTTTTTTCTTGTCAGGAGATAAATAATAGACTCGTTTTGCATCTAATTCCATTGTTTTGCGAGTCCAATAATTTCTTTGATAGTATGGGTCGGTGAAATAAATTCCACCTTTTGGGTCAATCCACAAGTCATTTGGACCATTTAGCTTCTTCCCTTCAAAATCTTTGACAAGTACCGTAATATTTTTGTTTTTGTCAATTTTCCAAAGTTGGTTTTCTAAATCAGCACAAGAATATAGGTTTCCTTCACTGCCGAAATATAGTCCATTTGAGCGACCAGTTTTGTCCATATAAATCGAAATCGTCCCATCGCTTGCCGTCCATTTGTAAATTTTATCATTTGGTTGGTCTGTAAAAAACACATTTCCGTCGGCATCTCTTGCAGGACCTTCTGTGAAGGCATATTCGCCCGAAAGTTTGGTCAAAATTGCCCCATCAGCAATGATTTTACTTTGGGAAAATGCGTTCAAAAAGAAGAGTAATAGAAGGAGGGTTGAGGTCGTTTTTTTCATAGAGGAAAATAGTAAATTTTGTAGCATAATTCTCCGAATTGTATAAAAGGAGAAATTGAGTAAATTGTGCTAAAAAAATAATGTTTTCATAAAAGTAAATGAATAATTAGTAATGCACAAATAATTTTGCTTGAAGATGATAAACTGCATTTTTTATGCGACAAAATAATTCATTTGTTGTCAAACTCTATGTAAAGTATTTGTTTTAAGTTCTTTTTTCAGCACTTTTGTTAATAATTTTTCCACTACCTCAACAAATGTTTGTAGAATTACATAACCCCGAATCGCTAACTAACGAAGAACTTGATGCACACCTCGCCAATGGCTGGTTTAGAATGGGACAAGCCATTTTTACAACTAATTTCTTGAAGTTTAATGACATCATCTATAGTTCAATTTGGTTACGAATTGACTTAAATAGCTTTGAAACGACCAAATTTCAACAAAAAATACTCAAAAATATTGCAAAATTTGAGGTACAAATTCAATCAGCAAAAATAACTCAGGAGCAAGAAAATCTTTTTTATAAATACAAAAATCATATTACTTTTGATGCCGCACCCTCCCTACAAAATCTTCTTTTTGGACAAAAACAATCTAATATTTATGAAACTTTTGAGATAAATATTTATGATGAAGAAAAATTAATCGCCGTCGGAATTTTTGATTTGGGCGATCGCAGTGCGATGGGTATTACGTGTTTTTATGACCCCGACTACAAAAAATACAGCTTAGGAAAATATTTGATGTACCTAAAGATGGATTTTTGTAAAGAAAAAGGCATGAATTTCTTCTATCCCGGCTATTTTGCACCGGGCTATCCTTTGTTTGACTATAAATTAGATTTGGCAAAACCTTCCTTGCAATACCTTGATGTAGTTACAGATTCTTGGTTTCCATTCGAAAGTTTTTCTCCAAACAAAATTCCTTTTGATATTATGTGTCAAAAACTAAAGCTTTTGGGCAAAAAACTTGACAAACGAAGTATTAAAAATCAATTTCAATATTATGACTTTTTTGATGCCGATATGAGTGCCAATCTCAATGGCTTAGGGCTTTTCGATTACCCTGTTTTTTTGGCCTGTCCAGAATTAACAGATATTTTATTTAAACCTGTAATCATTTTCGAAGTCCGTGAGGGGCAATATCATCTGGCACTTTGCAGTCGTGTTTATGAATCAATCTTTGAAGATAGCCTCCCAGACCATTATAATGTATATATCCTTCAAATTGCCAAATACATTTACACAGGCGACTCGGCAAATGAAATGGTAGAAGTGATAGAAATGTGCCACCTTCAAATGATGAATGTTTAATGCTGAATGGTTAATGAAAAACAAAAAAGACTAGATTTGTGAGCAAAAAAGCAATTTAACATTCATAATTTAGTATTCATCATTCTCCATTAATCATTGTGCTTTAGCACCAAAGCCCTATCTTTGCACCTCATTTAACAAAATAGTATGATTTCAGTAGATAATGTAGCGGTTGAGTTTAATGGTGGTTCGCTCTTTAGTGATATTACTTTCAACATCAACGAAAAAGACAAAATAGCTCTCATGGGCAAAAATGGGGCAGGAAAATCTACTTTGCTCAAGATTATTGCAGGTGCAGATAAGCCAACTCGTGGCAAAATCTCTGCTCCAAACGATGCTGTAATTGCTTATCTTCCGCAGCACTTACTTACGCAAGACGATAGTACGGTTTTTGAAGAAGCATCGAAAGCTTTTTCGGTGGTTTTGGAAATGAAAAAAGAGATGGACGAACTCAATCACCAACTTGAAGTGCGTACTGACTATGAGACTGATGCCTATATGAATATCATCGAAAAAGTATCAGAATTGAGTGAGAAATATTATTCGGTAGAAGAAATAAATTATGATGCTGAAGTAGAAAAAACTTTGTTGGGAATGGGTTTTCAGCGGTCAGATTTTACTCGTCCAACCAGTGAGTTTAGTGGAGGCTGGCGAATGAGAATTGAGCTATGCAAAATCCTTCTTCAAAACCCCGATTTGATACTTTTAGATGAGCCTACAAACCATCTTGACATCGAATCTATTCAATGGTTAGAAGACTTTTTGACTAATAATGCCAAGGCTGTAATTGTTATTTCGCACGACAGGGCTTTTGTTGATTCTATCACCAATCGTACTATAGAAGTAACTATGGGGCGGATTTATGACTATAAAGTCAATTATTCGCAGTACCTTCAACTCCGAAAAGAACGCCAAGAACAACAGCAAAAGCAATTCAACGACCAGCAAAAAATGATTGCTGATAACCAAGAATTTATTGACCGTTTTAAAGGAACATATTCCAAGACTTTGCAAGTGCAATCTCGTGTAAAAATGCTCGAAAAGATTGAAATTGTAGAAGTTGATGAGGTAGATTCTTCGGCATTAAGTCTCAAGTTTCCGCCTGCACCACGCTCTGGAAATTACCCTGTTATTGTTGAAAACGTAAGCAAAAGTTATGGTGAAAATCTTGTTTTCAAAGATGCTTCACTAACAATCGAGCGTGGCGAAAAAGTTGCGTTTGTTGGCAGAAATGGCGAAGGAAAATCAACTTTGGTGAAGGCAATTATGTCAGAAATTGACTTTGATGGTGATTTGAAATTAGGTCATAATGCTATGATTGGTTATTTTGCCCAAAATCAAGCCTCACTTTTGGACGAAGATTTGACGATTTTTCAAACCATTGATAATATTGCGGTAGGGGATGTGCGAACTAAAATCAAAGATATTTTGGGTGCATTTATGTTTCGTGGCGAAGAAGTAAATAAGAAAGTGAGAGTACTTTCGGGCGGAGAAAAAACTCGTTTGGCAATGGTAAAACTCCTTTTAACGCCTGTAAATCTATTGATTCTTGATGAGCCTACCAACCATTTGGACTTGAAAACCAAAGATATTTTGAAAGAAGCTCTACGAACTTTTGAAGGAACAATCATCTTGATTTCTCACGATCGTGATTTCTTGGAAGGACTTGCCACTAAAGTTTTTGAGTTTGGAAACAAGCGAATCAAAGAACATTTTGAAGATATTACGGGATTTTTGAGAAACAAAAAAATGGAGAATTTGAAGGAAATTGAGAGAAAAGGGAAGTAAATTATTCCCAAAATTAAGGTTTTCTGAAATTAGACAATTGGGCGATTGTTTTGCAAACTACTTATAATCAATCACTTATAATATTACATTTTAGATTATCTTTTTTTGTTTTTAATAAAATACTTTCAATATTTTTTGAAAATACAAAAAAAAGTATTTTACTTTGTATAAATAATAATCCTAATAATCTAAAAAGATGAAACTCAAAATAAATATCCTATTATTCCTGATGGGGATAATGAGTATGGCTCATGCCCAAAATAGTGCCAGCCGTGCCTCTTCTGCACTTCGCAAGCAATTAAACGAATGTAAGCAAAACAACTTACAACTTTCTACCGAAAATAATAATCTGAAATTTAGCCAAAGACAACTGACAAATACAATGTCGAATTTGCAAGATTCCTTGAAGGGCAGAACTACCCAAATTGTAAACTTGAAAAACGATATTTTGAGAGTCAATGAACAAGGTAAGATTTTATCTAACAATGTAACATCTACAAATAATCTACTTTCAGAAAGTCAAGAAAAGCTAAAAAAAGCTAATTATGAAATAGAAATCCTTCAAAATCCACAAATTGTGAGGGTTTATGACATGGATTTACCAACACTCAAGCAAGCTCTCGTTTCCCGTTTGTTAGAATCAAGTCTTGGTTTTCAGTTTGATGAAGATGCAAGTAAAAACCAATACAAAATTACCAAAGCATTCGATGCCGACACTGAAAATTGGTGGGTTTTTGATAAAACAATTGATGTTATGTTAGAAATGAATATGAGAATGGAGCCTCATCAATTTGACAAAAACAAAACTTTGGTCTTCAATTCTACTACATTGCTACAAAAAGAAAGATTTAGCAACAAACAATTTGCTCTGCAAACAGACCATGATAAAGAAAAATTGTACCAAGAAAAAGCAATCAGAATTCTTGAAGCAAATATTCGTAAGGACATGAATAAATAGGTTTAAAAATCAACAAAATGAAATATATTTTTACATTATTGTTTTCATCTTTTGCACTAATTACTTTTTCGCAAGTAAAAATTAGTGGAATAGTCAAAAGAGCTGAAAATGCGGAACCCCTTGTTGGGGCAACAGTTACCATCAAAGGTACTACAAGAGGAGCATTGGTTCTCTTGAATGGAATTTACGTACTAACTTCTCCCAAAAATGTTGGTGAAATAACCCTCATCGCAAAGTTTATAGGCTTTAAGGATGTGGAGACAATTGTAGTTTTATCAGGCATTGCCAAAACCGTTGATTTTGAAATGACCAGTAATGACTTACAACTGCCCGATGTTGTAATTTCGGCACGACGTGTGGAGGAATTCCTACAAAAAGTTCCGATTGCCACATCAGTTATTTCAGCAAGTGATATTGAGCGTCGGAGTGTTTATAGTACAATTGAGGCACTTAATAATGTGCCAAATCTAATGACGGATTCTTGGTTGGCTTCTCAACCAACTTTCTCAATCAGAGGTTTGGCTTCCAATTTCGATAATGTAGGTTTTGAATCAACGGTTTCGCTTTATATTGATGATGTTTATTATTCGCGTGGCTTTGCTTTCAATTCTACACTTTTTGATATAGAGCGAGTAGAAGTTTTGAGAGGTCCACAAGGAACACTTTTCGGAAAAAACACCATCGGTGGTGTTATAAATGTTATTTCTGAAACCCCCGAATTTAATAAAAGTGGTCAAGCCGAAATCAATTTTGGTAATTATGGTTTCGTACAATTTCGAGGAAAATATAATACCATTTTGGTAAAAGACAAATTAGCTTTCAGACTTACTGGTGCATTGACAAGCAGAAATGGCTACATTAAAGACATCAATGAAGACAATGAACCTACTAACAAAACTTTGTTTGGAGGGCTAAGAGGTTCATTATTTTATAAACCTACTAAGAAAACAACTGTTTTGGCTCGTTTTTTCGTGGGACGTGATGCCAAAGGTGAAAACTCATTTGTTTATGGCTCAACCGAAGATGGCGACCCTCTCGGAGTTGAAGCCGACACTTACGAATCAACCAATAATAACACAGCTAATACTTTTGAACGAAATCAGTCTGGCGGTTCTGTTAAAGTTGAATCTGAATTCAAAAAAGGAACATTTACCTCAATTACTGCACTCAACAACTCTAAGGACATTTATTTTGGAGATAATGATATTACAAAGCTCGATGTTTCAAGTTGGGGAAGAACGCAAAAACTAACTAATTTCAGTCAAGAAATAAGGTTTAGTACACCAAGAGATAAAAAGTTTTCGTATGTTGGTGGACTGTATTTTTTGTATGAAAATGTAAGTGGCAGAGATACATTTTCACTCTCAAAAGATTTTTTGCCATTGGGAGAAATACTTTTAGAGAAAAAGCTTGGAAGTTTTCCAAATTACTTAGAAACAGCTACAACAAATAGCAAAATCAACTCGACAAGTGCTGCGGTTTTCTTTTCAGGAAACTATCGTTTTAACAAAAAAGCAAGCATCAGTTTAGGAGTAAGATTAACAACTGAAAATAAGCAACTATCTTATTATCAACCACTTACTCACTTTTCAAACAATGGAAAAGTAGTCGGTGGAATTGATTATTATGCAACCGAACTTGGTAGTAAAAATGACCCTTTTGAAAAGAAAACCCTCGATAATGCTCTATCGGGCGATATAAGTTATAACTACGAATTTAATCCTTTTATGATGGGTTATGGCAAGTTTTCGAGAGGTTTTAAGGGGGCTGGGTTCAATACAAGTGTCTCGGGCGATGAAACAGGTGCAGCATTGGTTTTCAAACCCGAATATGTAAATTCGTTTGAATTGGGTTTGAAAAAGAAATTTAATGATAGAACAAGACTCAATGCTGCTGTTTTTTATGTAGATTATACAAATAAGCAAGAAATACTTGACCAAGGATATAGGATTACCGTAGCCAATGCCGAAAAAATAAATGGTTGGGGTGCAGAAGCTGAATTTAGTAGCATGATTAAAAGATTTAGGATTGATATTTCTGGAGGTTTAGTAGGGCTTCGTTATAAAGAATTTATGTTTGGTGAGGAAGATTATTCAGGAAATTACTTGTTAAAATCTCCAAAATATACTTTTTCTGTTGCACCACAATATACAATTGATGTTTCAGAAAAATACAGAATTAACTTAAATGCCAATATAAACCATACTGGAAAAGCTTATAATGATATTAGTAATTATGAGTTAATTGCACGAAGAGCCACCACTATTCTGAATGCAAGGGTAGCTCTAATGCCAAAAAATGGCAAATGGAGTATTGCTTTATGGGGAAAGAATTTGAGCAATGAAAGGTATATTCAACATGGATTTGAGTATGAATGGGGTAACCAAATCTCATGGAGTCGCCCAAGAAATGTTGGTGTAGAAATGTACCTTAATTTCTTTTAAAAGGTCTGTAAATTATGAAAAAGCCAAAATTCTAATATAGAGTTTTGGCTTTTTCATTTCTATGAAACTACTTAGTTTTGTTGAATTCGTCAGCGATACTGCGTAATAATAATGCGGTTAAAGCTCCAATAGCAAAAATAGATAAAAACTGAACTGTTCGAATGTTATCATTTCCATCAATTCTAAAATAATTGCCAACTGAAATCATGAGCATTACTGCAAGCAAAATTCTTCTTCTTTGAGTAGTCATATTGTTTAGGGTTTATATATTAAATTATTCAAAAATTCCTGTCGAATGTCCATCAAAACTGATTGTATTTTTCTTTTCCCAGTATTCTTTCAAGCCTTCTTCTCCTTGCTTATGTGTCCATTTTGTTAGTTCATCTCTTTCTTTCTTAAAATCCATAAACGGTACAGCCATGCCACAAGAAGTTTGAACAGTTTCAACTGAAATGTCAAAAATTTGTCTTGCCCCAGCTAATTTTGGAAATAAATTAATAAACTCTGCCCATTCGCTATTTCTTTGGTGGTATGTTTTGGCTTTTCCGTACAAACGTAAAATCAAAGGGTTGCCTTCAAATGCACAAAACATAATTGTAATTCTGTCGTTTTCTTGTAAATGTGTGGCAGTTTCATTACCGCTACCAGTAACATTTAGCCAAATTACACGATTTTGGTCTATGATTCGAAAGCTATCCATTCCTTTAGGCGAAAGATTGACCGTACCCGAAGACATGGCAGTAGCCACAAAGAAAATCTTTTGTTTTTCAATAAATTCTTTATTTTCAGGTAGGATTTGTTCAGTTTTTCTGCCCATTTTGATATCAAGCTAATGTTTTTTTTCTACGTAAATTAGAAACAGCTTGATTTTTTACAAGTTGGTTTATTTTATATTCTTTTATATATTTACTAAGATTTTTTTCCTCTTCAAGAGTTAAAGGTTTACTTTGAATAAAAAAATCAACTCCATCGGGTTCTCTGATTAGTCCCATTTTATTAAGATTTAAAATATTTATTAATAAGTATTTTTGCCGAAACCGTAGGAATTACCATCAAGTGTCCTCCAAAATGGTAAGCTCCTAATGTTTTTTCATAGTGTTCTATGAGTTGAGTTTTTGATTGAAAAGATACAAAACCATCATGCCCTTGCTGAAAAGAAATTTTACAAGCATACGCAACTAAATTTCCAGGAACTCCACGATAAATTTTATTCTTTCCAAGATTAAAAGTTGCACTTTCAAGCAAGTGCATATACACATGGTCTGCCTTAATGCTCAAACTCATCAATCCTTGAATAATAGTTGAATTATTTTGAATGGTCAATTTATAGACATCTCTGTCATTTTGTTTAAATTCAAGACTCCAATCAAAAAGCCAACCATTCTTTTTAATCACTTGCTTCAAATCGTTTTTAGTCAAAAATGAAATTTCGGTCGAAAAGCTATCACCGCTAAAGCAATTTTCAATAGAATTGGTAAGTTTATCTACTTCAAAATCAAGTAATATCGGTAGTTGGTCTTTCACATTTCAGCGTTATAAATAATATTTCTATTTTTCCTCACCCCAAATTATCAATATCAAAAGGCAATTTTCTAATCCTTTTGCCAGTTGCTGCAAAAATTGCATTGCCCAATGCAGGTGCGATTGGCGGTAAACCTGGCTCACCAACTCCGCCTGGATTTGCTCCACTATCAATGATATGAATTTCCATTTTTGGGGCTTCCTTGATTCGCATTACATTATAATTATGAAAATTACTTTGGTCGCAGACACCATTGGTAAAAGTGATTCCGCCTTTGATTGCTGCCGTAATTCCCATCACGATATTCCCTTCGGTTTGAGCTTTTACATGGTCAGGGTTTACGTAATAACCACAGTCAAGCACCGACACAACTTTGTCAATTTTTATGCCGTTACCATTTTTAGAAACCGTCATGCAACAAGCACTGATGCTACCAAATGAAGCAAAAACTGCCAAACCTTTTGCTTGTCCTGTTGGCAATTTTTCTTTCCAATTAGCTTTTTCGGCGAGGGTTTCAAGCACTTTTCTGTAACGCACATCTTGTATCAATGCCAAACGAGCCTCCAAAGGGTCTTTTCCTGCCAATTGTGCCAATTCGTCTATAAAACACTCTTGTCCCCAACCCATATTTGAGGCATAAACTGACCTCCACCAAACAATTGGAATATCAGTTTTTACATTTGTCCAACTAACTTTCGCAACAGGAAACTCATATTTGCTATTTTCGGTACTAATTTCACCCGACAACCAAGGGTCAGATTCGTCAGGAGCTAAACCTTTGAAAACTTGCCCAACGATAGATTCGCCAATGGCATGGTGATGATATCCAGTTATTTTTCCATTATCAACAAAGCCTTGCATGGCACTCAACATTCCTGGGCGATAAGGTCCTTGGGCGATGTCGTCTTCACGAGTCCAAAGCATTTTTACAGGTTTTTTGAGTATTTTTGCTAAAAAACAAGCCTCATTCAAGTAATCATGATAAGCTTTTCTACCAAACGAACCGCCCAAAAGAGGTACATTTATTTTAACTTTATCTTTGCTTACGCCAAAATAACGAGCTACATCGCCCAAAGCCCCGTCGGGTCCCTGAACGTGAGCCCAAACTTCAACTGTCCCATCTTCTTTTTGGTGAACTACGGCACATTCTGGCTCGATAGGAGCATGAGCCAAAAACGGTGTTTCGTAATTTGCCTCTAATTTTTGCTTGGCATTTACAAATTTTGCATTGAAATCACCTTTTTCTTCATATCTGATTCCTTCTTTTTTCGCAGCATCATAAGTTGAAGCAAAATAAGTATCGGTATTCATTTTCGACAAATCACCATTATCCCAAGTTACTTTTAGGGCTTTTCTGCCTTTTTGAGCTGCCCAAAAATTGGTAGCAATCACCGCCACAGTTTCGGAAGTTCGGTGGGGCATTTGTCTTTCTGCCTTCAAAACCTGCAAAACTCCTGCAACTTTTTTGGCTTCAGTATCATCAATCGAAACTACTTTTGCATGAATCGTTGGTGAATGCAAAATAGAGGCATAAACCATGTTTGGCACTTCGATGTCAATGCCAAAAACAGCTTTTCCTGTAACACGGTCAGGCACATCGAGGCGTTTATTGTATTTACCCAAAATCTTAAAATCTTTCGGATCTTTTAGTTTTGGATTTTTCGGAACAGTCAGTTTTGAAGCATCGTCCACCAATTCGCCATAAGAAAATGATTTCGTGGAGTTTTTTAAGAGGATTTTACCTTCTTGGGCATAACATTCCGAAATCGAAACGTTCCAACGTTTGGCGGCAACTTCTATCATCATTTCTTTGGCGGCAGCACCTGCTTTTCGGAGTGAAGTCCAAAGTCCACGAACGGTGCTACTTCCGCCCGATTGTTGGCTGCCATATTTTGACTGTCCGTCCGACTGAATGAGTTTTACTTGTGCCAAACTTACTTCCAATTCTTCGGCAATTAATGAAGGTGCAGCTTGCGTTGAGCCTTGTCCCATATCGGGGCGAGGGTTTATCAAGGAAATTGTGCCATCAGTGCTTATAATAATGAAAGGATTTATTTCAAGGTCTAAAACTGCATTTCCTACTTGTGAAAGTTTCTTTGGTGTTTTGTCTTTTCCAAAAGAATTAAAGCCAATCATCAAACCTACGCCCGTGAGAGAGGTGGTTTTGAGGAAATTACGGCGTGATGTATCTATATTTTTCATAGTTTTTTAAGAATATTTTGTAAAAATCACCCTGCCTTCATCATATCAGATGCTCGATGAATACCTTTTCGTATGCGGTCATAAGTGCCACAACGGCAAAGATTTCCACTCATGGCTGTGTCAATGTCTTGGTCGCTTGGACTTGGGTTTGCCTTCAAAAGTGCCACTGCCGACATTATTTGCCCCGATTGGCAATAGCCACATTGAGGAACTTGCTCCTCAATCCATGCTTTTTGTACAGCGTGAAGTTGCATTTCTCCAATCCCTTCAATGGTCGTAATCTTTGCTTTTTTGTCAATAGATGAAATCGGCATTTGGCATGAGCGAGTTGGTTGTCCATCAATATGAACAGTACAAGCTCCGCATTGTGCCATTCCGCAGCCAAATTTTGTACCTTTCAAGCCAACAAAATCTCGCACGACCCAAAGAAGTGGCATATCTGGCTCGACATCCACTTTAGTTTTTTTTCCGTTTACTGTAAGGTTGAATATTGCCATTTGATTAGCTATTTATGATAAAGTTTATGCTATTTTTAATGTAAATTTCAAAAGAAAAATAGACTTTTGCAAGTGAATAAAATACTTTAAGGTTTTTTGAATTGGCAAATTAATTTTCAAGTTGAATTCTTAAAAAAGAAACTTTATATTTGATAATTCAAAATCAACCAAAACCTCCAAAATTTAAAATGAAGACCCTAATATTTACTATCTTAATAATGACTATTTTGTCGAATTCGTATGCTCAAAATGAGAAAATTTTGCTTTATCCAAATGGAACGCCGGGTTTGAAAGCTGTGCAAATTCCAGAAGATTCAAAAACTTCGGGTGGAATTACTCGCATAAAAGATATAACTCAACCAGCTTTAGATGTACATTTAGCTAAGAAAAAAACTTCAGATGCAACTGTCATTATTTGCCCCGGTGGTGGCTATGGGATTTTAGCTTATGACCACGAAGGCACAGAAATTGCCCAGTGGTTTAATGAGCGTGGTATGAATGCTTTTGTGCTAAAATATCGTTTGCCGCAAGAAAGTTTGTTTGAAAATAAAGAGATTCGACCACTGCAAGATGCCCAACAAGCGATCAGGATTGTGCGTAAAAATGCTGCAAAATATGGCATTTCTCCTGACAAAATAGGCATTATGGGTTTTTCGGCTGGTGGGCATTTGGCTTCAACGGCTTCTACGCATTTCAAAACTCAGGTGGGTGAAATTACAGATTCTACGGTCAGTGTTCGTCCTGATTTTTCATTATTGATTTATCCAGTTATTACTTTCAGTGATAAATTTACGCATTTTGGTTCGAGAGATAATTTGATTGGAAAAAATCCGCCCGTCGAAAAAATGGAGCTTTATTCCAACGAAAAACAAGTTACGAAAGATACCCCACCTACATTTTTGGTAAGTACAACTGATGATATGGTTCAACCAGAAAATAGTATTGCATATTTTTTGGCTTGCAAGAAAAACAAAGTGCCTGTTGAAATGCACATTTACGAAAAAGGCGGACACGGCTACGGACTCAAGAAAAGGGGCTTAGGGCAGGTCGAAAATTGGGCAGCTCGCATGGAAGATTGGTTAAAAGAAAGAAAGTTGATGAAGTGAACGGATTTTAGATTTTGGAAAGCAAGATTGTACGGAGATTTGGCAATGTTTTGTTACCTTTAATATGTTTATTATCAATGAGTTATGAAAAAAAATCTTTTTTTAAGTTAAAACTTAGTCGTTTTGTATAAGTTTAATATTGCTTATTTTGATTTTTCCAACCTTCTTTGAAGCAGAACCATTGGCAAGCTGATTGCCCTTAAAGACAACTTTGAGGTATAAAGTGGGTGAAGTTATTTTGTTTTTGATTTGCTGTGAAAAATCTAATAATAGAGATTTTGATGTGCTATTGTTTTGAAAAGTATATAAGTCCAAAACATTAATAAAAGTAGCATCATCAGGCGAATTTTTGATTAAATCGCTTGTGTTTTCACTTAAATAGACTTCATATACGCCATCAGGTAGCTCGTCTAACTGAACGTTACCAAATGAAATACTGTAATTTTTATTCTCTTTTTTTTCAAATGATTTTGTAAGTTTTAAAGAAATCTGGCTTTCTGGTTTCCCATTTTCTAAAACTATCATCTCGTTACTTTCAGCTATAACAATTGGTTCTTGTATTTTCATGCAAGTAAGTGTACCAACATTTCCGAATAAAAGCATCGAAAATGTTGGTAACAGCCACAATATTTTTGATTTAAACATACTAATATTAATTCTGTGCTTGCTGTATAACGAAATTCACTGCACCGAGTTGTATAGTGCTTTGTGTATTTATTTCTTTGCCATTGAGCGTATTTCCTCTCACAACAAACGATAGTTCAGCTTTTTTAAAATCTTGAGTTTTTAAACCCAAACTTCTAATCGCAGTTGTGGCATCAATCGAAACTGGGTGTTTTCCTCCGTGGCTCTCATGTGAAGCAGCACTAAATAAATCAAGCACACCAACAAAAGATTTGCTACTTGATGAAGGCTTAGCATTTGCAGGAAGGTTCAA
Organism: Emticicia sp.; assembly: GCA_031378345.1. GTDB lineage: Bacteria > Bacteroidota > Bacteroidia > Cytophagales > Spirosomataceae > Emticicia. The sequence continues at coordinate 42,760 of JANNDY010000039.1, read as the reverse complement.
ATATACTTCTACAATGCCCTCTGGAAGTTTTGAAGCCTTGATGTCTTCAATTTCGAGCAGAAAAATATCTGAAATATCTGTGCTTGAAACATTCATTACACCAATATTATTTTCATTAACCATTTTGTCGAACACATCAGTTTTTGATTTTGTGAAAGAAACTTTTGCACGATTATTGGCAAAATTCGTGATTCCTTCAATGCGTAGTGGTTTGAGAGTTTTCCATTTCCAACTATCAACATTCGCAATGACTGCACCGCACGGAACCATCGGTGGAAAATCATAGCGATAGTTTAATTGTGTTGCTGTATTAACAATCTGGCTACCTGTCATATTTACTGCAACACCATTTTCATCAAAAAATTTAAATATTTGTGTCATCCAAGGTCCTGCAACTGGATTTGCTCTTCCTTGACATTTTCTGAGCCATTGCTCCCATAATCTATCAATATTTGCATGATGCAACCAAAAAACAGGGTCTTTTCCAGCTGTAGAAACCGAACCCATATTTCCACCAATCGACACATGAACAGAACCATGAGGTCCCTCAAGTGTGCTATTGAAAGTAAAAAAAGGGATATTGTTTAAAGAATTATTGATAGATGTCATAATACCTGCTGGAAGAGAGCCCCCACCATTAATTGAAGCATTTCGGGTGGGGTCATATAAAGTATTTCCTGCCGCATTATTTCTGTAATCAGGGTGCAAGGCAGCATTAGTTTGATAATTCCAATATGGCAACGTAAGGTTTGGATTACCTGATTTTTTTCTTAAAATTCGCTCAAAATAGTAAAGATACATTCGATGCCAAGAAAGAAAAAATTGTGTGCCATGCTGACAAGATTTCCAAGCAGGGAGGTTATTGGCGAGCGTTGTGCCATGAATTGCTGCCTGATAAGTCCAACTCGTTGGATTAGTTAAAGGCAGGGCTTTCATTGCGGCAATGCCTGTTTTGATAGAAGTGATTTCGGCGGCAGTTAGTGAATAAACATTTTTTCGTACCATCACTGCCATCGGTTTGACAAAATTATTGTCAAATGGAATCGCAGTTATTAGGTCAGCGGTTGTCAAATCTGCGGCAGTTGTTTTACAGATTGTCATTTCGGCAGGTAAGGTTTTTGTGCCAAAATCAAGAGGGTTTGTTGAGCTTAAGAAAAAAAGACTAAAGCTCATCAGAGAAAAAACAATACTTTTCATAGCTATAAAATTAAAAGGTTTAGATAACAAAACTATGAAGGAAAATTCAAAAAAAATAGCGTAAAAATACTAATTTTATAGAGTATTTTTACGCTATTGGTTGTTTTTTGGAGGAAAGCTCTACTTAAAAGCCTTCATTTTTCCGCTTGCTTGCATCGTATTTACTTTTTTCATCATGCTACGCATTTGGTCAAATTGTTTCAAAAGATTATTTACTTGCTGAATATCTGTTCCGCTACCTGAGGCAATTCTTTTCTTGCGGCTGCCGTCAATCATGTCAGGTTTTTCACGTTCTTTTGGAGTCATTGATTTGATGATTGCCTCGATTGGCGTGAAAGCATCATTGCTAATATCAATGTCTTTGATTTGTGAACCAACGCCAGGAATCATGCCCATCAAATCTTTGATATTTCCCATTTTTTTGATTTGTTCTAATTGGGTCAAAAAGTCGGTCAAATCAAACTTATTCTCACGCATTTTTTTGTTCAAACGGCGAGATTCATCTTCGTCAAAAGCTTGTTGAGCTCTTTCTACTAAGGAAATGACATCGCCCATGCCCAAAATTCTACTCGCCATACGGTCAGGGTAGAAAATATCCAAAGCGTCCATTTTCTCACCAGTCGAAATAAACTTGATAGGTTTATTGACAACAGCTTTGATTGAAAGTGCAGCACCACCACGAGAATCTCCGTCTAATTTTGTCAGAACAACGCCATCAAAATCGAGTCTTTCGTTGAAAGTTTTGGCAGTATTTACCGCATCTTGACCAGTCATTGAGTCCACCACAAACAAAATTTCGCTTGGCGAAACTGTCTTTTTGATGTTTTCAACTTCATTCATCATCACCTCATCAACCGCCAAACGACCTGCCGTATCTATAATAACGACACTCTTTCCTTTGGTTTTTGCAAAAGCAACGGCATTTTTGGCAATATCAACAACATCTTTATTTTCTGGCTCGGCATAAACATCCACACCGATTTGCTCACCCAACACTTGCAATTGCGTAATTGCAGCTGGACGATAAACATCGCAAGCAACCAAAAGCACTTGGCGACCTTGTTTTTTGAGATAGGCAGCAAATTTCCCTGAAAATGTTGTTTTTCCTGAACCTTGCAGACCTGCTATCAAAATTACAGCTGGCGAACCTTTGAGATTGATACTTTGAGCTTGTCCGCCCATGAGTTCCATCAATTCCTCCTGCACGATTTTGACAAACATCTGCCCCGGTTCTACGGCAAGCATCACTTTTCGGTCAATTGCTTTTTCACGCACACGGTCGGTTACGTCTTTGGCAACTTTATAGTTTACATCGGCATCCATCAAAGCACGTCGTACTTCTTTGACCGTTGATGCTACATTAATATCAGAAATTCTGCCTTGCCCTTTGAGGGTTTTTACAGCTTTATTGAGCTTATCACTTAAATTTTCAAACATTGTATCAATTAACAATTATCAATTAACAATTATCAAAGCCGATGATTGCTAAACTTGGTGAACAAAAATATTTGCAAAGATAGTTTTTAGTGCCGAAAATGTAGAACAATTTTTTAAATTGTTCACTTCGCACGGAACAATTTGAAAAATTGTTCTACAATACACAGTTTATTCAAGCATTTTTTCGAGGGTATTGATATTCCTAACCGTAGTGCTACTTTTGTATTTTGCTTTGGCTGAGATTTTGGCAAAAGGTGTAGTTAGACTTTCGCCTTTGGTTACTTTCCAGTAAAGCACATGAGTTCCTGCGGCTATTTCTTCTTCCATACCTTCTGAAAGTTGTTTGAGTTCTTCAAAAACAGCATTTCCTTCTATAAAAATGATGTAAGCGTGATGGCTTTCGACTTTTTCAAAGGGATATTGGGCAACGATTTCTGCCAAAAAATCGAATTCGTAAAGCAGTACATAAGCCTCATATTTGAAGATTTCGGAAAGCCCTTTTTCTAAAATTGGCTTTATTTCGGCAATGTTTTTTTCAGAATCAAAAATTACATTTCCAGTTTGTAAATAAGTTGCTACATTTTGGAAACTCATTTTTTCAAATGCTATTTTCAAATCTGGCATTTTGATTCTGATATTTCCTACGTTTATTCCTCGAAGGAAAGCGATGTATTTTTTCATGGTATTATAAGATTTTTTTCTTGAATTAAAACAAATCATCTAAGTCAATATTTGCTTGTAAAAGAGCATTTGCTTCAGCATTTTGTACCAAACCACCCGCTGTAATAAAGGTAAGAAAAAGTGTTTTGCGGTTTTTGGTAAAATGGTTGAATGCTGCCATTTTCATACGTAACTCTTGGGCATAAGCCTTTGTGATAATAAATGGATTTTGGTTAAATTTTATTTCACAAATATTTATTGCTTGGTCGCCTCTGTCAATCAACATATCTATTTGAGCACCGTGCATTTCGTCATTTCCTTTGTGTTGCCATGAGGCTACAGAAGTTTGGATACCTGAAATACCCAATTTTTTCGTAATATTATTTCTATGATAAAAGCATACATTTTCAAAAGTTAGTCTACTCCAAGTTTTCCATTGTTGGGTATTTTGTTGAGCTGTCCAATTTTGAATTTTCTTGTTTTTTTTGAAATTTACATAAAATAACGAATAATTGTCAATCACTTTAAAGTAAGCATTTTTTGCATTTTTAGTAGATGAAAGTTGCGTTTCGATAAACCCCGATGCCTCTAATTCTTCCAAAATATTTGTAAACCAGCCACTCGAAATAATTTTAAGTTTTGCCAAAATAGCCTCTCGATTCAAGCCATAGCGATGTTGGGCAAGTAATTCGACAATTTGTTTATGAAAACCGCCTTGACCAAATAATGATAAAAATAAGTTTTCAAATTCTTCTGACAATATACCATCTTTATCAAAAACAATTCTATCAATTGCCGTAGCTGGCGTTTCTCCTTTTTTTACTTGATTGAGGTAATGCGGCACGCCACCAAGCATCATGTACAGTTCTACGATATGAAATCTGTTGAGATTAATAGCATTTGATTTGAAAAAATCTTCAGTTTCGGCTAAGGTAAATGGCTTCAAAACAATGCGTTTGGTAACTCTATTGTATAAACCGCCTTTACTTTTTTCGATTTTTTGAATCATCCACGCAGTTGCCGAACCACAAATGACCACAACAATATCCTTGCGTGCCGAAGCCCAACCATTCCAAAAACTTTCAAATGCTGTCAAAAATCTTGATTTTGGAGTAGCCATCCAAGGGAGTTCATCTAAAAAAACAACTTTTTTAGTTTTTGAAGCATCTGATTCGATAAATATTTTCAACATTTCAAATGCCTCAAACCAATCCTTTGGAGTTTTTATTGGAATTACACTTTTTGAAGCACTTTTCAGACAAGACGCAAATTCTCTTAAATGCTCTTGCAAAGTAGCATCAAACAATCCACTCATGCTAAAGATTAATTCCTTAGCAAAATGCTCACGAATAAGGTACGTTTTACCTATTCGGCGACGACCATATATGGCAATCAACTCACTTTGTGAGGATTGTATGGCTTCATCAAGTATCTTTCTTTCGTTAATTCTTCCTACCATAATGCCTTATAATTCTCCAAATGTAGTAAAAAAAACTTGTTTTGGAGAATTATCGTTTATTATAATTCTCCAAAACTCGAAAATTTAAGTAGATTTGGAGGATTATTGATTACTATAAACCTCGAAAATTCGAAAAAAATAAAATTTGGATTGATTTTTGATATTCTCGAAGTTATAATTCTAACTTATAGTATCCCCTCATTATTTCTTCCATTACTCTAATTTACACCTTGATCTTACAATAATATTATCAAGTGGTACAATTATTGCTATTTTTATTTGGAACCCCATTTCCTGTTTTCTAAAACTTCTCATTTATGAATAAGATTTTACTTCTTTTTCTTTTAGTATTTGACCCACTAATTTCGATTGCTCAAAGTTGTAATACTATTTGTGTTCCTGTTACAGTAAATAAAACGAATGGATTAAAAGGGACTTTGTATGTAGGAGATATTAATTATACATTTTATGCGATTGATGTAGAAACAGGAACAAAGAAATGGTCTTATGTTACCGATGTAAACTACATGTTCGACCTTTTTACAAGTGCGATTGTCACTGATAATATAGTCTATGTAGGTAATTCTCACGAAAGTATATGTGCATTAGATGCGGTAAATGGTCAAAAAAAGTGGAGTTTTCTATCTTACGAAAGTAGTTCTGGGGGTAATTCAGGTCCTATCACTTATAATGGTTTAGTATATACAGGAAATGGTGGAAGTGGCGAATTAAACGCTGTAAATGCTCTTACAGGTGAAAAGGTATGGTCCTTTCAACCCCCCAACGCTGCTTCAAGTAATTTTAGTAAATCATCTCCAACAATAAACAATGAAGTTATTTATATTGGCAATGTCAATCATTACTTATATGCAATTGATGCAAATACAGGTGAAAAGAAGTGGGATTTTATGGCAAATGAGCAAATTTATTCTTCACCAATTGTAGAGAATGGAATTGTTTATATAGGGAGTTTTGACAATAATTTATATGCAATAGATGTTTTAAATGGTGAAAAAAAATGGACTTTTGCTACGAATGGAGCTATTGATGCAAGTCCCACAGTAAGTAATGGGGTTGTGTATATAGGAAGTCAAGATAATAATTTATATGCAATTGATGCCATCACAGGAGAGAAAAAATGGAGTTATTACTTTAATGATTTTTATCTCTCAACTGCATCTGTAGAAAATGGAATTGTCTATATTACTTGTGGGGATAAATATCTTTATGCTTTTGATGCAATAACTGGAGGAAAAAAATGGACGTTTTATACTGGTGGTGGCATTGCTATACCAACAGTTGCAGAAGGCACGGTCTATGTGGGTAGTGTACTGCAAAATTCTCTATATGCCTTAGATGCTATTACTGGTGAAAAAAAATGGACTTTCTTGTCTGACGGAGGCATTGTTTCAAGTCCATGTGTTGTTACAAGTAAAGGCATAATATATAGAGGTTTAGGGAATATTCATCCATAAGCACAAAAAAAGGAACATAATCCTAAAATTACGCTCCTTTTCAATTTAAATCTTATGAATTTCTACTACTTCCGCAACGTCCTCAAATACTCTACCAAATCAACAATTTCTTGTTTTTGAAGTGGGAATTTTGGCATTAATGATTCTTCGTTTTCTTCCATCGAAACAATGTCGGAGCGTTTGTAGGCTGTTGGGGTTGTGCTTCCCAATTGCTTTACGTTTATGTCGTTTTCGGTTTTGCTTATTATCATTCCTTCTATTTCAGTGCCATTTTTTAGCTTGATTTTGTGTCCTTCATAACCAAAACTAATGCCTTGACTTGGATTTATAATTGACGAATAAAGTGCTGTTTTTGATAGTTTACTGCCAATTTCGGTCAAATTTGGACCAAAATTAATTCCTTCGCCTTTCACTTGGTGGCAGGCTACACAATAAGTTTTGAATACTTTTTGACCATTTTCGACAACTCCAGCCATCTTTGCCAAATCATTAATATCGCCTAATTCTTTGTCCATTTCAGCACCAAACATTTTCATTGCTTCGGTGCGAATATCGCCATGCCATGTGCCAAGCATCAGTTTTTTTGCTATCGGCATTACATCGGCAGGCACTTTGTTTTCTTTTACCAAAGTCCAGAGTGTTTCTTCACTTTTCCAGCCATTCATTGCTTGCATTGCTTCCTTGCGGAGTTTCAATGAAAGACTTTTATTATTGAACAAACTTATCAAATAATTGGTCATTGGTTCCTCATCAACGCCACCATAAATCATAATGGCTTTGCGGGCAATGTCTTCGTCTTTGTTTTTTACTAATTTCTGAAATTCACCCAAACCATTCAATTTTACTTGAACTTTTGCTGCTTCATTTCCAAAAATCGAATCATTCATTGCCATCGAACCTAAGCGAGCCGATTGGTCTTTCATTTCATAGCGTTTTACTAAATCTATATAGTCGGCAGGCTTTTCGATTCCTTTGATTACTTTCGGTAAAAGGCTTTTAAAGATTGCATCTTTTCTTGCACTTGCTACATCTAAATGTTTGAAAACCAAAGTCATAATATCACTGGAAGCATTTCCACCGTCCAACATTCCCAAAAGCACTTTTGTTTTTTCAGGATTATTTTGAAAATCAAATGCACGGAAATAGCGTAAATTTTCTTTTTCAGTTTTTGCTAATTCAGCCAAACGAAAAATATTATCGGTCGAGCGACTACGCCAAACCAAGTCTTTTGCAGCATTTTCTGTTTTCCATTTTTCGCCAGCTTGGGCAATATAATTTGCAAAAAAAGTGTCCCACTGATTATCTGCCGAAATTCCTAATGCTTCTAAATACCATCTATCTTTTCCGTCATATTGATTCGCCAAAGTTGTCCAAATTGCTGCGGCTTCGGGCGAAGTTTTATGACGAATTGCCAAAGCAACCTCTCTACGAACTTGCTGAGAAGCATCATTTGCAAGTTTTTTCAACAAAGGCAAGTTATCAATTGCCAACTCACGAGATAAACGAATGGCGGTCAAACGTATATCTTCATCTTTGTCTTCGACAGCTTCTTGAATGTACTTTGATTCTTTACCTTTGATTTTTCCAAGCAACCACAACGCTCTGGCTCTCATTCTTGAATCGTCTGAACTCCAAAGTTTCACCAAAGCTTCTTCCGCTTTATCTTGCATCGAATGTAATTTTGTCCAAGCCAAATAACGAACAGATAAATTGGCATTTTGAAGAGCTTCAACGCAACCTTCGGCAGTTTCAAAGTCAAATTTTGGCACAGAATAATCTTCTCCTTTTGGAGAAATTCTATAAATACGTCCACGAACAGAGTCACCCATTGCGTGTCCGCCAACGCCCGGGTCGTACCAATCGGCTACGAAAATTGAACCATCAGGTGCAGTTGTTACGTCAGCGGGTCTAAACCATTGGTCACGTTTTGAGCCATCTAAGATATTATTGATTGTTGCCGTGAAACCTCCACCAACTTTTTCGGTTGGATATGACCTCAAAATACTTGGGCCAGCATCGCAATGAATAACTTGATTTTGGTATATTTGTGGCAATAATTTTCCTTCATAAACAATCATTCCAGTAGGTGAGCCAGCTCCAGTTTGCAATAAATTTGGCATTGCACCGGGGTCGTTTAAGTGCCAATGACGCAGCGGAATTTCAGATTCCCAGTTGGTGCGACGTTCGCTCCAGCTTGCTCCTGTCATTTCGTCTTTATAGCCATAATTGCCATAATCCATAACATAATTGATGCGTACGCCCTTATTTCCGTCATCATCATTGTCTGACTGCCACATTCTACCGTAAGAATCTACAGCAACTTCATAATTATTTCGGAAATTATGCCCTAAAATCTCCACATTTGAGCCATCAATATCACAACGAAAAACCTTTCCTTGCTTATAAGTCGAAAACGGTCGTCCCAAATCATCGGTGAGTTCTTTTCCGTTTTTGTCGCTCAAAGTTTGTACTTCGTTTCCTCCATCAAAATACAATTTTCCGTCAGGACCAAACGAAAAAGCATGAATGGCATGGTCGTGCTGTGTGCCTTTCAGATTTGTAAAAATAATCTCTTTTTTATCAGCTTTGTCATCGCCATTTTCGTCAGAAAAAACAAAAACATTTGGCGAGCAAGAAATAATAACTTTATTACCCAAAACTGAAATTCCAAGTGCTGAATTGATGTCTTCGCCTTGATAAAAAACTGTGCTTTTGTCGGCTTTTCCATCATGGTCGGTATCTTCCATTATCAAAATTCGGTCGCCTTTTTTATTATATGGATTTTTAGGATTTAATTTATTTCTATAATTATAACCCTCACAAATCCAAACCCTTCCTTTGGCATCAATGTCCATATTGGTTGGGTTCATCATCATTGGCTCAGAAGCAAAAAGTGTTACTTCCAAGTCGGGGTCGGCGAGTTGAATGCCATCGAGGGCATGTTCGACTTTGTGCCTATCATCATCAGAAAGTTTGGCATAAGCCTCGTCAGATAGTATTTTTGGGGTTTGCTTGCAAGAAAATGCAAGTACAAGGAGAGAAAAAAATAATACTTTTTTCATTGATATATGTTTGATTGAATATTTTGTTAGAAAGATATGGAATAAGTGTTTAATTGACAAATAAAACTATTTTTTCAGTGAAACGATGCCTTTTTCAGAGCCTAATATTCGTCTTGAACGCAAATAACGGCTCGCATTATGCGAATCATAATTACTATAATTTTTGTCAAAACTACTCACTTTGACCATGCCCGACGAGTGAATAAATTGATTGTTTCCTATCCACATTCCTACATGAACAATTTTTTCAGGCTTTTCGAGTGTAGCTTTTTCGCCAAAAAATAGCAAATCACCTGCTTTTAGTTGTTCAAATGCGATTTCTTCACCAATATAAACTTGCTGCGAAGCATCACGAGGGAGTAAGATACCATTGTTTTGATAAATCATTCGAGTAAAGCCACTACAATCAACGCCTTTCCACGAAGTGCCACCCCACAAATAAGGCAAACCCATCATTCGTGTGGCGGTATTTACTAAACCTTGCTCGCTTGGCATAACTATTTGTTTCCATTTTTGGTAATGGATTACTTCATTTTTGAGAACAAAAGCCTTTCTGTTATCTGGGTACATCACTTCATAAAAATCTTTCAAAGTATCTTTTACCGCCAATAAATCGCCCCAAGTAAGGTCTGAAACTGTTTGAGAATTTTCGTCAGGTTTACTATACGAAAAACCATAAGGTTTTGAAAAAAGGAGCTTTGTTTTGACTTGATACTGGTCAAATTCTGCTTTGCTTGCACGGTCAATGGTTGTACCTTCAACCCAGCCGATGTAATTATCAGGTGTTTGTACTTGGTACCAATATCGGTCTTTGTCAAATATTTTTAGAGGTGTTCCAAGTAAGGCTTGTGAAGCTAATTCGGCTGGTTCTTTTGGTTGGCTACGAATATTTGCCACCGACACATTCACAAAAGCATACATTCGTTCGCCTAAATCTTCGGCGTTTGGCAGTATTTTTACACCATCAATATAAACATAACCACTTGATTTTAAGCGACTTAGCAATTCTTTTTTTGCTAATGGTATGTTTGTTTTTCCCACAATTACATTGCTATCCAATTTGACTTGAAAAATAGCTACTCGTTTGTCGGGAGCATATTTTTTTCGTACTTGGTCAATAATTGAATAGACAGATGGCTTAGAATTTATAACTGCTGGTTTTGGAGTTTGGGCAAAGGTTGAAAAGGATGAAATACAGTAAAATATTAGACTTATTTTAGAATTTCGCTCAAAGGCTTTCATTAGGTTGGAGATTTTATTCTGCGAAATTACTCATTTTTTTTCATTTGAAAACAAAGTGTTTTTGAAGAATGTTTTGAACAAACAAATTCTCGGTTTGAAGGTTTGAAAAACCGTCGTACAGAAACAAAAAAAGGAAGCCTAACGACTTCCTTTTTTGCAATAATATGTTCAAGAAATTATAATCCAAATGCTGTTTTCACGGCATCAACATAATCAAGTTTTTCCCAAGTAAAAAGTTCTACTTCTTTCGTAACTACTGAACCGTCTGGCCCTTTGAAAGTTTTTGTTACGATTTCATTTTTACGCCCCATGTGTCCGTAAGCTGCTGTTTCTGAGTATATTGGGTTACGTAATTTCAAACGTTGCTCAATAGCGTAGGGACGCATATCGAAGATTTGTTCTACTTTGCGAGCAATTTCACCGTCGGTCATATCAACTTTAGCAGTGCCGTAAGTATCAATGAACAAACCACAAGGTTTTGCTACACCGATGGCGTACGAAACTTGTACCAATATTTCATCGCAAAGACCAGCCGCTACTAAGTTTTTGGCTACGTGGCGAGTGGCATAAGCTGCCGAACGGTCAACTTTTGAAGGGTCTTTTCCAGAGAAAGCACCACCACCGTGAGCTCCTTTACCGCCGTAAGTATCAACGATAATTTTACGACCTGTCAAACCTGTATCTCCGTGTGGTCCACCGATTACAAATTTTCCTGTTGGATTGATGTGGTAAGTTATTTGGTCATTGAAAAGTTCTCTCAATTCAGCTTTCAATTTTGCTTGTACTCTTGGTATTACGATATTGATAATATCAGTTTTGATTTTTGCCAACATTTCTTCGTCAGGAGCAAAATCATCGTGTTGCGTAGAAACTACGATTGTATCAATTCTTTGAGGAACGTTATCGTCAGAATATTCGATTGTTACCTGAGATTTTGCATCTGGACGCAAATAAGGAATCAAAGCTGGCTCATTATTACGTATATACGACATTTCTTGCAAAATAGCATGAGCTAAATCCAACGCCAAAGGCATATAATTGTCGGTTTCACGAGTGGCATAACCAAACATCATACCTTGGTCGCCTGCACCTTGTGCATTTGCTTTTGATTCAAAATCATCTGCAATTACTACTCTATCAACGCCTTGGTTGATGTCAGAAGATTGGTCGTGAATAGCTGAGATAATTCCACAAGAATTTGCCTCAAACATATATTCTGACTTTGTGTAACCAATTTTACGAATTACTTCACGGGCAATCGCCTGAACGTCGAGGTAGGTTTGTGTTTTTACTTCTCCTGCCAAAACAACTAAACCTGTTGTTACCAAAGTTTCGCAAGCTACTTTTGAAGAAGGGTCAAACGCCATGAAATTGTCAATGAGGGCATCTGAAATTTGGTCAGAAACTTTGTCTGGGTGTCCTTCCGATACAGATTCAGAAGTGAATAAATAAGGCATAAATGCTATGTTTTTGGTTAATGATATTGTTAAATTGAATGAGTGAAGGAGTTAATGAGTGAATGAGTGAATAAAAAACAATATCATCACGAATTCTCAAATATCAAGCAACAAACGCTCACTTATTAATGCTTAGTATCGAAACTTTGAAGGCTTTTTGAAGAGAAAAATAAAACATTTTTGACTTGATAACAGCCCGCATCTTTTGACCACCGTAGCGTTTCGACTCGGTTGGTTTTCTAAAATTAATTAGAAATTCTTGATACCGATACAAAGTTGGGAATTTACCTAAACAAATGCAAAGAATAAGAATAAATTTTTATCTAAATTTTATTCAACGTTCATAGAAAATATCTGCAAACGATTTTAAGAATGGACGTTTTATCTATTAAAGCGTAATTATGAAGATATTTTAACTTAACGGCTTTATCTCTATTCCAATCGTATCTCCTACTTGAATTTTATCAAAGCTGTACATTTTCAGTGTTAAATCATCAATCTTCAACATCACTTCATAATACGCTCCAAGAAACTTGATTGATTCGACCATTGCTTTGATGTCGGAGGTTTCGGAAATACGAATTTGGGAAGGACGGAGGAAGGGAGTTCTGAATTCTGAATTCTGAACGGTTCGCCGTGCGATTCTGAATTTTTCTTTTAACTCAGCAATACTGAACTGCATGTCGGACAGTTCAGAACTCAGAACCGCACGGCGAACCGTTCTAAACTCAGAACTCTGCACTTCTCCCGTAATTTCTGCAACGTATTGATTATCAGGGTTTTGGTAAATATTTTCAGGATTTCCGATTTGTAGAATTTTGCCTTTTCGCATGATTGCCAAGCGGTCTGCTATGCCGTAGGCATCGCTTACATCATGCGTTACGAAAATACAGCTTACGCCCTCTTCCTTAATAATATGTAAGATTTCTTGCTTTAATTTTCGCTTGTTGAGGGCATCTAAATGACTAAAAGGCTCATCTAAAAGTAGTAACTTTGGTTGCTCGGCAATTGACTTTACGATTACTGCACGTTGCTGTTCTCCGCCCGAAACTTGTCTGGGCAAATGACTTTGAACTTTCAGTAAACCGCTGATTTTCAATAGTTTATCTATTCTTTTGCTGCGGTATTTTTCTTCATAAAATCGCAACTCATAAGCAATGTTTTCACGGATAGACATATTCGGAAAAAGCCCGTAATCTTGTCGAACCAATTTTATATCAGGATGCCCTGCAATGAGCTTTTCAGATGGTGGTGTAATGCGTTGATTATCAAGCGTTAGCATGCCAGAATCTGGTTCGTAGAGGGCAGCAATGAGGTGTAAAAGCGTTGTTTTTCCTGAACCACTCTCTCCTAAAATTGCTAAGACTTCTCCTTTATTTATTGACAAAGAAATATTATTAACTGCTTTTTTATCAAGAAAAGATTTGTGAAGGTTTTGTATTTTTAGAAGTGGCATTTGGGCTTTTTTTATGCAAAAATAGGAGTTTTTTAGAGAAATTTTGCAATTTTGTTGTGCATCGAAGTCAGTAATGTTATATTGCTGATAAAATACCTATTCTCCTAAAATATTAAATGTTAGACCTATATAAACAACAAACCAAATGCTTAGTTGCACTTGACTCCATTATCTTTGGTTTTGATGGCGAAGAATTAAAATTATTATTGGTGAAACGTGGGGTTCAGACCGACCACGATACTTGGTCGTTGATGGGTGGCTGGCTAAAACCTAATGAAAGCCTCGACCAAGCCGCCGAACGAATTTTGTTTGAATTGACAGGCTTAATGGATATTTTCTTGGAGCAACTCAATGCTTTTGGCGACCCAAATCGAGACTCTGTAGAGCGAACTGTTGCAGTGGCATATTATGCTTTGGTGAACGTAAAAGACTACGAAACGAAGATTTCAGATACTCGCCATACTCATTGGTTTTCGATGCACGATTTGCCGGAATTGCTCTTTGACCACCGAGAAATGATAAAAATTGCCATCGAACGCCTGCGTTATAAGGCAGCTTTTCACCCCGTTGGCTTTGAGTTGATGCCCGAAAAATTTACGATTCCGCAAATACTGAATCTCTACGAAGCTATTTATGGCAATAATTTCGATAAACGTAATTTTAGCCGAAAAATTCTTTCGACTGGACTTCTGATTAAGCTAAAAGAAAAACAAAAAGGTTTCTCAAAAAAAGGGGCTTTTCTTTATTCGCTTGATATTGAAAAGTATAAAAAACATTCTGATTCATTCTTGAATTTTATTCCAAATCCAGAGGGAATGGTTTAGGATTATCTAAACAAATAAGCTCATAATTAGTTAAACACATGAAACATTTACGAAAAAAAATAATGGTTCTTCGACTAATTTTGGGCGACCAACTCAATCATAATCACTCTTGGTTCCAAGAAAAAAACAATAATATTCTATACGTAATGATGGAAATGCGGCAGGAAACCAACTACGTAAACCATCATATACAGAAAATTCTGGGGTTCTTTTCTGCCATGCGTTCATTTAGTCAATTTCTTGAAAATCAAACTCACAATGTTCTTTATTTGCGATTGGACGACGAGCGAAACACGCAGTTTTTGACCCAAAATTTAGCGTGGATTATTCAGCAAAACAAAGTTACTCATTTTGAGTACCAACTGCCCGACGAATACCGACTTGATGAACAACTAAAGTCTTTTTCGGCTTCATTAAAAATCTCTACAAGAACCTTCGAGACTGACCATTTTCTGAGTACACGCACCGAATTATCAGAGTTTTTCAAAGGAAAAAAAACATTCCTCATGGAAAGTTTTTACAGAATGATGCGTAAAAAATACGGCATCTTGATGGAAGGCAATGAACCTCTTACAGGGCAATGGAACTACGATGCTGACAACCGTAAAAAACTCCCAAAAACGCATCGCCCAGTTGAGCCATTGGTTTTTGACAAAGATGTTTCAGAGATTTACAAACTTGTACAAAAACAAGAAATAGTAACAATTGGAAACGTAAATGAAAAGGCTTTTTTTTGGGCAACAACTCGTTCCGAATCTTTAAAATTATTAGAATTTTTTGTGAAGCAATGTCTGCCAAATTTTGGCACTTACGAAGATGCAATGGCTATGCAGTACTGGTCAGTCTATCATTCTCGTTTGTCTTTTTCGATGAATATAAAATTATTGTCTCCTTTAGAAGTCGTTGAACTAGCGGTTGAGCATTGGCAACAAAACCAAGATGAGATTTCAATTGCTCAAATTGAAGGTTTTGTAAGGCAAATCGTTGGTTGGCGAGAATATATGCGAGGTATTTATTGGAGTCAAATGCCTGATTTTCAGAGTCTTAACTTTTTCAAACACGAACTAAAACTTCCCGATTTCTTTTGGACTGGCAAAACCAAAATGAACTGCATGAAGCACGCCATCGGTCAATCGCTTGATCTAGCTTATGCTCACCATATTCAGCGATTGATGATTATTGGCAATTTTTGTTTGCTGGCTGGCATCAATCCTGATGAAATTGATGCGTGGTATCTGGGTATTTATATTGATGCCATTGAGTGGGTCGAAATTACGAATACTCGTGGTATGAGCCAATATGCTGATGGTGGAATAGTTGGTTCAAAACCTTATGTTTCGTCTGCCAATTATATTGATAAAATGAGTGATTATTGCAGCTCATGCTACTATGACAAAACCAAGAAAACTGGACACAAGGCTTGTCCGTACAATTCGCTTTATTGGCACTTTTATGACCGCCACCGAGCGAAATTAGAACGAAATCCACGCATCGGAATGGCGTATGTAACACTTAATAAAATGCCTTACCAGCAACGGCGAGAAATATTGGAACAAGCGGAAGTTTATTTGGCAAATATTGAGAAGTTGTAAGCGTTGCCCTCGGCTTCGCTCGGGCAACGAGAAAGGTAGCTTCGCTCTGACAACGAAAAAGTTAATCCATCACAGGAATATCTTCTTCTTTTATCAAACTAATATCGGCTTTGTCAATACCTTCTTTTACAAGGCGATTTGCTTGTTTTTCGTAGGTTTTTTCAAAAATATTGCGTGAAAGTCGCCCATTTCCAAAAGCGGAATCTCGGTCTTCGTAGAGTTTTTTGAAAAGTTTATATACTTTCTTTTTGGCAGTTTCATCTACTTTTAGCTGCACTTTTTGGGTTTGGAGTAAATAAATTTCGAGCAATTCCTCAGGCGAATAATCTTTAAAACCGATGTATTTATTAAACCTCGAATGTAGCCCAGGGTTTGAATTAATAAACTCCGTCATTCTTTCTTCGTAACCTGCCACAATTACCACAAAATCATCACGGTTATCTTCCATAAATTTCACAATCGTATTGATCGCCTCTGGGCCATAAGTATCTTCACTATTGAGTGCATAAGCCTCATCAATAAACAAAATTCCACCCATTGCTTTCTCACATACTTCACGCACTTTCAACGAAGTTTGACCTGTATAACCTGCCACCAAACCACTGCGGTCGGTTTCGTATAATTGCCCTTTGCTCAATACGCCCAAAGCCTTAAAAATCTTTGCTAAAAGTCTCGCAATAGTTGTTTTTCCTGTGCCAGGTTTACCATGAAAAACCATGTGAAGCGAGCGTTCGGGCAATGAAATCCCTTGCTCTTTTCTGACTTTTTCAACCTTCAAAACATTCACCAAACCACTCACTTCATCTTTTACATTTTGTAAGCCAACCAAGGCATTTAGTTCTGACAAAAGTTCATCTAATGTCTTTTCTGGTTCAGTTGGTTTTGAAATATCGGTAGTAAATTTTGAGTTTTTTTCTTCCATGTTTTTACTACTAATTGCAGGATTTATCATTTTTGAAAGCCCATCTAATCCTCTCAAAAAAACATGAAAAGGATTGCTAACTACTTCATTATCAGCTTGTTCCGTAGGTTCTTCTTGCTTGTGTTTTGTGTAAATATCTCTTTCGTGGTGAATCTGTGGCTCATTTCCTGCCAATCGAGCTTGGGTAACTTTATAGAAAGAAGCAATGTATTCTTCGAGCGTATTATCAATTTTCACTTTGTGTTCGGTTGTGCCAAAAACCACCGAATCGGGCGTTGGGCAACGTACCGTAATCGTTTTATCGTAAGGAAATTCTATCACTTCTACATCGCCATAATTATCGCTATCAACCAATAAAATACGTTGAGTTGTAGCCAGTAACAAAGCATGGCGAGTGTTCCAATAACCATGCACTGAGGCATCAATATATTCATTTTCTTGAATAATACATGGCAAAGATTTTAGTTCATTACGAAGCATTAGTTCGGCAAAAGGATTAAGATCAATTTGGCGTTTGAGTTGGTTGTAAGTTGGCATTTAGCTAATTTGGAAATGTGATGACGGTTCGACGTAACGATTTGAAAATTTGGGGATTAATAAATGGTAAATTCAAGTTTTTCTTTTAAAATATTTCGATAAATATAATTGATTCTGTGCTGAAACTTGTACATTTTTTTGACCAAAGGCTAATTTTAAGTTCTGTGCCTTGGTTTACTATTTTGAAAACATGACAATCCTCATCATTTTTCAAAAATCTGACCTTTAAATTTGCATGAAAACTAAGCAAAAGCATGGCAGACTCTTCACTAATAAAAAAATATGATGTTGCAGGACCGAGATATACGAGTTATCCGACAGTTCCGCATTGGCAAAATGAAACTTTTTCTACCGAAAAATGGACAACAAATTTGGTCAAAACTTTTGTCGAAACCAATCATGATTCGGGCATAAGTTTATATATTCATTTGCCCTATTGCGAAAGCCTGTGTACATTTTGTGCTTGCCATAAGCGAATAACTAAAAATCATGCTGTCGAAAACCCTTATATTCAAGCAGTTTTGAAAGAATGGGCTTTGTATTTAGCTCTTTTTCCAGAAAAACCACGAGTGGCAGAAATTCATTTGGGTGGCGGAACGCCCAGTTTTTTTGCTCCCGAAATGCTCCAAATGTTAATTACAGGAATTCTGGAAAATATAGAAATTACGTCCGAATATGAGTTTAGCTTTGAAGGACATCCCAACAACACAACGGCCGAGCATTTACAAACTTTGTACGATTTGGGTTTTCGCCGAGTAAGTTTTGGCGTGCAAGATTATGATCCACAAGTACAAAAAGCCATTCACAGAATTCAACCTTTCGAGAATGTAAAAAAAGTAACCGACTTGGCTCGTGCTATTGGTTATACTTCAGTGAGCCACGATTTGGTTTTTGGTTTGCCTTTTCAGCAAATCTCTTCAGTTGAAAATACGATTCGGAAAACTTTGGAGCTAAAACCCGACCGCATCGCTTTCTATTCTTATGCTCATGTGCCATGGATAAAAGGAAATGGACAGCGTGGTTTTGAGGATGAAAACTTACCAAGTGGCGAAGAAAAAAGATTCTTATATGAGCGTGGACGAGCCATGTTTGAACAAAATAATTATGCCGAAATAGGCATGGACCATTTTGCTTTGCCAGAAGATAATCTTTATAAAGCTCAAGAAAATGGTACATTACACCGAAATTTTATGGGCTATACTACTACGCAATCGAAAGTTTTATTAGGACTTGGTGCTTCATCAATTAGCGATTCTTGGACAACATTTGGCCAAAATATCAAAGAAATTGATGTTTATATCGAAATTGTTAATGCAGGAAAATTACCCATTTTTAAAGGACATATTTTGAGCGATGAAGACCTTTTTATTCGTAAACAAATCTTAAATATTATTTGTCAATTAACAACTTCTTGGCAACTTCTTGATTGGTCGGAAAAAGAAAAAGGGGTACTTTTTGATAAACTCGAAGGATTTGAAGAAGATGATTTACTTACTTTCAACGAGTTTGGTTTGAAAGTTTTACCCGCAGGAAAAGCCTTTATTCGGAATATTTGTATGGCATTTGACAAACACCTTAACCAAGCAAATTCGCCACAAAAATTGTTTTCAAAGACGATTTGAGTAATTAATTGCCGTTTAGTGGCAAAAAAACTGATTTTTGCCACTAAGTAACGTGTAAATAATAACTTGGTCATTTGATATGATTCTTTTGCCTCCATTTTTATCGACTTGTTCGTAAAGTAGCGGTGCTATTCGCCCGCTGCGGCGGACCGCTCAAAAGTCAATAAAACTAACAACAAAATAATTTACCTGAAATAGACCAACTTATTATTTACACGTTACAAAACATGCTTTTTATTCTAAAATAGAAAAATAAAAAAATCGCTCTAAATCAACTTGGATAACCATACCCTTTTCGATACTCACGACTTAGATATTTATTGGCATCAATATCATTGGTAATGATTTCTTTTTGACCATCCCAATCTAAACTTTTTCCTGCTTTCAGAGCAGCCATGCCCAACAAGCACATATTTGTTGCTCGATGCCCTTTTTGAATATCGGCAAAAGGTAACTCTTTCGACTTAATTGATTTCAATAAATCGGCAAAAACAAGGTCGATGTTTTGCTGGTCGGGCATATTGAGTTGTGCATCTTGATGAATCACTTCTTTGTTTTTATCTTTTGGATAAAAAGTCCAACCATTAATCCAACCCATGTGAAAAGTACCTTCTGTTCCATGAAAATAAACACCCACATTTTCAGATTTTTGGGTTGGTCGGCCATTCAAAATACTATGCTCCCAAGTGCAAGTAAAATCTTCAAAATCATAAACCACAATTTGGCTTTCAGGAGCATTATTATTGTCGGTGCGAGTTTTGTCAGTGGCTATCGAAAATATCTTTTTTGGAGCAATTTCGTCTGTCCACCACAAAATCTGGTCGAACCAATGTGGTCCCCAATCGCCTAATTGACCATTGGCAAACTCCAAATGTTGTCGCCAACTTCGTGGGTGAATACTCGAATTATAAGGCACTAAAGGAGCAGGCCCACACCAAGAATTCCAGTCTAATTCGATGGGAGTCTGTTCGTTTTCAATGATTTTTCCTGGCCCATAACTATATGTTACAAAAGCCCGTACTTCCTTTACTTGCCCCACTTTTCCTGACTTCAAAAATTCTTGCCCGCTTACATTATGAGGCGAATATCTTCTATGAAAACCTGCAATGCAAATGCGTTGCGTATCACGGGCAGTTTTTAGAATTGCCTTGCCTTCGTTGAGCGTATGACTGATAGGTTTTTCGAGATACACATGAGCCCCCGATTTCATTGCATCAATCGCAATAAGTGCGTGCCAATGGTCTGGAGTGGCATTTATGACTATCTCTGGCTTTTCTTTTTGCAGTAATTCTTGGTAATTTTTATAGGTTTTTGGGCGGTCAGTACACAGTTTTGTAACTTCATCTAAGCATTTTTTGAGCTGTCTATCATCAACATCACACAAAGCAACAATCTGACATTCGCCCGACTTGATGGCTTCTCGCAAAATATTTGTTCCCCACCAGCCTGAGCCAATGAGGGCGATTTTGTACTTAGTTTGCGAAGCATAAGTGATAAATGGACGAGATATTAATGCCCCAGTTGCCAAGGCTGATGTACGAATAAAGTCTTTACGATTCATTTTTTGTAAGGTTTTGAATAGATTTTCAGAAAATTAGCTTTAATCCTTTTATCTTGCAACAGATTCTTTAAAAGTTTGTATTGTGAGGTGGAAATTTGTTCAGAAGAGGTAGTTTGAAGAAAAGGGAACGTAGAAATATTGTCCCGAAATCTAATAGAATAGGAAGAGCAGATAGTTTATAACAGCATGAAATATTCTGGATAAACAATTCGTAGTGCAAAGTAAAAAATAGAATTATAAGAATTATCTCAAATAAATCTCTGCCGAAATTTCTCGGCGACAAATTTCGGTTCTCATGCTTGCCAATTCTTCAAAATCACCAGATTTAACACCGCATTTACCTTTATAATGAACAATCAGCGTGCATTGTTCTGCTTGTTCGGGCGAGTGTTTACACACATCTATCAAAGTCTTGATAACGTGGTCGAAAGAATTTATATCATCATTGAAAAGTACCAACTCCCATAGCTTTATGTTGGCAAGGTCTTCTATCACCTCATCAATTACTTCAATCTCTGGACTTGGAAATGCTGTCATTTTTTTTAATTTTACAATAAAAATTCGTAATTAATTCTTGTAAAATATTGATAGTCAGTTGTTTTTGATTTTAATTATCAAAAACGCCTTTTTTTGAATACCTAAATTTTACGCTAAGATAATTCATTCTTGTGAAAGAGTTTTTTGTTATCGAAAAAAAATTAATTTAAGGTTAAATTTTTTTTTTGAGTTTTTCCGAAATCTGAAATCTGAAATCCGAAATCAGTTGTGTATATTTGAACAGATTTTTAAAACCTAAGCACTTATGACTTCAACTCTTGCCCTAATTATTTTGGTAATTTACTTCGTTATTCTTATTGCCATTTCATTTTATACTGCCCGTGGTGCAGACACTACTACATTTTTCACAGCTAATCGGCAATCTCCTTGGTATTTGGTCGCTTTCGGCATGATTGGCACATCAATTTCGGGAGTAACTTTTGTTTCGGTGCCTGGTGCGGTAGGCAAAATTCAGTTTTCTTACTTTCAAGTTGTATTGGGCTATGCCGTTGGATATTGGGTAATCGCCACGATATTGATGCCCATGTATTACCGTCTAAATTTAATTTCGATTTATGGTTATCTCGAAAAACGTTTTGGTTTTTGGTCTTATAAAACTGGTTCGGCGTTCTTCTTACTTTCTCGCACAATTGGCTCTGCCGTGCGTATGTATGTGGCGGTGCAAGTGTTACAATTAGCTATTTTTGATTCACTTGGCGTGCCTTTTGAAGTTACAGTTTTGATAGCCATGGCTTTGATTTTTGTTTACACTTTCAAAGGCGGAGTAAAAACAATTATTATAACCGATACCCTTCAAACATTTTTCTTGTTGATGGCTCTTGTGTTAACAATTTATTTGATAGGAAAACAATTAGATTTGGGCTTAGGCGATTTGTTTTCAACGGTGCGAGATAGCAAATATTCAAAGATTTTTGTCTGGGATTGGGCAAATAAGCATCATTTTGTGAAAGATTTCTTGTCAGGAGCATTTATTGCCATCGTAATGACAGGACTTGACCAAGACCTTATGCAGAAAAACCTTACTTGTAAAAGTATTGGCGAAGCTCAAAAAAATATGTTTTGGTTTTATGTAGTTCTGGTTTTTGTAAATCTACTATTTTTGAGTTTGGGCGTGTTATTATATATTTATTCTGAAAAAATGGGTATTCCAATTCCTTTAAAAACTGATGATTTATACCCTTCATTGGCTCTCGGAAATCAGTTCGGAACTTTGGCTGCCGTTACGTTTTTATTAGGAATTACTGCCGCAACTTATGCCAGTTCTGACTCCGCATTAACTGCCCTCACAACCTCATTTTGTATTGATTTCTTGAATATCGAAAAATACGAAGAATCCAAACGACAACGTCTAAAACACTATGTCCATATTGGTTTTACAATAGTTTTTATAATTGTAATAATTATCTTTAGGGCATTGAATAGCCAAGAAGTCATTTCGGCGGTGTTCAGCATTGCAGGCTATACTTATGGTCCATTGTTAGGGCTTTTTGCCTTCGGATTGTACTTAAAACGCCCTCTGAAAGACAAATTAGTGCCATTTGTTTGCATCGCTTCGCCTTTCCTGACTTATTTTATTGAAGAATTTACGAAAGCAAGTTTCAATTTTGAATTTGGTTTTTCAAAATTGATGCTAAATGGTTTAATTACCTTTATTGGTCTTTGGCTTTTGTCGAGAAAAGAGTAGAAATTTAGTAGAACAACTTTAAAAGTCGTTCACAACACATCGAACACATCGAACAATTTGAAAAATTGTTCTACAAAAAAAGTTTTTATGCTAATTGACCTAAGAAGTGATACCGTAACAAAGCCCAGCTTGGGCATGAAAGAAGCCATGTTTTTGGCAGAAGTTGGTGATGATGTTTTTGGAGATGACCCAACGGTTATCGCTCTCGAAAACAAAGCTGCCGCTATGTTTGGCATGGAATCGGCATTGTTTTGTGCATCAGGAACGATGACAAATCAACTGGCGATTCGGGTGCATACGCAACCCGGAAGCGAAGTTATTTGTGATAAATATTCTCACATTTATTTGTATGAGGGTGGGGGAGTTGCCCTCAATTCTTTCTCTTCCTTGAAGCTTTTAGATGGCGATAAAGGTCGCCTAAATGCCCAACAAGTGAGAGATGCCGTCAACAATCCTGATGATATTCACCAACCAATTACCAGTTTGGTTTCGCTCGAAAACACAATGAATAAAGGTGGCGGTTGCTACTATCAATTGGCTGATATTCAGGCGATTAGAGAAGTTTGTAATGAGAAAAAACTACCTTTGCATCTCGATGGAGCAAGGCTTTTTAATGCTTTGGTCGAAACAATCGAATCGCCTTTGGTGTATGGACAAATGTTTGATTCTATCTCGATTTGTTTGTCAAAAGGTTTGGGTTGCCCTGTTGGTTCGTTGCTTTTGGGCAAGAAAGATTTTATCAAAAAAGCTCGACGTTTTCGAAAAGTAATGGGCGGAGGATGGCGACAAGCAGGTTTTTTGGCAGCAGCAGGAATTTATGCTTTAGATAATAATATTGAGCGATTGCGAGAAGACCATGTTCGTGCCAAAGCCATTGGAACGCTACTCGAAGGCTTACCTTTTGTCGAAAATATTTATCCGATTGATACAAATATTGTTATTTTCCAACTTCCAGAAACCATTCTTGCTACTGATTTTGTTGCCCAAATGAAAGAACAGAATATAGGTTGTGTAACTTTTGGCAAACACTTTGTAAGATTTGTTACCCATCTTGATTTTACTGACGGACATTTAGATATTTTTGAAAAAATTATCAGAAAAGTGCATTGAGTTCATTTTTATCTAATACGGATTTTTTAATTCTTATTTTCGTATATTAATGGACGAATTTGTCAGCAATAATAATATTAAATTCGTCAAACCCAAAAAACGTGAAAAATCCCTCAAAAACTCTTTTAATTTTCTTCATTTCAATCTCATCTTTTGCACAACAAAATATGCAAGTGGACGGTCGGCGTTCTGTTCTAAAACTCAATCTTTCGGGGGCGGCACTTGGCACAGCAACGTTTCAATATGAGAAAGCCTTGGGCAAACATATTTCATTTGCAATTGGTGCGGGTTTTCGACCTGAAAAATTAATTCCTTTTGCAAAAGACATAGAAAAGTACATCAATTTTGCCGATAATAAAATTGATTATATAAGTTTTGATAATGTAAAAAAAGCTGAATCAAAAATTGGGATGTTTCATGTAACACCAGAACTGAGATTTTACTTTGGCAAAAAAGAAGCACCAATTGGTTTTTATGTTTCGGTTTTCGGAAAATATAATGATTTTCATGGAAAAGTGCCTGTTTTTATAGATATTGACTATAAAAACTTGCCAATTCGTTTAGAATTGCCCGTAGATACAAAGCTTCAAACTTATTCGGGAGGCTTGATGTTGGGTAAACAGTTTCAATTAGGTAATCGTTTTACATTCGATTGGTACATTGCAGGCGGACATCTTGGAAAAGCAAATGTTCATGGCGAATCTATTCAAAACCTTGAGTCATTTGATGATGATTTTCGTATTCGTTTGAGAAATAGAATTCTTACATCATTCAACATCAAAGAAGACTATTTGAGCGTAATTGTAAATACAAAAGGAGTTACGATTGATAATGCTCGTCCTTTAAATTACTATAATCTACGAGGTTTTGGTTTTAATTTGGGGTACAGATTTTAAGATAAAACGAATGTTTTCTAAGAAATATCAACAAAAAAGGTCTTGCAGAAAAAAACATTTCTGCAAGACCTTTTTATTATCAACCGACTATTTTATAAGTGCTAAGTTTTAATTTTGTATATTATGCAAATCGTGTAACTTGCCGCATCGGCAGTCCGATGATAATCAACATTCTGCATTCTTAATTCTACATTCTTAATTGAGCTTTTACACTTAAATACTCAACGTAGCCAGCACATCATTCATATTTCTAACAGCAACTGCCGATTTTTCAAAAGCCGCTTGTTCTTCTTGGTTAAGGCGAATATTTATGATTTTTTCCCAACCACTTCTACCAATAACAACAGGCACACCCATACAAATATCTTTCTGACCATACTCTCCATTAAGCATTACACTTGATGGAATGATTTTTTTCTCATCACGAATAATAGCTTCTACAATTGAGCAAGCTGCAATTCCTGGAGCATACCATGCCGAAGTTCCCAACAAACCTGTAAGTGTAGCACCACCAACCATTGTGTCGGCAGCAACTTTTGCTAAAGCATCTTTTGCAATGAATCTACTCACAGGAATACTATTTATTGTAGCCAAACGAGTCAATGGAATCATTGTAGTATCACCATGACCGCCAATCACTTGTCCATGAATATCACTTTGAGCATAACCAGTTGCTTGTGATAAATAATACCGAAAACGAGAAGAATCTAAGGCACCGCCCATTCCAATAATTTTCTTTTTATTTACGCCCATTGATTGTGCTACTTGCAAAGCCAAATAGGTCATCGTATCCATCGGATTTGATACTATCAACAAAATTGCTTTTGGTGAATAAGTCAAAATCTGCGTAACTACTTGCTTCACAATACCAGCATTTATGCCAATAAGTTCTTCGCGAGTCATGCCCGGCTTGCGAGGCAAACCCGAAGTAATTACAACCACATCAGACTTTGCTGTTTTTGCATAATCGTTTGTAGAACCAATGATTTTTGTGTCAAAGCCTTCCAATGATGCCGTTTGCATCAAATCCATTGCTTTTCCTTCAGCTACACCAGCCTTGATGTCGAGCAAAACAAGTTCATCAACAATTTGCTTACGAGCAATGTTATCGGCTGTTGTTGCTCCAACGGCACCTGCACCTACTACTGTTACTTTCATATATTAAAAAGCCCCCTGCCCCCAGAGGAGGAACTTATTTTATGCGTTTGTTCATGTCATGGGGTTATTTTAGACATGAAATTTACAAATTTTCGGACAAAAATAAAGATAAAACAAGCTATAAAAATGTTTTTTTTGTATTTTTTTATGAATTAGGGACTATTTTTATTTTATTTTACGTTTGTGTAGTAGATTTAAGAATGTTTTAAAAAGTTTGTTATAAAAAAATGAGTACCATCAGTTCAAAAACAAAAGATTTGCTGTCTAAAATTTTAAAGTCGTCGTTTTATAAAATTGCTTTAGGAAAAGCTCCTCGCATTGCTAAAAATGCCGAAGGCTTGCTCCAACTTTTACGAACAGCCTTGCTTAAAACCAAAAAAATGGGGCTTGGAGGAACGTATGACGTAATTCGTGAAAAAATTACCATTCTTGGAAGTCTCATAAAGGCTTATGCCAGTGGCGAATATCGGCAGATTGAGTTGCCAAATTTGTTAAAAGTCATTGCAGGATTAATCTATTTTATTTCCCCAATTGACTTAATTCCAGACTTTTTACCCTATTTAGGCTTAACCGACGACGTAGCTTTATTGATGTTTATTTTGAACGGAATTGAAGGCGAATTGGCAAAATTTGACCAATGGAAGAAGAAACAGCCAATAAAAGTTTAAGCAAAAATTAATTTTTTAATTCCTAATTTACCTTTACATTTGTAGTAGAGAATTGTTCGTTTACTTTAAATAATTGTCATAAATCACTTTAAATAACTCATATTATGTTTGGTCTTGGAACTACGGAAATGGTTTTGATTTTAGTTGTTGTTCTATTCTTTTTTGGTGCAAAAAAACTCCCTGAATTGGCTCGTGGCTTAGGAAAAGGAATTCGTGAGTTTAAAGATGCAACGAAAGAAGTAAAAGAAAACATCGAAAAAGCAGCATCTGACGAAAAATAAGCATTTGTATTGTGGTTTCGACAGCATCGGCTGTCCGATACGCTCAACCACCAAAGCGTTGCCTGAGCGGAGTCGAAGGCACAATTCGAACAACAGCACTCAGCCACAAACTGAGTTGTTGTTGTTTTTTTGTTTTAAAATAATTTCTGAATCTAACGGAATATACAATTTCGTAGGAACGTCCAATCTGAACGTTCTTTAGAATAACACACAAATTTCTTTAGAAGTATAATAATTTAGTTTTGATAATGACCAAATACAATTCTTTCAAAGAAATAAAACAAGCACTCTCAACACAAGAAACCAACTGTGTTTCTTTAGTAAAATACTATTTAGCCAACATTGAAACAAACAAAAATCTCAATGTTTTCCTGGAAGTTTACACCGATGAAGCTCTTCAAAGGGCTGCCGAAATTGACGAAAAAATTAAAAATGGCAAAGGAGGTCGCTTGGCAGGAATGGTCATTGGTTTGAAAGATGTTTTGGCTTACGAAAATCATGGTTTGCAAGCATCAAGCAAAATTTTAGCTGGTTTTAAATCTCAATTTACAGCTACCGCAGTTGAGCGAATTATTGCTGAAGATGCCATCATTATTGGTCGCCAAAACTGTGATGAATTTGCAATGGGTTCATCTAACGAAAACTCAGCTTTTGGTCCAACTCGCAACTTTGCTGACCCAAGCCGTGTGCCAGGAGGCTCATCAGGAGCATCAGCAGTGGCGGTGCAAGCAGATATGTGTTTGGCTTCACTTGGCTCAGATACTGGTGGTTCGGTGCGACAACCTGCGGCATTTTGTGGCGTAGTTGGTCTAAAACCTACCTATTCGAGGGTTTCTCGTTGGGGCTTGATTGCCTACGCTTCGTCATTTGATTGCATCGGACCGATAACCAAAAATGTAGAAGATGCGGCACTTTTGCTTGAAATAATAGCTGGTTCTGACGAGCATGATAGCACAGTTTCGTTTTTGTCTGTTCCTGAATATTCTAAAAATCTTTCACCGAAAAAGCAATATCGTATTGCTTATATGCGTGAAGCACTCGAAAGCGAAGGTTTAGACGAAGATGTTCGCAAAAAAACTTTTGAAAAAATCGAATGGCTAAAAGTACAAGGGCATATTGTTGAAGCAGTAGATTATCCTTTGATGAAATATCTATTACCAACTTATTATATATTAACAACTGCCGAAGCGAGTTCAAATTTGTCAAGATTTGATGGTGTTCGTTATGGACATCGTTCAGCAGCTGTAAAAAATCTTGAACAATTATACAAAAAATCTCGGAGTGAAGGTTTTGGTGCCGAGGTTCGCCGACGCATTATTTTAGGGACTTTTGTGCTGAGTGCAGATTATTATGATGCCTATTATACGAAAGCACAGCGGGTTCGTCGTTTAATAAAAGAATCAACCGAAGAAATTCTATCAAAATATGATTTTCTGATTTCACCAACCACCCCTACACCTGCCGTAAAGATTGGAGAAAAATCAGACGACCAAATAAAAATGTTTTTGATGGATATTTTCACCGTACAAGCCAATGTGATAGGAAATCCTTCGATTTCTATTCCAAATGGTACAAATACTGAAGGTTTGCCAATAGGATTTCAAATTCTTGGCAAGAATTTTGAAGAAGCAGAGATGTTAAGTTTTGCTAAATCAATAGAGTGATATTTGTTTCTAAACAAACGATATTTTCAGAAATAATTGAAAATATAAAACAAATATTAAGATTTACTTGACAAAAAAACAAGAAAACATTATTTTTGGGAAAGATTAGCTTTCCTGTAACCCATAATTAAGCGAGATTATCTCGCATAAAGTATTCAAAATGAAAATATTTAAGAAGATTTTCTTAATAACAGGCTTTGTTGGTTGTGCAAGTTTTGCCTCCTTTTCGCAGTCAGTTATACCGCAAGAAGCCATTACGGTTTCACCCGAAGATTCATTAGTTGAAGAACTTCCAACCGTTGAAGCCTTCATTCCTACTGCCGATGTGAATCGAGTGAGAGAAGGTTTTCAGCAAATGCAACGCTCCATCCCACTGCAATATAATGCTACTGTTCATAGTTTTGTAGATTATTTTATCTATAAAAAACCAAGTTTTACTAAAAAAATGCTCGAAAAGAAGAATTTTTACTTTCCGATTTTCGAGAAATATTTGGCAAAATACAATATGCCTGATGAGCTAAAATATCTGTCGATGCTCGAATCTGGCTTAAATCCGAAAGCAATTTCGCATGCAAAAGCTGTTGGACTTTGGCAATTTATGAAGCCAACAGGCGGAGATTTTGGACTTAGAGTAAATGAATATGTTGATGACAGAATGGATATTGAAAAGTCAACGGAAGCAGCTTGCAAGTATTTTAGACAATTGTATAATATTTTTGGAGATTGGGAATTGGTTTTGGCTTCTTATAATACTGGCCCTGGTAATTTGCGTAGAGCTATACGTCGAGCAGGGAACGTTAGAGATTACTGGCAGCTTCACCCATATTTGCACAAAGATACACGTACTTATGTGCCTCAGTTTACTGCGATTATGTATATGATGCTTCATGCAGATGAGTATGGCATATTTCCAGAAGAAATCATGGAACCTGTTTATACAGAATCCGTTTTTATTGATGGTTATTTAGACCTTGAAACCTTCTCAAATGCCAGTGGAATAAGTATTGATGATATTCAGAAGCTAAACCCTCAGATTTTGAAAGGCATTTTGCCAGCATTTTCGAGAGGCTTCGAGCTAAAGATTCCTGCCGAAAAATTTGCCTATTTCAACGAAAATCGTCAAATGATTTTGGATTCAGCACAAAGACAAGGCGGCATTGAACCAGTAATTTTAGCCTCAACTTCTTCAGAACCCGGTGTAATAATTATTGGGGGAAACGTAAATTATTCTGCATCAAATAGTAGAAACAATGGTGACACTATTGTAGAAGAATTAGATAAACCAGCCAAAGTTGAAGATGATATTAAGAAGATTCATAAGGTAAAGAAAAAAACATATACAGTAAAAAGAGGCGATGTATTGAACAAAATTGCTGAAAAATATGATGTTGATACTTATGATTTGAAGGTTTGGAATAAACTCAAATCATCAAAAATTATGGCTGGTCAGAAGTTAGTAATTTTGATGGACGATGAAGAAATAGTTGAGATTGAACGAACAATTAAGGCGGAGAGAAAGACCAAAAAAGACATTGAAAAAACAAAACCTAAATATCATGTGGTGCAGAGAGGCGATACGCTTTGGAGTATTTCGCAGCGTTATGGTGGTATTTCGGTAGAAAAAATAAAGAAAATGAATGGTTTACGTTCAAATTCTGTCAGAAAAGGACAGAAATTGAAGATTGTATAAAACCTTAAAATTGTATAATAAAAAAAGCCTTTGACTTGTCAAAGGCTTTTTTGTTGCTATTTTTTCTGAAATAAACCGACACACAAATGATATTTTTGGGATTATAGAAATTAATTCGATTTATAAAACATTGCTCTACTCCACCGTAACCGACTTAGCCAAATTTCGAGGCTGGTCCACGTTTCTCCCACGCATTACAGCTATATAATAAGAGATTAATTGCAAAGGAATCGAAGTTAATATTGGCAAAAGAAGGTCATTGGTTCGAGGAACTTCAATCGTAAAATCAACCATTGTCGGAATTAATGTATCACCTTCGGTAACGATGGCAATTACTCGACCTTTTCGAGCTTTTACTTCCTGAATATTCGACACGATTTTCTCATACGAACTATCTTTTGTGGCAATAAAAACAACAGGCATATCTTCATCAATCAAAGCAATTGGTCCGTGTTTCATTTCAGCAGCAGGATAGCCTTCAGCATGAATATAGGAGATTTCTTTGAGCTTCAATGCCCCTTCCAAAGCCACTGGAAAATTTAGCCCACGACCTAAAAAGATAAAATTTGAAGCAAAAGTAAAGAGTTTGGCTATGTCTTTTATCTTGTCAGCATTTTTCAATATTTTTTCAACTTTGGCAGGAATCGCATCTAAACCAAACAGCATTTCACGGTACATTTCATCACTTATTGTGCCTTTTTTCTGAGCAACTGCCAATGCAATCAAAGTCAAAACAGTAACTTGTGCCGTAAATGCCTTTGTACTTGCTACGCCAATTTCTGGACCTGCGTGAGTATAAACTCCTGCATGAGTAATGCGTGCGATTGAAGAACCAACGACATTGCAAACACCCAAAATTATTGCCCCTTTCGATTTTGCTAATTCCAAGGCTGCCATAGTGTCGGCAGTTTCGCCAGATTGCGAAATCGCTATTACAATATCACCTTCTTTGATGATTGGATTTCGGTAACGGAACTCCGAAGCATATTCTACTTCAACATTTATTCGAGCTAACTCTTCCAACAGATATTCGCCAACCAAACCTGCATGCCATGATGTTCCACAAGCTACAATTACGATACGTTTTGTTTTAACAATTTTGTCAAGATAACCGCCCAATCCACCCAAAAGCAAAGAAGCATCTTCAATATTTATACGTCCACGCATCGAATCGGCAATCGAACGAGGTTGTTCAAAAATCTCTTTTAGCATGAAATGGTCATAACCACCTTTTTCAATCGCCTCCAATTCCAACTCGACAGTCTGGATATAAGGGTCAATCGCTTCATTCGCTAAGTTCTTGATAGTCAACTCATTATCTTTTACAATTGCTATTTCAAAATCATCTAAATAGACAACTTCTTTGGTATATTCAATGATTGGTGTGGCATCAGAAGCAAAGAAAAACTCATTTTCTCCAATCCCAATAACCAAAGGGCTACCCTTGCGAGCAGCAATTAGTTGAGTTGGATTTTCTTCGTCCATAATGACAATTGCATAAGCTCCCACGACTTCATGCAAGGCAATTCGAACAGCTTCTTCGAGCGAACAATTTTTGTTTTTTTGAATATCTTCTACAAAATTTACCAAAACCTCAGTATCAGTTTGGCTCTGAAAAGTATAGCCTTTATTCAACAAACTTTGCTTTATAGAAGAATAGTTTTCAATAATTCCATTATGAATAATAGCAAAACGGCCACTATTTGAGTAATGTGGGTGAGCATTAACATCATTTGGTTCTCCGTGAGTTGCCCAACGGGTATGTCCAATGCCGATTTTTGCCAATAATTCTTTGTCTTTTATTTCATTTTCAAGTGCCGAAACCTTACCTTTTTTCTTATAAACTTTCAAGCCATGACCATTCAAAAGTGCAATCCCTGCACTATCATAGCCACGATATTCTAATCTTTTGAGTCCTTTGATTATCAAGTGAGCAGCCTCACGATGCCCCACATAAGCAACAATTCCACACATATTTTTATGATTTATTTATAAATAATAGTAGCTAAACTAAAATTTTTTACAAGAATAATACAACATATTGCTCTATTTCGATACAAATTTATAAAAAAAATACAATATATGAACAAATTAGACGCCGAAATTTTTGATGCTATCAATTGCTTTGAATTATAGCATCTGCTTGAAAATTTATCACTTAAGTCTATTTTTTTTTTAGTTACCTAAATTTT
The DNA here is from genome assembly GCA_031378345.1 of Emticicia sp. Lineage (GTDB taxonomy): Bacteria > Bacteroidota > Bacteroidia > Cytophagales > Spirosomataceae > Emticicia. The sequence goes on along the minus strand of JANNDY010000039.1, from coordinate 10,356 downwards.
AGGGCTATTTCAGTACAATTCTCCGAATAGATGTTTATTCACAATCTGCGAAATGGAGCTATTTTTTAATTTGTTCGTCTAAAACATTCAATAATTTCAATTCAAATATAATTATATCAATAAAAAATATTTTAAAATAAAGAATATTTGCGAATTTTTATTATTAAGCGAATATTCGCTTGTTTATTAAAATTCGCTGATATACATTTGAATCATCAAATATTTCATCAACATTTAATATTTAAACAATGCAAACTAACATCGAAAACTTGACACTTGACTATGAATTGATAGGAGCTATGAAACCTTCATTCGAGCAAATTCTTACCCCAGAAGCTATTGATTTTATTGTTGGACTTCATCAAAGATTCAATTGGCGACGTGAAGATTTATTAAATCAACGCCAAGAACGTCAGCATCGCCTCGATGAAGGAGAAATGCCTACGTTTTTGACTTCAACAAAAGCTATCCGCGAAAGCAATTGGCAGGTAAATCCAATTCCCGCAGATTTACAAAATCGCAGGGTTGAAATTACAGGTCCCGTTGATAGAAAAATGATTATCAATGCCCTCAATTCGGGTGCAAAGGTATTTATGGCAGATTTTGAAGATGCCAATTCGCCTACTTGGGATAATTGTATTGAAGGTCAAATCAATTTGCGAGATGCCATTCGTCGAGAGATTGATTTCACAGCAGAAAATGGAAAAGATTATTTTCTCAAGCAAAATGTTGCTGTTTTGAATATTCGTCCAAGAGGATGGCATTTAACCGAAAAGCATTTTCTGATTGATGGAGAACCTATATCAGCATCAATATTTGATTTTGGACTTTATATTTTTCATAATGCACACGAACTTATTAGTAGAGGAAGTGGACCTTATTTTTATTTACCAAAATTAGAAAACCATTTAGAAGCCCGCCTCTGGGACGATATTTTTGTGGCTGCCCAAGAAGCACTTGATATTCCAGTTGGTACAATCAAAGCGACTGTTTTGATTGAAACGATTTTGGCAGCTTTTGAGATGGACGAAATTATTTATGAACTTCGCCGACATTTGGCAGGCTTGAATGCAGGGCGTTGGGATTATATTTTTAGTGTTATCAAAAAATTCAAAAACCATTCAGATTTTATTTTGCCAGATAGAGCCGATGTTACGATGCGAGTGCCTTTCATGCGAGCATACACGCAATTATTGGTCAAAACATGTCATCGTCGCAATGCTCATGCTATTGGTGGAATGGCAGCTTTTATTCCAAATCGACGTGATGAAAAAGTCAATCAATTGGTTTTTGAACGAGTTACAGCCGATAAAGAATTAGAAGTAACTACTGGTTTTGATGGTACTTGGGTGGCTCATCCTGACTTAGTAAAAGTAGCAATGATGTCATTTGAAAAACATTTAGGCGAAAAATCACATCAAAAAGAAGTATTGCGTGAAGATGTGAACGTAACAGCTAACGACTTACTTGATGTCAGAATTGATAATGCCAGTATAACCGAAAATGGACTTAGAACTAATATTAATGTTGGGATTCTATACTTGGAGTCATGGTTGAGAGGAATCGGTGCGGCAGCTATTCATAATTTGATGGAAGATGCCGCTACTGCCGAGATTTCGAGGGCTCAAATTTGGCAATGGTTAAAGCATCGTGCCAAAACCCAAGAAGGAGAATTAATAGAATCTAATTATTACCATCGAATTTTGGTAGAAGAGGTCGAAAAAATTAAGCAATTGGCTGAGTCAGGGAAAATTCCACAAGGACAATACAAAAAAGCTGCCGAATTATTTAATTCATTAGTTATGAAAAGGCAATTCAGCGAATTTTTGACATTGGGAGCTTATAAAGTATTGGAATAAAATAGTATTAAATAGTAATTATTTTTTCAATAATCATTCATTAAAAACATACATTTCATCAAGTACAAAACATCGAACAAAATGACTACGAAACAACAAAGAATCAATGCAATAGTAACAGATTGGACTACAAATCCACGCTGGAAGGGCATCGAAAGACCTTATACTGCTGAAGAAGTAGTAAAATTAGCAGGCTCATTTCCAATTGAGCATACAATTGCCAAACTTGGAGCAGAACGTTTGTGGGACTTGCTCCATCAAGAACAGTGGGTAGCCGGGCTTGGTGCTTTGACAGGAAATCAGGCGATTCAAGAAGTGCAAGCTGGCATGAAAGCAATTTATTTGTCAGGTTGGCAAGTTGCGGCTGATGCCAATTTGTCTGGACAAATGTATCCTGACCAAAGCCTTTATCCAGCCGATTCTGTGCCAAATGTAGTGCGACGAATCAATAATTCATTGCTACGTGCTGACCAAATTCAATCAGTAAGTGGCGAAGGCGATACCCACTGGTTAGTACCAATTATTGCAGATGCCGAAGCAGGTTTTGGTGGAAACCTCAATGCTTTTGAGTTGATGAAAATGATGATTGAAGCAGGTGCTTCGGGCGTACATTTTGAAGACCAATTGTCTTCGGCAAAGAAATGTGGGCATTTGGGTGGAAAAGTTTTAGTACCTACACAAGAGGCAATCAATAAGTTAGTTGCAGCTCGTTTGGCGGCAGATGTGATGGGAACTTCGACTTTGGTTATTGCTCGTACCGATGCTGAGGCGGCAAATTTGATAACTTCGGACATTGACGAAAGAGACCAACAATTTATAAAGTCATCAAAAAGGACATCAGAAGGTTTTTTCAATGTAAAAAATGGTTTAGAGCAAGGCATCAATCGTGGTTTGAGTTATGCTCCGTTTGCAGATTTGATTTGGATGGAAACTGGTAACCCAGACTTAGGTATGGCAAGAGAATTTGCCCAAGGAATTCACGCACAATATCCTGACCAAATGTTGGCTTATAATTGTTCGCCTTCATTTAATTGGGCAAAATATATGGACGAAAAACAAATGCTCACTTTCAGAGAGCAATTAGCCGAACTTGGATATAAGTTCCAATTCATTACTTTAGCAGGTTTTCATGCACTAAATACAGCAATGTTTGAATTATCAAAAGCCTATGTTGACCGTGGAATGGCAGGATTTTCGGAATTGCAGCAGCGTGAATTTGCTTTGCAGCAACATGGTTTTAAGGCAATCAAGCACCAATCTTTTGTAGGAACTGGCTATTTTGATGCAGTTCAAAATACCGTAATGGCTGGAATGTCTTCAACCACTGCGATGGGTAATTCTACCGAAGCAGAGCAGTTTCATTGATTTTTAGAATAAAAAAAGTCTCAGCCAGAATTTCTGACTGAGACTTTTTTTATTCTTGAAAATTATTTCTTCGTAGAATAATAAACATTCAACTTAACTTTTTTAATAACGGCTCTCGAAACATTCGTATTATTAATACCAATGGTTGTGCTTGAAAGTACACTCGGAACTAAAACCAAGCCGTCGGAAACTTTCTTTTTTGAAATCAAATCTTGTAAATAAGAAGTGAAATTAAATGAATAATTATTTGTTGCCGAAGTATAAGCAGCTACATATTGCGTTCCTGCAAGAGCATCTAATGCAACATAATCAATAACATTACCTGTGGTTTTCTTCAAACGATTATCACTACTGAGTTGTACCAAAGCAAATTGTGCAGGTGGCTTATAATTTCCAGTGATTGCATCTAAATCTGGCTCAATGACTAATTCTGCTTTATTGATAGTTATATTTTTATTCTTCTGCAAAGCTGCCAAAGTTGGAAACAAAATTTTAGTTGATATTCCAGACCCAGTTTGAAAATATGTTCTATTATTTGTCTGACTTGCAGGAATGGCTTGAAATGTTTTCAAATTTTGAAAAACCGTACCTTGTTTATCAGCCTTTATTTGACTGAATCGTTGCGAAAGAAAGGTGAATGGAATACTTTTTCTGTCAGTGCTTGTACTTGTATGATAGTACATTTGAATGTAACAATTAGAAATCGAAAGTCCATAAACTGCAGCTGCATTTTGATTTGCCACAAAAGCAAAACCTTTTACTGCTGCCGTAAATTTATCAATAGTAGTTCCAGCGTCAGTCCCAACCAAATCAAAAAGCTCCTTTCCAAAGGCATTAGGCATTTTAAATTTCAATAAACTATCCTGAGTGCCTGAAAAAGCCCTTTTTATATCTTTAAAGGTAAAATCTTTACTTGCCAATGCCGTCGAATTATAGTTCAAGGCATCGTCTTTTGTATAGTTTTTTGAACTAACAAAATCTTCTGTTAAGCGATGTATTGAAAGTGTAACAGGCTTTGTCGAATCGCCTTGTATGTAACCATCATTAGTTAAATATACAAAAGCTGAATCATAAGTTGTTAAGCCAACTTCTGCAGCAGGAAAGGTAAGCACAGCAAACGAGCTACTGCTTGAAATATAAGGAAGCGTAACTTGGGCAAATACTTTTGATGAAACACCTCCAAAGATAGGGTCTTTATATGAACCAACCACTCCGCTTGATTGTCCTGATGTAATAGTAGAGTCAAGCAATACTGTTGAAGAGGCAACACTGACTGTATCAGTAAAATAGGTTACTACTTGTCCACCTGTGCTTGGTGTATCGAGAGCTATTCCGATTGGGTCTTGACATGAGAAAAAGAAAGCGGAAGATAGCATAATCGCTATATTCCGCTGAGCTGTGAAGCCATTATTCCAAATATTATTCAGGAACAAGCTCTGTGTATAGGTTAAAATACGTTTCCGTAACATCATCATCTTCGATACTTGCTTCGATTGTGTTTGCTGCAATTTCATTCAAAATTTTACTTAAATTTTCATTCATATCCTCATTGGCTTTCACAACTGAGTCGGCATACTGACAGCCTATTTTGATAAATCCTTCGAAATCTGCTGAACGTAAATTTGCTAAATTTTCGTCAGAAACATCCATTGACTTTGCTTTTTCCAGAATATCTTCGTCAAATTTATGCTCAAAGGCATTATTATAAACTGTAAAGACAGACTTTGTGTCTTTGAAAACAGGATCGTTTTTATAAGTTGTCTTTAGATATAATGGAATTAAGGCGGTCATCCAGTCGGTGCAATGGACAATATCTGGTGCCCAACCCAATTTTTTTACTGTTTCCAGCACTCCTTTGCAGAAAAAGATAGTTCTTTCGTCATTATCGTCGTAGAAACTTCCTTCCTTATCTAAGAAAACGTATTTTCTGTTAAAATAGTCTTCATTGTCCAAAAAATATACTTGGAGTTTCGCACTTGGAATCGAGGCAACCTTTATTATAAGAGGTTTTTCGTCTTCCCCTACAGTAATATTAATTCCTGACAAACGTACTACTTCATGAAGACGATTCTTTCGTTCATTAATTGAGCCAAAGCGAGGAATCAAAATTCTGATTTCCATGCCTTTCTCTTGCATGGCTTGCGGAAGTTTACGAAGGAAGTCAGCTACTTCTGAAACTTGCAGGAAGGGATTTATCTCACTTGCAACGTACAAAATACGGAGTTTACGCATGTCTTAAAATGTTATTAGTGGGAGGTATCTTCCAAAAAAGTATGCAAAGATACTGAAAAAACTAACAATTTGTACAATATTCTTTGAAAATGGAAGTAGGAGTAAGTAAAATGTATTAATTAGGTTAAAAAAGCAAGGTGGTTTTTACATGAAAATTATTCTGTAATACTTTTTATTATTCAAAAAATTAAAGAAATTGTTTAATTTTGATAAAAAAACTATGAAAATAGTTTTGAAACTAAATAATTAGTTATATATTTGTTACAGAAATTAAACACCGCTAAAATGGAATTAAGAGATTTAACTCGTGCCGAAGAAGAAATCATGCAAATCTTGTGGGAAATAGAACCATCTTTTGTGAAAGATGTACTCAAACATTTCCCCGATCCTCGCCCTGCATATAATACTGTTTCTACGATTATCAGGATTTTGGAACAAAAAGGCTTTGTTGGACACAAGGCTTATGGCAAAACTCACGAATATTTTTCGCTCGTTAGTAAAGAACAATACAAATCGTTTGCCACTGGAAAGCTCATGGAAGGTTATTTTGAGAATTCGGTAGAAGAAATGTTTTCGTTTTTCGTGCGTGAAAAGAAAATTGACGTGAAAGAGGCCGATGAGATTTTGAAGTTGATTGGTAAAATGAAAAGCACCAATTCCTAAACTGGTACTTCTACAACCTAAACCAAAAACCCCAAATTTTAGGGCTTGGGGGACTATTATTTATGGAAATTCTAATCTACTTGGTGAAAGCAAACATCGGATTGGTTGCTTTCTATGCTTTTTATTGGTTGGTTTTGCGTAAAAACACTTTTTTTTCTACCAACCGATATTACCTGTTGCTGTCTATTTTGGTTTCATTTTTATTGCCTTTTTTGAAGGTTAAACATAACTATAATTTTGAAAATCCTCCCCCACTAACACTCAACGAATTGCCCTATGAAAGCTTTAAACCCGCTGTCTATTAGGCAGTTATGAATATCGGAGGAAATAATATTAGCTTTTTTGATTTGCTTACAATCATTTATTTGACAGGGTTGATTTTCCTTTTATTTAGGTTTGCTTATTCGATGCGAAAAGTTTATTTTTTGTTGATAAATGGAGAGCCAATCGGCGAAGAAGAAACTCGCTCTGGGCGAGATTATTGGCTTTTGCGTAGCGAAGATTCGTGTTCATCTTACTCGTTTTTTAATTTTTTGATTCTGAATCGAGACGATGATTATTACCACCGCAGCATGATTACCGACCATGAAGAGGTGCATATTGGGCAATGGCATAGCCTCGATGTGCTACTGTTGGAATTGGTTCAGATATTCTGTTGGTTCAATCCAATTCTTATTTTTTACAAAGAATCGCTTCGAACATTGCATGAATTCATTGCTGACGAAATTGTGGAAGATTCCGAAAAAGTAGCTTATGCTGAGTTTTTGTTTGCCTATAATTTCAGAACAAATGCCAGTGCTTTGGGTAATAATTTCTTCAAAGATTCACTTTTGAAAGAACGTATTTCGATGATGATGCACAAGCGTAGTTCAAGCTGGATTTTGTTGAAATACATTTTTATTATTCCGATGGTGCTTGTACTTGGGTATTTTATTGTGGCAAAAGATATAAGGAGAGGCGATGGGGCGGAGGTAAAAACAGGAATTAGGTTTTAGGTATTAGGTTTTTTGGGTAAACTATTTATAGTCAATAAGTTATGAAATTAAATATAGCCAATTTTTCTCACAAAATCAATTATGAAAAAGCTATTTGTTATTCTATTATTGGCAGTTTTTGCAGGAAATATTGCTAATGCTCAAACACCTGCAACTGAAGATGCTTATTATAGTCAAGTTGATAAATCTCCCGAATTCCCTGGTGGTATATCGAAATTGTATAGTTATATCAATAAAAATTTAAAATACCCTGAGGAAGCCATCAAAGCTAATATTAGGGGAAAAGTTTGGGCTCAATTGATAATTGAAAAAGATGGGAGTATTAATAATGTTTTGATACTGAAAGGCATCGGTTTTGGGTGTGATGAAGAAGTAGAGCGAATATTCAAAGCTATGCCAAAATGGAATCCAGGAATGCGAGAAGGGCAAGCGGTACGAACTAATTATAGGATGCCTATATCGTTTATTTTGGAGGGTAAAAAAGCTAAATGAGGCTAATTTTAAATAAAATTCTCAACGTAAAGTATTTATTATCAATCAATTAAATCGAAAAAAATAATTATGAAAAAGCTATTCATTATTTTTTCATTGGCGATTTTCGCTGCAAATGTTTCTTATGCTCAAACTTCAAAATCAGATGATGTTGTCTATGAACAAGTTGATGTATTGCCCGAATTTTCGGGAGGCATGAAAGAAATGTATGCTTACATCGGTAAAAATCTTAAATATCCAAAGCAAGCTGTGGAAGCAAATGTAATAGGCAAAGTGATTGTGAAAATGATTGTTGAAAAAGATGGAAGTATCAATTCAATAGACTTCTTGAAAGGAATTGGCTTTGGTTGTGATGAAGAAGTAGAGCGAATTGTGAAAGCAATGCCAAAATGGACTGCTGGCATAAAGGATGGTAAGGCAGTCCGAACTTCTTTTGTTTTGCCTGTTATGTTTGCTCTTGATATCAAAAAATCTAAGTAATTTCATTAACAAGTTTTAAATCCGCAAGGAAAAACATGAATCTTCTACATTATCTCGTTCAAGTGTATTTGTACTTGGTGCTGTTTTATGGCTTTTATCGCCTGTTGCTTTTTGGCGAAACTTTCTATTCCCTCAATCGTACCTATTTGGTTGGGTCGGCGGTTTTGAGCTTTGGCATTCCGTTTTGGTATTCCGACTATGTGCAGTCGTTTTTCATTACGCAACAGGTCAATGAAGTGTTTTATACTGTGCTAAGTCCTGCCGTTTTTGGAGTTCGGGCGAGTTCTGAAAATCCTTTAACATGGTACGATTTATTGAAAATATTCTATATAATCTGCACTGCTTTTCTTTCTATTAAGTTGATATTCAACCTTTTACAGTTAAAAAAACTTTTAGAAAACAAATCTGTTCATGCAAAACAAGGAGCTGGATTTTCGTTTTTCAATTTTGTTTTTGTTGATAAAGATTTACAAAAACGAGAAGTTGTTTTGGAACATGAGTATGTGCATATTCGCCAACTTCACTCAGTTGATGTGATGCTTTTTGAGCTAATAGCAGTACTTTGTTGGTTCAATCCTGTGGTTTATTTGTACAAAAAATCCATTAAAAACATTCACGAATTTATTGCCGATGATATTGCAAGTCGCTTAGAATCTTCAAAAGCTGACTACGCAATGCTACTTTTTTCACAACAATTTGGACTAAATCCACACCAATTGACCAATAATTTTTTCCATCATTCAACACTCAAACGCAGAATTGAAATGCTACAAAAGCCACGTTCTCGCAAAATAGCTTTATTGAAATATGGCTTTACTGCCCCACTTTTTGCCTTGATGCTCGTGATAGCTTCGGCAAGTATCGCAAGGCACGAAACAATCAAAAAAGCTGAGCTTTGTATTGATTTGGCAGCAAAAAAGCCTATTTCTGAGCTTCCTGTAATTACTTTTCCAGAAATTATGAGCATAAATAATGCTACAATTTCGGGGAAAATTATTTCAAAAAGTGATGGAAAACCGTTGGCAGGTGTAGATATTTCTGTGGTTGGAAAAAACAGAGGCACAACATCGGACATGAATGGAGATTATAAAATTGTAGCTCTACCCGAAGATGAGTTAACTTTTACTTTCGACGGGTTTGAAATCAATACAGTGCCTGTAACTGATAAAACGGTCATTAATGTTTCCTTAATATCTGAAAAATATCCCAGTCTTCCAATTACAATCGAAAATTACAGTACAACACCAAATGCTTTAAGTGAAGTTGTCGTTACAGGATATAGAAAAGATGGAAAGACATACAACGAAGAAGTTTTTACGACTGTTGATGAAAACCCAACTTTTCCTGGGGGAATCAAAGAAATGTATAAATTTATTGGGCAAAATCTCAGATATCCTTCTGCGGCACAACGAGCCAATACACAAGGGAAAGTATTTGTAAAGTTTATCGTTCGTAAAGATGGTTCTACTTCTGATATGACTGTTTTGAAAGGAATTGGCAATGGATGTGATGAAGAAACCGTGAGAGTTATCGGAATAATGCCCAAATGGAATGCAGGCAAACAAAATGGTATTCCTGTAAATGTATTTTTTACGATGCCTGTGAGTTTTGTTTTGGAAGGTGGAGAAGAAGAACAAAAAAGAATAATTAGGGAAAAGTTGACAATTATTGAAAACAACAGTACGAAAGTTTGGACAAATAGTGAGGACATAATTCGAGAAATGGAAAGAGTAAAAGTGATGTCAATAGACAAATCCAAAAGTGTTGATATGACTGAATCTGGCGATGGAAAAGTTTCTATCGTTGAAATTCATGATAAATTATTGAGTTATATTCCTTCAAAAATACCTACAAGTAGGTCTATCGAAGATGAGAAAATCACTATCAGAGGTCAAGGCAAAACAAGTTCATATTCAATCAATGGACCATTCAATTCTGATGATGCACTTTGGGTAGTTGATGGTATAATTGCTTATAATGATGCAATGAAGCAAGTAGAGCCGCAAGATATTGAATCAATTTCTGTACTAAAAAATGCCAATGCCACTGCACTTTATGGTGAAAAAGGCAAAAATGGAGTGATTTTGGTAAAAACGAAAAAATCATTCATCACGAAAGAAGAACCAAAATTTGGTACTGGATTATTAATTTATGTATAGTATATTTGTCCTATGAAAATAGATTTTGACAAATATAGAGCGTTACAATATTGTGATAACGAAAATTGTAAATATCATAACCAAATTGGTATTGGCAACATTTGCGTATTA
>JANNDY010000027.1:0-9143 GCA_031378345.1 Emticicia sp. | reverse complement strand
ATAAATTTGATAAATTCCAATGTGCCATTCATACTTGCTTGGACGATGCCAACAAAGAATACAAACAGGAAATAAAATCACTAATGAATCTCAAATTTCAGACTTTTAAAAATGTTAATATTTACCCTGTTTAAAGTATAGATTTACTTTCGGGGAGTTTATTAGAAAATATTTCATTGGGAGATTTTAACCCTGATATGCAACGCATCATCGAAATATCAAATTTGCTTGGAAATTCGGCATTTATCGAAAAATTACCTAATGGTTTTAATACTCGTTTGGGCGAACATGGTACAAATCTTTCGGGCGGACAACGCCAAAGAATAGCCATTGCAAGAGCATTATATAGAAATCCAGAGATTTTGATTTTGGACGAAGCCACTTCGGCACTCGATGTAATTTCAGAGAAAAATATTCAAAATGCGATTGATTTTCTAAGAAATCAAGGCAAAACTATCATTATCATTGCCCACCGATTGAGTACAATCAAAAATGCTGATAAAATAATAGTTCTCGAAAATGGAAAATTAGTGCAAGAAGGAAATCATCAAAGTTTACTGCACAAAGAGGGTGTTTATAATCGTCTTTGGATGCAACAATTTGAAGGAGTTTTATGATTTCTCAGAAACAAATATTTCTGAGAAATCATACCTTAATATTTACTCCACCACCAAACTCCCACCACCACTATAACTCCTATAATCTCCGTTATACATGGCATCGGCTGCTACAGAGTTAGGTTGGTGAGATTTCCCACTCACCCATATCTGCAAGTTTTATCCGAAGTTCGGGGTCAGATTTATCGCCAATAATGATAGCATGAGAACGATTATTCGGAGTTCCTACTATTTCTGGCTCATTGAAAACAGGGTCATGCTCAACGAATTGCTTAGGTGTTTCGATGAGCCTAAGGTTGCTTACGTTAAATTTATAAATGAAGAAATCAGCAGGGTTTTTAAATTCCTCTTTGCCAAATTTTTTTTGTTTAGCCACAGAATTTCTACAATTCTCTGCCGTCGTATATCTATCCCAATCGGTAGAAAGATTATCACCTTCTTTTGGGGTATTTGTAAAAGCACTTTCTTTTGGCAAAAAAGGAGTAGTTTTTCGATTAATAAATTGGTAATGTACTCTACAATAGAGAAAATCTTCGTCTGGAATAAATTCTTTTTCCCACATAAACCTTTGATTATCAAGCTAATACCTTCATCCAAGTTGCCAAAAACTCTTGTATTTCATCGGTCTTTACATAGCCCTTGATACTATTTATATTGTTATAATAATCTCCATAATAATGAGCTAAACCACTATCATCATTCTTGAAATTTATCAACATTCTTGCCTTTGGCGTTCGCCATGACAAATCAATTGAACCATCACGACAAGGGTTTATTTGAGGTGCTTGAATGTTTATAGTTTTTTTTTGCGTAATATATTGGCTATAATTTTTTAGGAAATCCATTGCTCTCTCCCAAACAATTTTTGGAATAGCTAAAGCACCTTCATCGTCCCAATTTTCGCCCAACGAAAGCAAACTTTTAGATTCGTTAATTACTTTTAAAATTCTGTTATTTGTAATTGTAAAAACCTTATTATCAACAAGTTGTGTATCTAAAATATGTTTTAGCCTTTGTTTTTCTTTGGGTGGTAATTGCTCCACCAAACCAAATAATTGTCTTGGTGGTATGTTTAATGTTAATGCCATATTTGTCTATTTTCTAACAAAATTATAAAAAAAAGGCATAAAATCTATTATGCCTTTTTTAATTTTTCCTACTCCACCACCAAATTCCCGCCACCACTATAACTACGATAATCGCCATTATACATGGCATCGGCTGAAACTGGTCCGAGTACAAATTTACCTCTCGAAACTACCCTTACTAAATAATAAAAAGTCTTTTCGGTCGCATCGGCTGTGGTGTAGAAATTGATTCTATCATCACGAATATCAAAATGCTGAGGCGTTGACGCATTTTTTATCCAAGTCATGTTGCGGTCTTCGTTCAAACGAGGATTTTCAATCTCAAATGCCGCAGGAAGCATATCCGTAACGACCACGTTTTCAACTGGCGTACCGAGTGTGCTGCTGATGCTGACCTTTACTACAACTAATTGATTTTGTTTAAGGCTTCCGCTAATCGGTTGACCTGTTCGACTTAAAAATTGTCGGCGAACTTTCAAGAAAATATCTTCTTCTACATAGCTCCCTATGGCACTCAACCCTTCCTGTTGAGCAAAATAATAAAGACTTCCTTTACCCTTTGCGGCTACGTTTACGAGTTTTCCTGCAATGCCTTTTTCTATGTTCAAATCTGTTCCTGCAAAGTTTGCTAAAATTTTATTATCAACTGATAATGAAGCAGTTACGTCAGATTCTCCATTGCGTTTAGCGATTTTTCCTAATGCCAAGAAACTAAAAACCGACTCTTGCGTAGAAAGATAAGGCGTAGATTTGATAGCTTGCGAAAGGATTCTTGCGAGTTTCGGAATTTGTAAATTTTCGGGGTCAGATTCTACCAAACTATTGAGCGAAATAGCCAAGTTTCTGATGGGTGAAGCAAAACTTCCGCCTGTTTGTTTTTGCGTATTTTCTACCACATAATCTTTCGGAATCAATTGCTTGAAACTGCCTTCATCGCCAATTTGGGCAAAACTCGCTCCGAGCATATAACGCTCATCGGTTGTCAATAAAGTTGGATTTGATTTATAATAATTCATCACAGGCTGATTAGCTTTTCCTGCCATTGCGAGCGTATAAAGTGAATAAATCATTTCGTGTTTGGCAATCGTTCTCGTTGTCCAAGTGCCTGTTTCGTTATAAATATAGTCGGTTTCGGTCAAATCTTGCATCGAAGTTTTGGTAGTCAAATAATCTAACATTCGACTCAAATTTCCTTCGTTTACTTCAAAATCTGCCTTTTTTGATTCTAATAAGAAATGAGCTGCAAAAGCCGTTCCCCACCAACTTTCGCTGTCGCCACCTTGCCAGTAACTTACCGCACCACTTGCCAACTGCATATTTTCAATTTTTTGAATGGCAGCTTGCACATTAAATTGTGGATTCCAGTCATTTGCTCCCGACACCTTTAATGAACGAGAATTTTTAGCAATAGTTTTGGTAAATTCAGCAAAATATAATTGCGGAAAAGCCTTTGAAACCGTCTGCTCAATGCAACCGTGCGGATAGCCCAACAAATAATCTAATTGTTTGGCAAACTGCACCATCGGCGAACGACTGACCAACAAACTTGCTTGTGCCGTGCCTGCCATATAATCGTTTCCAAGATTGATAGCTTCGGTTTTTCCTGCCAAAACTACGCCCGACATCGAAGATTTTAAGAGCGAAGTGGTTGGTCGAATTGTCAAATCTATTTTTTCAGAAAACTTTTCTTTGAAACCATTTACTACTACGTCAATGCTTCCTGTGCCAATGGCCGCAGGAGCTTTTATGCTAAACATCGTGCGAATTTCTTTGCCCGCAGGAACTGTAATCGCCTGATTATTAGCACCTTGCAAAACTAAACCACCTGTTAAGTTCACCGAAACATTGGCAGTCGTAGCATTTTTGGTAGTATTTGTAACCGTTACAGGAATCATCACTTCGTCGTTCGGACTCAAAAATTTAGGGCTTCCAGTGCTAATTACGATTGGGTCTTTTACTTTCATGTTGGCATTTGCCGAACCGAAAGCCTCATCTTTATATGCAACAGCCATAATACGTAAATCGCCCGAAAACTGTGGGATTTCAAATTCAAATTCGGCTTCGCCACCCATGCCCGTTTTCAAGATTCCAGACCAAACGGATACCAATTTCGTGCGTCCGTTACTCAATGGATTTACTCGTTTTTCGAGATTATAACCATCGCCACCTGTGCTACTGCTTGCCAAAGATAATTCAGGAAAAAGGAATTGATATAAATCATGGCTGCTTACTTCCAAAGCCTGTTTTTGGTAGAAATAATTGTAAATATCAGGCGTTTTGAAATTTTTAATTTGCAAAATACCTTCATCAACCACCGAAATCGTGAGTTCGGTATTGGCTTTTGTTTTTATCGTTACTTTTTGCTTGCGTTTTGAGCGAGATTCTTTCACTGCCACAATTTCAACTGGCAATTGGTTCGATGTTTTTTCGACTTTCATCGGAGCAAAACCATGAGCAACTGTCAGAGGCATATCGGCAGTTTTCATGGGGCGAATGAGCGTTGCTGTAACATAGACATTTGGCAACATTTCTTCGGTAATTTTTATGTCGATTTCGGCAGATTTTTTATCAGTTTCTACATAAAAATGCTCCAAAACCTTGCCTTTTTCTACGGTAACAAGCATTTTTCCTACAAAAGGAGTTTTCATCAAGACTTTTGCTTTGTCGCCCACTTCATATTGCGTTTTATCAAATTCCATCAAAACTTGCCCTTCGTTGCTCACTTCAAACGAACTGCTCGACGTACTTCCGTAGCCATAAGCATAAAATTGTCGAGAAGAATAGCTTTTTGCTCCTGCCTGTGCAATGCGAATTTCGTATTCGCCCGATACTTGCGGAATGAATTTGATAGAAGATTTTCCTGCCGAAAAGTTCACTTCTTTGGTCTGAACCAGCTTATCTTGTCGCTTAGAATTATACTTAATTATACCGTCAGTTTTCTCCACAACTGTCTGATAATCAATGCGATAGACTGAAACTTCGGCACGAGCCGATTTGGCTTTTCCATCGGTCGAAACGGCTGCCAAAGGAATGGTCATTGGCACGTGAGTACCCACATAATAATCGGACAAACCAATGCCATAAAAAGTTTCTTGCGTAAAAACATCGAAACTTTTTGCTCGATTGAGCGGGCGACCAGTTTCATCAAAAACCGTTACGAAAACTTTGCCTTCCAGCACACCCATATCTTGGTAAGTGGCAGCAATTTGAAAAGCCTGTTTTGCTTGTCCATTTTCGTCAGTCGTTCCTTGTCTAAGGTCATGTTCAAACTTCGTATCATTCTGAATATCAAACGAATAAGCTTCAAAACCCTTTGCCGAAAATGCTT
Source organism: Emticicia sp. (assembly GCA_031378345.1). Taxonomy (GTDB): domain Bacteria; phylum Bacteroidota; class Bacteroidia; order Cytophagales; family Spirosomataceae; genus Emticicia. Next base: position 4,110 of record JANNDY010000027.1, on the reverse strand, counting down.
TTCTTTTGAGTGAAAAATCCATTTCGTAGTTACGATTTGATGCGGGCGGACCAAACAAATTGGTTGCCGTTGCCAACATTTCCACCGTTTCTCCAGTTTTATAAATGTCTTTTGCCGTAACATCAACTTTGATTCTATCAGGCATAAATTCTTCAATGCTGATAGATTTTGAAGTAAGCAAAACATCATTTCCATTCAAAATTTCGATGGTATAAGTGCCTGTTACGGCAGCACGGTCGAGTGGAATTGAGGTTTCAATTGCTCCTTGTGCGTTGGTGTTTTTCAGGAAAGATTTAAACTCACGTCCGTTGGGTAACAAAAGTCTAATTTTCAATGGGATTTCGTTTGCAGATGCCCATTTTGCATCACGCAAAACAGTGTTAAAATGAATGGTTTCGCCGGGTCTGTAAATATCACGGTCGCCGTACACAAATGCATCAAAACCAGTAGTATTTGCTCGTTTTCCTTCCACTTCAAAACGTGAAGTTTCGACCTGTGTATCTTCCAACAACATATAGTTAAAATCGTTTTCGATGCGAGCCGTAATCATTGCCAAGTTGAAGTTTGGAGCTTTTTCTTTAAGGTTTTCAAAAATGATAACTCCTTTACTATCAGTCTTTTGCGACTCCATTATTTGATTATTGGTCGAAATGAGTTTTATCTCGACATCGCCCATCGGTTCTGCATCAATGATTGAATTGACAAAGACCATCAACTCATTTCCATCGGCAGATTTCTTAGCAATAATGCCCAAATCAGACACCGAAACGAGTTTCGTGGCATTCTGATAATACTCGTCATTTGAGTTGAGATTGACCAAATAAACGCCACGCAATTTGCCTTGGTCGGGCATCGGCATATTTAGCACCGACACACCATGCACTTTCGATAAATTTCCAGTTTCGATGGTGCGGTCAATAATAACGTCGCTATAAATTCCTTGATCGTCAGTGCCATAAGCAAAGCCATTTGGTTTACTTTCTTCACCGCTATAATCGTAGTTTTCGTAGCGGTTATTTCTAACATAAGAAAGCAAGTTATTTTCGTAAATCTTGACAACTTTGAGTTTTACTTTTGGAATATTCGTAATGCGAATACCCACATTTCGGCTACCTTTTGATGATAAATACAAGCCTTTTTTGCTCGTAAATTCAATGCTTGCGGGCATTTCACCGAAAAACAAATCTTTGGTAACTTCTTCGTCGAGTTTTGCCCCCAAAGTTCCTCTCAATGTATTTTTTATTGTCAAAGTATAAGCCTCCGAAGCACTAAAAAAACCTTTAATGATAAAACCATTTTCGGTCATTTCGGTTTGAACATCTACGGCAGGTTCAATTTTGAAGGCATCTTTTAGGTTATCTTCCAAAATTTGCTGAGTCGTGATTACTTTTACAAAACCTTGGTTTTTCTCGAAACCAGTTTCAATATCAACAATTTTAACATTGAAAGGCGAAGGCAAAACGCCTTCCAATTCGACCTTTTCTATCGTAGTTCCTGCACTTCCTGCTATTTTTACGCCTTTTTCGATGATTGTTTTAAGCGAACTTTCATCTTTTAATGAAGGTGCATTTTCTAATGCCAACACTACCTTTTGGTCGTTTGGCGTGCTATTCAAATTGAATTTTGTATCAGTATCTTCGAGTTGCACTTTTAGTAAGTTGGCAATGTCAGTTTCCTGCACAGGGTAGTTGAAATCAACTTTTACTTTGGCGAGCGGTTTTCCATCTGCCCCTCGCATCCAATAACTTTCTACCTTTTGGGCTTTCAAATGTGGCGTATGAAACTCGAAAGATTCGTTACCAACAGAATAGTTTTTAGTAGCCGATTTTCGAAGAATTTCTTTGGTAACAACTGCTTTATAATTGGTTGCTCCTTTGAAGCCATTTGATGGCGAAAAAACTAATTCGTTTTTTGCCGACCATTTGAAAACACCTTCTACTTTTGGCTCGATTCGCACATATTCTACTGCTTCCCAATTTTCTAAATCGGCATCTGTTACTAAATCTTTATTGAATGTAAAAACTAAATTTTGAGCTTGTTGAATTTCATCTTCAAAATTTCGGGCGGCAATGCTCACTTCATTGAGTTTGGAACAGCCGACTGTGAGATAGGAGATTTGAAATATGAGGTATGAGAAAAAAAGTACACGCACAAAGCCTTTTGCATTTGAGCGAGAGATAATTGGTTTCATTGGCGAAGCGAGTTTTGATTTAGGTTTCGAGGTTATTAACGCATGAAGTTCGTGAAATTGTAGCACATTATCAAAAATATTTTTTTATCAAAAAAACCTTTGCACATTACATGCTTTTGCTTAGTTTTGCCCCTCTCTAATTTCAAGCTCGCAATAAAGAGACAAACTGCTTTCATATAAAAATACTTCTCTATTTACCTTTGCTGGTATTATAATTTAACTACTCGTACCCCTTTTAAGATTAAAAAAAAGGTATTGCCCAAAGGCAATTACATAAATATTTCTATGCTCTTATTTTTTGTACTTATAAACACCAATTAAACTATGAAGAAAATTATTCTTGTACTCTCTCTCGTATTTAGCATTTCCAATGCCGTAATTGCCCAAGAACTTGACGAAGCTCTCCGTTATATTAAAGTTGGAAATACCTATCGTGAAGTTGATGAATATAACCTTTCGGAGCTTTATTTAACCAAGGCTGTAACTATTATTACGACCAAATATCCTGCTCAAAAATATTGGGAAGCAGCCGCTTATGAAAACTTGGGACTTCTTTATCGTGACCATGAAGAGCCAACAGAAGCTCAAAAATACTTTTTGAAAGCCTTGGATATTTATCAAAAAGCAAATTATGTTGCCAGTGTAAAAGCTATCCAAAAACTGATGTCGAGTGTAGATAATAAGGAGGAATATTATGCAGGAATTGACGTTGGGGCAACGGGTATAAAACTCAGTGTTTTGGGGGCAAAACTTAATCCAAAAACTAAGAAATTAGAGTTCAAATTGGCAAAAAAGTTTAAAAATGCCAATATCAATATGGGTGTAAAAAACATCAACGCTTATAAAGAAGGGGCAAAAGCCATCAGAAGCTATGTTATTGACTCATTGTCAAGTTTTGGTATTTCGGCAGATAGAATAACCATTGCTATCAGTAGTGGATTAGTTGGTAGAATTCAACAAGATACCACGGTTTTAAAAGAAGAAATTCAAAGTGCGTTGGGAAATCCTAACCAAAAAATTGAGATAGTTGATTATATTCGTGAAGCCGAAATGACTATTCGTGGAGCAATTCCACAATCACTTTGGTACAGCACAGCCGTTATTGATATTGGCAGTGGAAATACAAAAGGTGGCTATTATGTAAAAGGGTTGAAACCTGGCGATGCTCCAAAAATGCTTGGAATTGAGTTTCCAGGCACAAAATCTTATGCTTCTGCTATTGAAAAGAAATATGACCCAAAAAACTTGCAGGAATACGTAACAGCTATTGATGCCGAAACTAAAGATTTGACACTGCAAATTAGAAGAGAATTTGATGAAAGACGACCAGAAATGAAGCGTAGAAAGCGAATTTATTTATTGGGAGGTGCAAGCTATGTTGCCAATATGCTGATGTCGCCCGATAGCGTAAGTGAAACAGCGATTACGATGAACCGTTTTGTTATAAATAATTTCAAGACAAAATCGGTTACTGATGTTACTGCCCTAAGAAACCCAGATTTGACTCGTATTGTGAGTGAAAAAACGAGAAATCTTGCAGACGCAAAAATTCAAGAAATTAATGCCAATATTTTTCCACGTGATGAAGATATGATTTCGGCAGCACATTTGGTTTATTCATTTGCTAATGAAGTTACGAGAGGCTTAGGTGTAAAAGAAATTATATTCTTGAATGGCACAGATACCGCTTGGATTACTGGTTTGATAAGAGCAAATATTGAACAACAGTATGGGAAATAACAATTTTTAAAACATCAAAAAAGGGGAATAATGTAGCGTTAGGGAGTGTTTTTTAAACTGTGTCAAGCCTAACTTGAGCGAGTTATAAGTTTTGGTTTTTTCAACCAAAACTTATAACTCGAAATCCTCATCAGCGATTCTGTCAGCGAAAATAATACTAATTTCTGACAAAATTTCTT
>JANNDY010000022.1:0-9447 GCA_031378345.1 Emticicia sp. | reverse complement strand
CGAAAATCCTGATTTTGAAAGAAACAAAAACTTAGGAAATAATATTTTCAACCTTACCTTCGGAATCATTGGTCAGGTATTATTGATGTTGCTTCCCATGTACTTGATATTAAACAAATGGACTGGTTTTGGTGTAGTTTTAGCAGGAATTATCATAATTTTTGTAGTAATGAAACGCACTTGGTGGGACCGCTTGGCTGACCGTTTTTGGTTTATGCAAATTGCTTCACAACTTTCATAATCTGCTCATTATCAACACTTTGAGATTGCCAAATTTCGAGTTTTTTGTTCATTACTTTAAACCAAATTGGTGGCACAAGCGACATCAAAATCATCATTGTGTAGCCATAAGGCAACTGCGGACTTTCATCAAAATGACGCAAAACTTGGTAAGGTCGAGCTGCGTAAGCGTGATGGTCGGAATGGCGTTGCAGATGAAAAAGCATCAAATTGCTATAAAAATGATTGGCATTCCATGAATGAAGTGGATTCACTTTTTCGTATTTTCCCGCAGAAATTTCTCGACGAACTATGCCATAATGCTCAATATAATTGACACATTCTAATGATAGAATGGCAATTACGCTCTGAACAATAAAAAACACAGGAACAATCCACTCAAATTTTCCTGACATTTTACTAAAAACAAAAGTCAAAGCTCCACAAAGCAAAATTGGTAAAACTACTGCCCAAATCATTTCATTTTGTAAACTCCAAGTCGTTTTGCCTTTCTTTTCGAGAAGTTTTTTCTCAATATTCCACGCACTTTTGAAGCCTCCGATTAAAGTTTGTTTCCAAAAAGAAAAAATCGTTTGGTTCTTTTTGGCAGTTGCTGGGTCGAGTGGCGTTGCTACGTGAGTATGATGTCCACGGTTGTGTTCCACCAAAAAGTGCATATAACAGACTGATAATAAAGCCATTCGAGAGTGAAACTGTGCAATCGGACTTACTCGATGCCCTAATTCGTGGGCAACATTGATAATAGTCGAAGCATAAACACCTTGACTGAGCATTAGTCCAGCAACTTGCCACCACATAAGATTATCGTGCGTAAGAATATAACAACACCAAGCCAACATGAAATATTGAATGTAAACGTGCGAGTAAACTAAAAAGTCGAAATAGCGGTCTTTGAGGAGTTTTTCGTATTCCTCAGCACTGGCGTTTTGCGAATCTCGACTGACAATTTCATCAAGAATTGGGATGAGTATATACGCATAAATAAATACAAAAAATGTCCAATTATGGCTAATATAATAATAGCCCAAGAGAAAGAATGCAATAAATGAGTAGCCCCATCCAAAGCCTATTTTTTTACCGATGCTCATGGTTTCGTAATTTATTAGGATACTTTTAAAATATCCAACACAAATCTTGTAAATTTGTTTCACATATCCAAAAACTAAAAAGTAGTTGTATTGATAATCAAGAATTTACGACAATTCTTGAAGCATCATTTTCTGTTGAATCTATAAAAGCTATGAACGAATTTTTTATTTATCTCCAACTTGGTTATAAACATATCACTGATTTTAATGGCTATGACCACATCCTTTTTGTGGTGGCGTTATGTGCCATTTATCGAATAACCGACTGGCAGAAGATTATATATTTGGTTACGGCATTCACCATCGGACATTCTGTTACACTCGCTTTGGCTGCTCTAAAAATGGTTGATTACAGCACCGATTTTGTCGAGTTTTTAATTCCTGTAACAATTGTTGTAACCTGTTTTTCTAATTTTTTTCATAGAAGCACCGAAAGTGTACTTGACCCAGAGCAGTTTTCGCAGTCTCGTTATATGTTAGCATTAAGTTTCGGGCTGATTCATGGCTTAGGTTTTTCAAATTACTTACGCAGTTTGTTGGGCAAAGACCAAAATATTATTCCGCAATTATTGGCTTTTAATATTGGATTAGAGTTTGGACAATTGGTAATAGTTAGTGTGTCAATTGGTCTATCTTTTTTACTTTTAGATGGTTTTAAAGTAAAAAAACATACATGGAATCTCGTTCTTTCGGCATTTGTAGCGGGTGTAGCTTTTAAATTAATGACCGAAAAATGGTATTTTTAAACTTCTTACAAATCACCCAAACCATGTGATAAAATACAAATAAATTTTCCCTAATTTCGCAAAAACAAAACTTCATCAAAAAACATGAAAAAACAGTCTATTTTTACAGTAATTCTTCTACATTTTGCCTTGTTTGCAGCGGCACAGCGACCAGCAGCCACAACCGAGTATAATGCAAACACTCGCTTCGAACAAATGGGAACCTCTTTGCCAACTCCAAACTCTTATCGTACGGCAAGTGGTAGCCCGGGTAAAGATTATTGGCAACAAAAAGCCGATTATGACATCAAAGCTGAGTTAGACGATGCAAAACAGGCAATTACGGCATCAGAAAAAATTACTTATACAAATAACGCTCCCGAAGAATTACGCTATTTATGGTTACAACTTGACCAAAATCTTTTTGCTAAAAACTCTGTCAGTAATACTTCTCGTCAGTCGGCTTTTAATCCAACTTCTGGGGCAAGTTTCAATACACTTGGAACAATGGCAGGTGCCAACGACAAAGATTATGGTTACAAAATATCGGCAGTGAAAGATGCTTTGGGCAAAGATTTGAAATATACTATCAACGAAACGATGATGCGAGTTGATTTGCCAACACCTTTGGCAAAAGGCATGACTTTTACGCTTCAAGTTGATTGGAAATTCAATATCATTGACCTAAAAACAACAGGTGGAAGAAGTGGTTTCGAGCTTTTCCCAAAAGATGGAAATGTGCTTTATGAAATTGCTCAATGGTTTCCACGCATGGCTGTTTATGATGATGTAAATGGCTGGCAACACAAACAGTTTTTGGGTCAAGGTGAATTTACTTTGGTTTTTGGCGATTATAAATTTGCTTTAACCTTGCCAAACGACATGGTTGTTGGGGCAACAGGCGAACTTCAAAACCCAAAAGAAGTATTAACAGCTACACAAATCAAGCGTTGGGAACAAGCAAAAAATACTAAAAATCCGATTGCGATTGTTACACAAGAAGAAGCCGAAGCTGCCGAAAAGGGTAAGCCAACAGGCAAGAAAACTTGGATTTATGCAGCCAAAAATGTCCGTGATTTTGCGTTTGCAGCTTCTCGTAAATTTATTTGGGATGCCATGCAAGTTGATGTAGAAGGCAAAAAAGTTTGGGCGATGTCGTTATATCCAAAAGAAGCAAATCCACTTTGGGGACAATATTCAACTCGTTTGGTGGCACATACGCTCACAAGTTATTCAAAACGTTCGGTGGCTTATCCTTACCCAGTTGCATATTCGGTGCATGGTTCGGTGGGTGGCATGGAATACCCAATGATGAGTTTCAATGGTGCAAGACCAGAAGCTGATGGAACTTACTCAGAAGGTACAAAAAACTTCTTGATTTTGGTAGTTATTCATGAAGTTGGACATAATTTCTTTCCGATGATTGTGAACTCTGACGAGCGTCAATGGTCGTGGATGGACGAAGGTTTGAATACTTTTTTAGAAAGTTTGACTTGTTTGGAATGGGATAGAGATTTCCCTGCAACGGGCATCGAGCCTCAATCTATTGTTGGCTACATGAAACTTGATGCCAATAAGCAAAACTCTATTATGAGTAGTTCGGACAATATTTTGCCAGGAACTTTTGGACCAAATGCTTATTCAAAACCCGCAACTGGACTAAATATTTTGCGTGAAAGTGTCATGGGACGTGAGCTTTTTGATTATGCTTTTAAAGAATATTCACGTCGTTGGGCTTTCAAATCACCAACGCCTGCTGACTTTTTCCGTACGATGGAAGATGCCTCGGGCGTAGATTTAGATTGGTTTTGGAAAGGTTGGTTCTACGGCGTTGAGCCTGCCGACCAAGCGATTGCTAATGTAGAATGGTACGGCATTGACAGCCAAGACCCAACCAAACAAAAAGCAACTGCCAAAGCCGATGCCGCAGCAAAAGCACAAACTTTGAGCAATATCAGAAATAAAACCGACATCAAAGAAACCGTTGTAGAAGCCGACCCAACGATGAAGGATTTTTATAATACGTATGATAAATTTGCCGTAACCGATGCCGATAAAAAGAAATATGAGCAGTATTTGGCAACTTTGGACGAAAACGACAGAAAACTAATAGAAGAAGGTAAAAACTTTTATGTGGTAAATCTGAAAAATAAAGGCGGTTTGATAATGCCAATTATTATTCAAATGGTGTTTGAAGATGGAACAAGCGAAGACGTTAGAATTCCAGCAGAAATCTGGCGTTTGAATGATAAAGACGTAAAGAAAACTTTGGTAACAACTAAAAAAGTAGCCAAATTCAAACTTGACCCTTATCACGAAATTCCTGATATTGATACTTCTGACAATGCTTTCCCGAAAGAACCTGAGCAACCAACTCGCTTTCAAGCATTTAAACAAACTGGTCGTGGCGGCGGTGGTGGCTCAAACCCAATGCAAGAGGCTTTGAAAAACAAACCTGCTGGTACGCAGACGAGTGGAGAGAAGAAATAAGAAAAATTCAGTAAAAAGAATTAATTTTGACGGTGAAGTTTCAAAAAAGACTTCACCGTTTTTTGTACAACAAATCAACAAAACCATCATGCAAACCCTAAAACTAACAATCGAAAACCACATTGCTCATGTAACCATTAATCGCCCAGAAAAAGCGAATGCTTTGAACCAAATCGCTTGGGACGAAATCACCGAAGCTTTTGAATACCTTGATGAAAACCCAGAAGTGCGAGTGGTGGTTTTGGAAGGTGGTGAAAGCAAACATTTCTGTGCAGGAATTGATTTGAGTTTGTTGATGTCGGTTTCACAGACAAATATTGCTTGCGATGCTCGCCGACGTGAGCGAGTGCGAAAAGATGTTTTTCGCCTGCAAGCACCTATCAATGCCATCGAAAATTGCTCAAAACCAGTTTTAGCTGCCATTCATGGCGGTTGCATTGGTGGTGGAATCGACTTGGTTTGTGGCTGCGATATGCGTTATTGTACCGATGATGCTTATTTCACTATCAAAGAAATTGATATGGGAATGGTGGCAGATTTAGGAACTTTGCAGCGTTTACCAAAACTTATCGGTGATGGATTGGTGCGAGAAATGGCTTATACAGGCAGAAATGTAGAAGGACGAGAGGCAGAAAAAATAGGAATCGTGAATCGTTCTTTTGAAAACAAAGAAAATATGATGGCGGAAGTAATGAAATTGGCAGCCACGATTGCTTCAAAATCGCCTTTGTCAATTCGTGGAACAAAGCATATTTTGCTACACACCCGTGACCATTCGGTAGCTGACGGACTCAATTATATGGCAACTTGGAATGCCGCAATGTTACTTTCAAGCGATTTGCAAGAGGCTTTTACTGCCAAAATGCAAAAGCGTGAGGCCAATTTTGAGAATTAATAACGCAAAAAGATCGGCATCGCCCAAAGCAATGCCGACCTTTAAATTCTATAAAAATAATCAATTCGTAGGCAAAACTACTCTTTTTACCGTTCCGTCTTCGCCTTGCGTAATCATTACGAAGATTGTGCCTTTTTGTTTGCCGATGTTGATTTGTCCCACGTATTCCCCCGAAAAATCTTTGATTTCTTCTTTAGCAACTACATTTCCTTTTACGTCCATTACTTTTATGCTTACATCGCCTTTTTGTGGAGCATTAAATCGAACATTCAAAATTTCTGTTTTAGGGTTGTTCGGAAAAACCTCTACGCCACGAACAGTTTTAGCCGACGAACCACCATTATCATTAAAGAAAAATCCATCTGGAATTGTGCGGTATTCAAACTTCAAATCTCTGCCCATATTTTTGAGATTATCTCTTAGACTTTCCATGTTTCCATTCAATTCACGTGAAAATTCTTCGCCGTCAAAAATTTCAACCCCGTCTTTACCATTTCCATCTCTGCGATAAATTTTCACATGTGGTTTTTTCTTAATCACGATTTCTTCGTCACCGTTGTCATTATTGTAATTATAATTACGTTCAACTCTTCTCTCTCCTTTTCTTTCATCCGAGTTGCTTTCAACTTCGATTTTCATGCCTTGCACTTTGCCTTTGTTTTGTGCTGTAACCGAATCTTGAAATTTCTGAATTGCATTTTCTTTTTGCCCATCCGACATTTCCGAAGCGTCGATAATTTTCTCATCAATTTTGGTTTTGCCATTTATTTCTTGCTCAATTCTGATACGAATTTTGTCTTTTTTCCCTTGTGAAAAAGACATAAAAGGAGTTATTGTTAAAAGTCCAAAAATACTGACTCTCAAACATTTACTTAAAGTAGCTCTCATAATTTTAATAGTTTTATTGAAATTTTTCTGAAATGACGTTGTTACAAACAAAACGTTGCACAAACTTAGCGAAGTGGTGGCTAATGGAGTGTTAAAAAGTCTTAAAATATGTTAAATTCCCTCAATTAATCGTTTGGCTATTGTAGCAGGATTATTTTCGTTTACTTCAAAAGTTTTGATTTGAGAAGGCTCTCGGTGCGAAAGTCCGTGAAGATAGGCTTTGTCGTAGTAAGTTAGTGCGATATCTGTTCCTACCGAAAAATCGCCTTTTGCCAAGGCATCAATAGCTTCTTTATGTTGTTGCCCGCCAAGGCGTTTGGCAATTCTATCAGTTGCAGATTTTAATTCATCAAATGAAAATTGTGCATATTCATTCATCAAACGCCCAATTCTTATTTCTTTCTGAACATCAATAAACGCTACATTTGCTACCCGCATTTGTTGCCAAAGTCCTTCGGGAATATTGCAACAACCTACGTTTTTGCTTTCATCTTCAATCCAAATTCGGCGATTTGCATCAAGTATAGAAAGTTTTTCGTAAAGCATATTTTCGAAATATTCGGTCATTGGTTGCGGAGCTTGTCCCAACATTCCAAACGATGAGCCTTTGTGATTTGCCAAGCCTTCTAAATCCAAAATTTGTTCGCCTTGTTTTTCTAATTCGTATAAAATTTCGGTTTTTCCACTGCCCGTTTTTCCACCTAAAACAATGATATTCAATGGTTTACGAAATTCTTCCAAAATAAAATTTCGGTAAGATTTATAGCCACCAACCAAAAGTGAAACCTTCATTCCGGCGGCACTCAGCAGCGTTGCAAAACTTCCACTTCTCATGCCTCCACGCCAGCAATGCACCAAAATCTCTCCATTTAGAGCAATTTTCTTAGCTTTTTTGACAAATCCTGCCAGTTTTGGTCCAACAATATCTAAGCCTAACAGAAAAGCGGAGTCTTTCCCAACCTTTTTGTAAAGCGTACCAACTTCGGCTCGCTCGTGGTTTTCAAATAATGGAATATTAACCGCACCAACAATGTGTCCACGCTCAAATTCTCTAGGCGAACGTACATCAATTATTGGCTGAATTTTAGCTTTTTCAAGAAACTGTTCAACAGGAAGTGGTTTTGTCATTTAATTTAGTTTTTTTACTCCAACTCTCGCAAATATAGCTGAATTGTATTTTCTAAACCTAAATAAAGTGCATCGCAAATAAGTGCGTGTCCGATAGAGACTTCGAGAAGATTTGGAATATTTTCTTTGAAATAACGTAGATTGTCTAAGCTCAAATCATGCCCAGCATTTACACCAAGTCCGACTTTTTGGGCAATTTTTGCAGCATAAATATAGTCCTTGATGGATTCTGCCTTGTTTTTGAAATAATCGTGGGCGTAGCTTTCGGTATAAAGTTCGATGCGGTCGGTGCCTGTTTCGGCAGCACCTTCTAACATTTTTTCGATGGGGTCAACGAAAATAGACACTCTACAACCTACACTTTTGAAGGTTGCTACTAAATCTTTGAGTAAATCTCGGTGCTTGATTGTGTCCCAACCTGCATTGGAGGTAACGGCATTGAGTGCGTCGGGGACGAGCGTAACTTGGGTGGGTTTGTTGGCAAGTACCAACTCGACGAATTTTTTTTCGGTCGGATTGCCTTCAATATTAAATTCTGTCGTAACGATTTCTTTCAAATCATATACATCGCGGTAGCGTATATGGCGTTCATCGGGGCGAGGATGAACCGTAATTCCCTCTGCCCCGAAGTTTTCACAATCAATCGCAACCTGCACTACATTCGGCTGATTGCCTCCCCGTGAGTTGCGTAAGGTCGCAATTTTGTTGATATTGACCGATAATTTTGTCATAATGCTGCTCTTTAATCTGTTTGGTAAGTATCAAACTTTTACCAAGTAAATAACGACTGCGAGAAACTGCATCAATTCGTGCAACATTCAAATTATGATTGACGCACTTTACAAGTTTCTTTTTTTGGTAATAATAGCTATTTTCGCCTATTTTTACCAAGTTTCTGTCGGTAATTACTTTGGCATCATTCTGATACTGAAATAACTGATTTGAAGCTAAAATGAGTTCCCCGTTTTTGCCAAAATAATATTCATGCCTAATTTTACCAACTTCTCCGAAGGTTTCCGAAACGATTAACTCAATTCGGTTGTTCTGAAAATAAGCGGTTACATCATCATCGAAATTTTTATCAGAAATTTTTCGAACGATGTAATGTTGATTTTTTAAGTTTTTCTGAATTTCGGCATAACGCTTTTGAATCAGGGAGAATGAGCTACTTTTTTTAGGGGTAGCAAAAACATTTGTAAGAATCAGTAAAATACTGATAGCAGTTAGACTAAGGATACGCATGATAGTAATGGGTTGGTTAAGTTTACATACGCAGTATCAAAACTTGTTCCAAAAATTATCAAGCGGCTACAAAAAGACTAAAATTGAAAATGTTCTTAAAATAGTACAATAAATAATTAAAATCATGTCATTAAAAATACAAATTGATGGTCAAATTAAAGCAGCCATGCTTGCTCGTGAACAAGTAAGATTGATGGCTTTGCGGGACATCAAAAAATTCATTTTGTTGGAAGAAACCAAAGAAGGAAAAACAGGCGATTTGACTGCCGAAGAAGAAATGAAATTGCTTACCAAAGCAGCGAAACAAAGAAAAGATTCGGCAGATATTTATCGCCAACAAAATCGCCCAGACCTTTTGGATAAAGAATTAGCGGAGTTGGCTGTAATCGAAGAGTTTTTGCCAAAACAATTATCGGAAGATGATTTGAAAGCAAAAATACAAGAAATGATTGCCCGTGTGGGTGCTTCTGCTCCGTCGGATATGGGGAAAGTTATGGGCGTTGCCTCAAAAGAATTGGCTGGGCTTGCCGACGGAAAAGAAATCTCGGTGATGGTGAAAGCATTGTTGGCGTAAAAGCAAAAACGAGTTTTGAATGTCGACGGGGTCGCCCGAGGCTATTTTTTAAACTGTGTCAAGTGAAAATTTCACAAAAGTGTTAATTTTACTTTAAACATAGAATATTATGACTCACAATCAACCATTTGACTTTGCATCTTTTCAAGAAGAAGCAATAAAAGGCTTATATTCAGG
>JANNDY010000140.1:0-6749 GCA_031378345.1 Emticicia sp. | reverse complement strand
TTTCTGTAATTCTTCAATCATTTCACTAAGCAATTCTTTATTCACTTCAGAAAAATTATTAACGAAGTTGAGTGGGTTTTGAATTTCATGGGCAATGCCCGCAGTGAGTTCTCCTAAGCTTGCCATTTTTTCGGATTGGATGAGTTGGGATTGGGTAGATTTTAAATTGGTAAGTGTTGTTTCTAAAACCTTATTTGCCTTTTGTTTTTGACGATTATTGCGATAGAGAATCAATCCAATGGTAAGTAAAATCCCCAGGCCTGCCAGCATCCCATACGTTCTGATTTTTGCTTGTGTCTGGATCTTTTCCTTTTCCAAATTCTCCAAACGAAGTGATTCTTCAAGAGATAGATTTTGGAAATCGGCGAGGTTTTTAATTCTGATTTTATAGAAACTGTCTTTAGCTACCAATGCCAATCCCTGGTATTTGTAAGCACTGTCAAGCTGATTATTTAGTTGATAGGCGAGGTAAATATCTTCATACGCTAATCCTGTATTAATTTGCTCGTTTTCAGTACCAACGGATTTAATAACTCCAAGATTTTTAACCGCATAAACCAATGCAGAATCTTTTTCGCTTTCCTGCAGGAAAAATTGAACCAGCTTGTGGTTTATTGAAGCAATACTGCTTTTATTGTTCTTTTCAATTGCTAATGATAAGCCCTCGTAATAATATTTCTTAGCCTGCTGCTTATCTCCTTTTTTTAAATAAATATCTCCGATAATGCCAATATTAAAGCCCCTGAGAGTACCACTGTAGGTTGGTTTTCTCGATAATAAATCTGCCTCTTTTGCAAAATAGAAAGCAGAGTCAAGCTGATTCATTTTCAAGTAGGTATTTGCCAAATTCGAATTCGATATCATTTGCCAGTTTAAATCATTATTTTGACGAGCAATTGTCAATCCCTCTTTTGTATGGAATATTTCTTGTTTCTGATTCCCTGTATTACGCATCAAACTGCCAAAACTTACATGTAAGAAAGGAAGAATAGAAAGTCTTTCTTTTCTCTTATCGGGAAAAGGCACCCTTCGCCACTCACTTTTTTCTTCGTTGTTTGGGTCTTCTGCAATCCTAAGAGCCAGCAATAAACTCTGGTACGATTCCGCATATTTACCCATATTAGCATATTGACGCCCTTTACTGCCTAAGGCAATTGCTTCTGCCAGCTTGTCGTTGTGTTGCTTGGCGAGGGCAAGGCGTTTGTCTGCATAAAACAAGGCTGAATCCCTGTTTACTTCATTGTAGTAAGAAAGTAATTCAACGTAAATGTTATTCCGAGCGGAGTCGGTTGATGCTATTTTTAGGGCTTGTTTTAAGCTATCGGGTTTTGTTTTTTGGGCAAAGCCGAGGGTGCTTGTGAGGGCGAGGGTGATGGTGAGGATTAGTTTTTTCATGGAAAAAGAGGGTGTTTTAGAAGAAAGTTTTTGATTAGCTAAAACATAATTGTATGCCTTACCATCAAGATAAATTTGGGCGATTCACACGAATTAATTGATTGTCTGTAATGCCTTTCAACAACAAAATTTCTTCGTGGATTCTTTGTGCAAGAGCTATATTATCCTTGTCTTCGGTGCAAACAATAATACCTGCGTGAATTGGATTTTGGTTATGAAGGCGAATAAAATCTTTGCGATTGAAAGTCAAAACAATTCTGTTATTTTTATGTGCAAAGTCCAAAACTTTGTCATCTGGAATACTCAAATTGGCATTTCCTGCCTCAAAAGAGGTTAAAACATCGTGTCCAAGTTCTCGAAGAATTTCGACAATTCTCCTTCGGAAGTTCTCATTTGTATATAATCTTGCCATGTTAGGCTTCTTCGTTTTCTTTAATTAGCTTATTAATTTCGTTTTTATGCACACGATAATAGTTCCAAGCATTATATAAATCTTCTGCCCTTAATGAAGGATAATCTGATAGTATTTCATGCTCTGAAATACCTAATTGTTGTTGTCGCACAAGCAACCAAACTGGTATTCGAGTTCGAGCGATGCGTGCTTCTCCTCCACAAACATCTGCTGTTTTATCAATACCAATGAAATTACCCCCCAAGTCACTAATGACCCATTGAAGAACCCGTCCTTTTTCTTTGGTAGAAATCTGACCTAATAAGGTTTCTATTTTTCTTAGAGCGACTGTCATTTTTTTTAATATTTTTTGAACAAATCTACATCATTTATTAAATTTTCCAAAATATTTAAAGCAAGCTCTAAAACGCTATCAAAATCACTCATAAACCTTCTCGCCTTTGTCGCACCAAATGCCCCATTTCCAGTTGTAGCCATGAATCTTGTTGGTTGGTTTTCCTGCCATGTCATAAACTGGGTTTCCTTGATTGACCCATTCAAAAATACTTCCGTAAAAATTATGAACATTTGTGAAACCTGCTTGCATAAGTTTTTCACCAATTTTGCCACTTCTTACGCCAATTGAGCAGTAAACTACGATATTGGCATCTTTTGGAATGTTGGATACGTTTTTCAAATCAAATTTCTCGAAACCTACCCATCGTGCATTCTGCAAATGACTTACTTTGTATTCTCGCTTTTCACGAGTATCGAGTAATACTACATTTTTCATTTTTTTTAAGTCTTCACAACCAACTTTTGGCACAGACTTCGTAACCATTACATTAAGCAAACTATCAAAAGCCTTACTTTTGACTTGGGCATTAGTAATTTTTGAAGAAAACATAAGTAAAATCAAAAGATATTTTTTATTCATTTCGTGCAATTTTATATTCTTACAACAGCATTTTTTCATAAAAAAGTCCTAAAAATGCATTAAAAAGTAAAATATTCACAGTTTTTCCCTACTTTCGCTTCATTAAATCAAAAACTTCTAACCAAACCTAAATGAAATTTGTAAAATTTATTGTAAGTCTAATTGCTGCTGCTGGATTGACTTATGCTCTTAACCGTCCTCTCGGAAGCATTCCTGCACTTGGGCGATTATTCAGTCCTTTTGAGGGCTTTTGGCAAAATGGAGAGGCAAAACTTGCCGTTCCCCCTACCGATTTAAAATTAGATGGCGTAAAAGAAGAGGTCGATGTAGTTTTCGACGATAATCGTGTGCCACACGTTTTTGCCAAAAACGACAATGATGTCTATTTTGCACAAGGTTATCTTGTGGCTCGTGACCGTTTGTGGCAAATGGAGTTTTATACCTTAGCCGCTTCGGGTCGCCTCAGCGAAATTGTCGGTGAGCGTGCTTTAGAACTCGACCG
This sequence comes from Emticicia sp., assembly GCA_031378345.1. Taxonomy (GTDB): domain Bacteria; phylum Bacteroidota; class Bacteroidia; order Cytophagales; family Spirosomataceae; genus Emticicia. The sequence goes on along the minus strand of JANNDY010000140.1, from coordinate 3,524 downwards.
CTATACTCGTCGAATTGGCATGGCAGATGCTGCAAAAAAAGTGTATGAAGATGGCAAAAAGAATGCTATTTTCAATGATGTGCTTAATTCTTATGCGGCAGGCGTAAATGCTTACATCAAGCAATTGAAATACAAAGACCTGCCTGTTGAGTACAAAATCATTGGTTATCAACCAGAAGAATGGTCGCCTTACAAGACCCTTTTGATGATGATGAATATGCGAAACGTACTCAACGGAGGCAGCGACGACTACCGAATGAGCAACGCATTATCTAAATATGGCATGGATGTAATGAAAGATTTGTTTCCAGATTATCCTACCAACGAAAGCCCGATTATTCCTGCTGGCACAAAATGGAATTTTACTCCAGTGCCTGTTCCAGCTGTTCCTACTCAAATCTCAGCAAGTTTCTCTACAACAGAGTCGGTTGCTTTCGATCGGGGGGCGTTCCCCGTTCCTTCACATTCGCCCGAAATTGGTAGTAATAACTGGGCAGTTGGCGGGGCAAAATCGGCCACAGGTTTACCGATTTTAGAAAACGACCCTCATTTGCAACTAACTTTACCCTCGATTTGGTACCAAATGCAATTATGCACGCCAACCATGAATGTTTATGGTGCTTGCCTTCCTGGAGCTCCGGGCGTGGTAATTGGTTTCAATAAAGATGTGGCTTGGGGTGTAACAAATGTTGGCTCTGACGTCATGGATTTTTACCAAATCAAGTTCAAAGACAAAACCAAGAAAGAATATTGGTACAATGGTGCATGGAAACCAACGACCATGCGAATAGAAGAATTTGTCATAAAAGGTAAAAAAGAGCCTTTGAAAGATACCGTTTTTAGCACACATCATGGACCTATTGTATATAATGTAGCTTCGGAGAAAAATTTCAATAAAAGTTCTCCTGCTGGTCATGCCATGCGTTGGGTTGCCAACGAAGCAGACGGCACAGATTTGATGGCATTTTATTATTTGAATAGAGCCAAAAACTACGACGATTATCGCAAAGCTCTTACATATTATATAGCACCTGCTCAAAACTTTATTTTTGCGAGTAATCAAAATGATATTGCCATTACACCAAATGGGAAATTGCCTTTGAAGTGGAATGAACAAGGGAAATATATTTTAGATGGTTCAAATCCTGCACACGATTGGCAAGGTTTTATTCCGGCAGACCAAAATCCAACAGTAAAAAATCCTGTAAGAGGTTTTGTGAGTTCGGCAAATCAGTTTTCTACCGACCCTTCTTACCCATATTATTTAGGTTGGAAATTCGCTCCAAGCGAGCGAGGTATTCGTATAAATGAACGTTTGGCTAAAATGGAAAAAGCAACGGTTGATAGCTTGCGTTTGATGCAAAATGATAATTTTAATGTAGAAGCTCGCCGTGTTTTGCCAACATTATTGAAAGTTTTGAATGCAGATTCTTCGAATAATACGAATGCCGCTTTTCAAGTTTTGACAAAATGGAATTTGAAAAACGACCCTAACGAAATGGGTGCAACGATTTTTGAGCGTTGGGTACGTGAACTTCGCTATGCTATTTGGGATGATGAGTTTTCGCCGAAAGAAGACAAATCGCCAATGCTTTATCCTGCTCGTGACCGTACTTGGGTAATGATGGAAAAACAACCAACCGCCAAGTGGTTTGATAATGTAACTACCAAAGACAAGCAAGAAACTATGCAAGATATTGTAAAAAGTAGTTTCAAGGCAACTATTGACTCTTTGACAATGAAACTTGGACCGATGAACCCTCTAACTTGGGCATGGACAGAAGTAAAAAGCACTGATATTAATCATTTGGGCAGACTTCCGGGTTTTGGTCGTCAGGATATTAAAAATGGTGGAGGCATGGGAATTGTCAATGCAACGACTGAAGTAAATGGTCCTTCGTGGCGAATGATTGTTCAACTTGACAAAACTTGGCCAAAGGCTTATGGTCTTTACCCAGGCGGTCAGTCGGGCAACCCTGCCAGTCCATTTTATGACAATATGATTGACAAATGGGCAAAAGGCGAACTCAACGAGCTACTTTTCATGAAATCGAAAGATGAAAAAAGTAGCCGAATTTCGGGAACAATAAAAATAAGTAAAAAATAGTTCTGAATTCTGAGTTTTGAGTTCTGAGTTTTTCTACTCATTTAACTCTGAATTCAGAACTCAGCACTTTAAACCGAGCGTCGGTCGCTCAGAACTCAAAGAAATGAACTATATCATCATATTAATCGTCAGTGCAGTTGCACAATATTTTTTACCTTGGTGGGTTATTGCCCCCATTTCATTTGCTGTTGGTGCTTTATTGTCAAAGTCTGGCACAGGTGCCTATGCTGCTGCTGCAGGAGCTATCACTACACTTTGGGTTGGCTATGCCACATATCTCAATATAAGTTCGGGTGGAATAATGGTTGAAAAAGTAGGTGGATTATTTTCAGAAAACCTCAAGTTTTTGAAAAATATGCCCATTACTCCTACATTTTTTACAATAATGACCATCATTGGCTCACAAGTGGCGGGTCTTTCGGCAACGGCAGGCTATCATTTTCGAGCTTTATTCAAATAAAACTAATGAAAATTCCTCCTAAATGGAGGGATTTTTTTATCTTTGCAATCTAATTTTTTCAAAAAACTCTAAAAAAACAATTAAGTAAGCAAAACAGATTGAATATTTTAATAATCGTTAGCTTATCTATTAATTCATTTTCACATGAAAAATCTCTCTATTTTAGTTCTTTTACTTTCAGTAATTATTTGGGGCTGCGACAAATCTTCCTCAACAACTTCAACAAGCAAGCAAGCAAGTGGTCGCATTGTTTATGTAAATACCGATACACTTTTAAATCAATATGATTATTATAAAGACGTTGCAAAGGCTTCGGAAAATAAGCGTTTTCGTTTAGAAACAGATATTTCTACCAAAGCAAAAAATCTTCAAAACAAAGCTGCGTTTTTTCAACAAAAAGCTCAACAAGGTGGCTTGACGCAAGAACAAGGACAAACAGCACAAGCACAATTGCAACAAGAAGAGCAATCTATCATGGCTTTTCGTGATAAGGCGGCACAAGATTTAGCAAAAGAAGATGCCAAAAAATCTGAGGAAGTTTTGCTTAATATTCAAACATTTTTGAAGGCATATAATGCTGGCGATAAGTATGATATGGTAATTGGCTACTCGAAAGGTGGCAATGTTTTTTATGCCAAAGAAGATTTGGATATCACCAAAGCGGTACTTGATGGTTTAAATAAAAAATATGCTGATGATAAAAAATCAGGAAAAGTAGTAGTGGCTGATTCGACTGCAAAGAAATAATTATTAATGCTTAATGATTAGTGTTTAATGTTTAATGACTAACGTAAGACATTGACTATCAATAACTTATGGTTCTTTCGTTAATTTGGTTAAAAAGTTGCACTATTTCAAGATTTCAAAAACTCAATCATTACAACACTCTTGAAATTATTGAAAGAAGCGAAACCAAAACCCCTTCGTTTGATTAATTTTATTTTGTTATTGATGCCT